>SKXR01000294.1 GCA_007128275.1 Kiritimatiellia bacterium
GGCGAGGCTCCCGCCGAGCCGGGTTTTGGGAAAGGGTCTGGTTTAAGAAATCGTGATGGTAGCCTGAGGAAATGTCCGAGATATCACCATGGCACAATCTAACAACATCCTGGCCGAAGTGAAAGATCTTCGCGTACATTTCGACGCGGAAGAGGAGCCCGTGCGCGCGGTGGACGGGATCGACCTGACCGTGGGGCACGGCGAGACCGTGGCCTTGGTGGGCGAATCCGGGTGCGGGAAGAGTGTGTCGTCGCTGGCGTTGGCGCGACTGGTGCCCGAGCCGCCCGGCCGGTATGCCGGCGGCGAAGTGCTCTACGAGGGCAAGGACGTGTTGCGCATGAATCAGGATGCATTGCGCGATTTGCGTGGTAACAAGATCTCCTACATTTTCCAAGACCCGTCGGCCTCGCTCAACCCCGTGTTCCGGGTCGGGTACCAGATTGGCGAGGCCCTGCGTTTGCATCGCAAGAAGGTGAATGTGCGCGAGGAAGTGGTCAACTTGTTGCGCATGGTGGGGATCGCCGATCCGGAAGAGCGCGCCCACGCGTATCCCCATGAGATGAGCGGCGGGATGCAACAGCGCGTGATGATTGCGATGGCGTTGGCGTGTCACCCTCGATTGCTCGTCGCCGATGAGCCGACCACGGCATTGGACGTAACGATTCAGGCGCAGATACTGGATTTGTTGGTTTCGCTGCAGCAACAGCTCGGCATGGCCATATTGCTGATCACGCACAATCTCGGGTTGGTCGCGGGCGTAGCGCATCGTGTGTATGTCATGTATGCGGGGCGGATTGTGGAGTCGGGTCCGACGGAGGAAGTGCTGGCTCGGCCCCGGCATCCGTACACCAAAGGTTTGCTGGAAGCCGTGCCGCGGTTGAGCGGGACGGGAGAGCGATTAGCGGGCATTGAGGGTGTGGTGCCGAATCCGGCGCGTATGCCGTCGGGATGCCGTTTCCATCCCCGCTGTCCGATGCGCCAAGCCGTGTGCGAGGAGAAAGAGCCGGAACTGGAGCAGGGGCCGGGCGATCGTCGTTCGCGGTGTCATTTCTGGCGGGAGCTCGCCGAATCATGAGTGCCGCCAAACAAAACGGTTCCCTTCTGAAGGTGGAAGACTTGCGCGTCTATTTTGGCAAACGCCGTGCGCCCGTGCGCGCCGTGGACGGGGTCAGCTTTTCCATTCAACCGGGCGAAAGCGTGGGATTGGTCGGCGAAAGCGGCTGTGGGAAGACCACGTTGGGGCGGGCCATCATGCGGTTGGTGGACGTGCATTCCGGGCGCATCGATTTTGCGGGCAAGGATGTGGCGCCGCTCAATAATCGCGAGTTGCAGGCCTATCGCAAGCGCGTACAAATGATCTTTCAGGATCCGTATGGCTCTCTGAATGCGCGCATGTCCGTAGGGAACGCCATACAGGAAGTTATGCAGGTGCATCGTATGGGCGGGCGCGCAGAGCGTCGCAAGCGGGCGCAGGACCTGTTTCACGCCGTCGGGCTTGATCCCGGGTACATGGACCGGTATCCGCATGAGTTCAGCGGCGGGCAGCGGCAACGCATCGGCATTGCGCGGGCATTGGCTGTTGATCCGCAATTGATCATTGCGGACGAACCCGTCTCGGCGTTGGACGTGTCCGTGCAGGTACAGATATTGAATCTCATGAAGGATCTTCAGCGGGAGATGAATCTGGCCTATCTGTTTGTTGCGCATGATCTGGCCGTGGTGCGCTATATCTGCGATCGGATCCTGGTGATGTATCTCGGGAAGATTGTTGAGTCGGGTACTCCCGACGAGATCCTTACGCGCCCCACGCATCCCTATACGCAGGCCTTGTTATCCGCCGTGCCGGACGTGGACAAGGGGCTGAAATCACGGACGCAAGGTTCGGATCGCATCATATTGAAAGGGGACGTGCCGTCACCCACGAGGCTGATTCCGGGCTGTCCGTTTCATCCACGTTGTCCGATAGCCAAGGATCGATGCCGCTCGGAGGTCCCCGAGCTCCGGGAAATTCGCTCGGGGCAATGGTCCGCCTGTCATTTCGCCGAGTAGTCGAAATGCAATTTCCGCATCAATGTCCCGGCTTTCCGCATGATCTTGACGCGATGCTCCCATGCCTTTCGTCCATCGTAGTATTTGGGAAGAAGTTCCTCGGGCAGCAGGGGATCCTTCTGCATGCATGTTGCCCACAGCAATCGTTCCATCTCCGTCCATTGCTTGAGTTTGGACGGCAGGTCGGATGCTTGGGCCGACGGGAGCCTCGTGAGGTGTTGCTGATGCTGTTTATAGCGGCGGTTGATTTCGTTGAAGGACCAGGCGCTGGAAACCAGATCCATCACGGATTCTCCTCCGCACGGTCGTCCTTCGATCAGTGTCAGGGTGGACGCATCCACTTTCAATCGGGCTAGTTCGTCATGGATATGATCGGTGGGGTCGGGCGACAGCCACACGCTTTTCTGCAAGCAACCGAAGTGCGCCTTTTGTAGGGTCTGTCGAAGTTGGCTTCGTAGCGGCCTCCTGTTTTCGGGCACGTCGAACAGGATGAAGCGCCATTTCCCGTCCCATTCCCGGCTCCATTGGATTTCCGGGTTCCGCCCGTCCAGCGCCTTCAACGCCCCCTTCTGGGTCAGGCGATAGACGCGGTCCAGGCTCCCTTCCTCGATGCGGGATTCGAGCAAATCCGCTTTTTCAAGGGCATGAATGCGTTGAAGGAATCCGTTCTGATACGCCCATGATTCGAATGACCCCGACAGCGTGCGATACGTCGGGCGTGTCATGGCTTCTGCCGACCACATCAAGTGATAAAGCAAGAGCTTCGTTTTCGGTTTCATGCCTTTCCGCCTATCAATAAAATTGACGATCGTCAATTCTATTGATTATCAGTGCAACTGACGATCGTCAGTTTTACTGATAGTGCAGGGCGATAGAAATGGCGGGATGGGTATGGTATATGGAGATATGAGCTGGATCGCGCAACGACTTCCGCGTATCGGTATGCTGACCGTCGCATGCTGCTGCGGTCTTGTCCCGCAATCGGCCGAAGGGCAACGCGGCCGCGGCGTGACGTTTGCGCCGGCGGCACAAATCCCGAGTGAAGGATTGGTGTTTCGCGTCATGCGCGGCGCCGAGCCCGTTGGGCTGCCGCAGCCGACGGTGTATCACTACCGCATGGCGGACGGTTCCTCCCTGGAACGATTCTATCCGCGGGACCTGTGGTATCCCAGCGTCTATCTGGGACGATGGGAAGATGCGTCGGGCATGGCGCTGGTCATGGGCGTACTGGGCCCCTTGCCTCCACCATTTCCACGTGACCATGCGTCCCGGGATGAGTATGCCGCTGCGGTTATGGAAAGTGGCTCGCATCCGCCGGAGACGGTGGAGGAATTGAAGGCGTGGTTGGAGATGTTCGCCGGCGTGGCGACTCGGGATGAGCCGCGTTCGTTTCGGCCGGGTCCTCGCCTGGACACCATACTGGCGATTGTTTTTGCCCATGCCGATCGTAGACGCCTGGGCTATGTGTTCCGGTTCACCGCAAACATACATGGCGTGGACCCGGATCAATGGTATGTGGCGCTGTTCGAATTGCCGATGGGATCGGATGCGGACGCGGTCGCTCGCTCTATCGAACAAGACTTTGTGGGTTCCCTGGGAACCATGGCGAAGCTGGAAGACCGCTCCGCCCGTGCGGCGGTCCAATTTCAACATGCCGCGCTGGCGTCTGTCCCGGGCGACCGGTCCCCGGCTTTTCTGGAAAGTCGCGAACGGGCTATCCACAGTATCCGCGGCCTCCCGGGCTGGTGGTTTGTGGAAACGCCGAATTACGTGCTTGTATCCGATCTGCGCGGGGGACGCCGCTCGTTTGTACAACAACTGCAGGAAGATCTCGAAGCGGTGCGGGCCATCTATGAGCAGATGGTCCCACCTAGGAAGGCGATCGATGCCGTGAGCCTCGTGCGCGTGTTCGGTGATGCGGACGAATACGTGCGATACGTCGGCGATGAACACCGCGCTACGGGGGGCGTGTGGATGCCGAGCAAGCGGGAGCTGATCATTCGCCCCTTTGAGTGGGGGAGCGAGTTGGAACGGCGCGCCCGCATGGCAAGCATTGTCTATCACGAGGCGTTCCACCAATATATCTTCTACGCCTTCGATCTCATTCGCACATCGCCTTGGTACAACGAAGGACACGCCGTCTTTTTCGAAGGGGCGGATTTGCGTCGTTCGGAATTGCGCGTGGATGAGGTGCCTCAATACGTCTCCGTCATGGAATCATTGGCCGCGGCGGGAACGTTGCCGGTGCCTCGCCTGTTGATGCTCGATTACGATGAGTTCTATGATCGACGACGCGGCGACATGGCCGCACGCCGCGCGAACTATGCGATGGCATGGGGACTCGTCTATTATCTGCGCAAAGGGGCTCCCATTGAGGCGGACAACCGCTACGAAGAAATTATTGGTCGCTACGAAGAGGCGCTGTGGAAGACACGCGACGAGGTGGCGGCGACCCGCCAGGCCTTTGAGGGCGTGGATATGCGCGCGTTCTCGGAATCCTTTACGGATTTCTGGTTGTCGGAACGACGCCGGCACCGCGCACGCCGGAATCACGATCTACTCTAATCCGTCGTTCCGGTCATTTTCGAATTCCACGTTCAGCAGGCGGTGGCCGCCCAGACGAATGCCGATCAACCCTAGCGGGGCCGTCACGGCAATCGCCAGCACGGCCAAGGCCAGAATGATTTCACCGCCGGGCACGCCGAGTGCGAGAGGGACACTGCCCAAAGCCGCCTGTACGGTGGCTTTGGGCAGATATGCGAATATGCAGAAGACTCGCTCATTCGGGCTGAACGCCGATCGCGACGTGGCGATCCAGACGCCCGCGGAGCGAGCGGCCATGCCAATGACAATGACCAAGAGGGCTGTTGGGCCGGCACGCCAGGCCACCTCGAGATCGACCGCCATGCCGATCAGCACAAATAGGATGATTTCTGCAAATACCCATATCTTCGCAAGTTTCGAGGCCAGTTCATGGGCGACATGCTCGGCGCGTTCAAGCAGGATGAAGCCCATGGTCATGATGCCCAGCAGCGCCGCGCTGTGCAACCAGTCGCCCGCTTGGACCAACAGGACCGAAACCATCAAGAGGATCAGTACCTTCTCCGTGGCGCGTACATCGCGGTGCCGCTTTCGATACCACGCCGCCAGCAGGTAGCCGACGGCGATGCCGGGCAGGATGCCCAGCACAACGGCCAGCGGACCCATCCATAGCGTGTCGGTCCATGTTGAGCCGTCGATTACGGCGGCGCGCAGAAACAGGGAGAAGAGCGTAATCGCCAGTACGTCGTCCACGGAAGCCCCGGCAAGAATGGCGGTCGGCACTTCGTTCCGGCGTCCATACCCCCGCTGGTTAAGATGCAACATGGCCGGCACCACCACGGCGGGTGAGACGGCGGAGAGCATGAAAGCGGTCAGCCCGGCGACCGTCCAGGAAAAGCCGAGCAGGAGGTGTATCGCGATCATGAGGGTCACGCCTTCCAGCAGGCACGGGATGACGGCCAGACGGAACGCCACGCCGCCCACACGGTTGAGCGTGCTGCGTCGAATGCCCAACCCCGCACGCAATAGAATGACGATGAGGGCGAACGTTTTGAGGAAGGGTTCGATCTCGATCAAGCCGGCCGGCCATTCTTCCAAGATCAGATAGCCGATCAACGCCCCGCAGAACAGCATGCCGAGAACGGCCGGCAACCGCAACTTCCCAAAGAGGCGGCCGAAGAACCAGCCGCCAAGCAGGATCAGTACGATGGTGACATTAAAATCCACGGGTGCGCGTATTCTCGCTTCACCGGAAGAGATCAATACTCTTCTCGGGTCCCTCCGGCTTCATGCCCTTCCTGCGCGCTGTTGTTCAGCTTTCCCAGAAGGCTTTCAGCTTGCCGATGCCTTCGCGGATGCGGTCCACATCGATGCCGGAATAGGCGAACCGGATGAACACGCGATCTTCGCCGGGCAACGGCTTCCCGAAATGGCTTCGCGAGCAGAAGGAAATGCCCGTCTGTTTCAATGCCTCCATGCGCAGATCTGCCTGAGAGCTGTAGCCCTTGCGTTCGTACACGCCGGTGACGTCCGCAAACAGATAGAAGGTGACCGGCGCCTTATACACGGAGACGCCGTCGATTCCGTTCAGCAGGTCGACGAGTACGTCGCGTCGTTCCTGAAGCACCTTGATGATGTCCTTGTGTCCGGATTGGTCGCCTTGCAGCGCCTCCACGCCCGCATACTGAATGAAGGTGGTTGTGCAGGACTCGTAGTTGACGTTCAACTTGTTGAAGACGTCGATGATTTCCTTCGGGCCAAGCGCGCCACCGAGCCGCCAGCCGGTCATGGCGTATTTTTTTGAAAACGTATAGGCGATGAGCGTGCGTTCCAACATGCCCGGCAGGCTGGCGATACTCTTGCTCGTGCCGCTGTACCGTATGTCAAAATAGGGTTCATCGGAGAATACGAACAAGTCGTGTCTCTGCGCAAGATCGGCAAGCCACTGCATTTCGTCGTCGTCGGACTCCGCCCCAATCGGGTTCTGCCCGTTGTTGTAGTAAATGAGCCGCGTGCGCGGTGTGATGGAGGATTCGACTTTGTCGCGGTCGATCTTGAATCCCTGGTCGGTCGGGATATAGCCGTACGGCAGCGCGACGCCACCGAGGTATTCGATTTGCGACTCGTAGATCGGATAGCCGGGGTTCGGGTAGAGGACTTCGTCGCCTTTGTCCATGAGCGTCATCAGAAATTTGCCGATCGAGGGTTTGCCGCCGGGCTGGACCGATACCTGTTCGGGGCTAAACGAGATGCCGCGGGCTTTGCCCACGTCTTCAGCGAGGGCGGCGCGCAGTTCCGGGACACCGGCTGCGGGACCGTAACCGGTTTTCCCGTCCAGCATGGCTTTGTAGCCCGCTTCGATGATGTTGAGCGGGGTGCGGATGTTCATGTCGCCCAGATGAAAGGGGAATACGTCGTGCCCTTGATCGGCCCAAGCGCGCGCATCCGCGGATACGGCAAAGGCGGTTTCGGTGCCCAGTTTCGTAATTCGTTTGGCCAATTTCATAACTCTTGCTCCTTTTTGAAAACGTTCAATGGTAAAGGATACAGGAGAGAACGCAACCAAAAGCGGTGGCGAAACACGCGACCATTGGGTTTGCCCGATGGAAGGTTCAGGCGGATGTCCGCTTGGTGTGCGGGGCGAATGTGGCGATGAAGGCGTAGGCGATCATGTTGCAGAAGACACCAATGATGAGTCCGTCAACTCCTGTATCCGGACCGAGTGTCCGGTTCCAGATGAGTACGCCCGCGATGCCGGCAATCGCGCCGCCCAGAAAGCTCCACACATTCGCGCGAACCCCCAGCAGGGTTCCGACGAGCGGGACGAGAATGATGGGCGCCCAGAAATTATAGGCAAAGATCAGGATGTCCAGGACGCTCCGGATACGGATGGCGAAGATGATCGCGAGGATGCCGACTCCGAGCGTGACCCATTTGGCGATCCAGAGTTCCTGTTTTGGGGTGATCCGCTCTTTTGCGAACGGTTTCACGATGTCGTGTGTAAATGCAATGGCCGCGCCATTCAGAAACGAATCGGCCGACGACATCACAATGGATATAACGCCCGCCATCACGAGTCCCTTGATCCCGATCGGAAGCACTTCCTTGATGACGTAGGGGAGGGCCAGGTTGGCGTCCAAATCCGGGTTCATGGCGAGGGCCACCAAGCCGATACCACCGGTGACGGCAAAGAACGGAATGGAAAAGAGGCCGCTCAGCAAGGTGCCGCGCGCCGTGTGCCGCGCATTCTTCCCAATATACAAACGCTGCATATACGGGGGGACCAGCGTCTCGCCCAGCACAAAAGTGAGGAACAGTGAAATGAACGCGATGGTTGTAAGCCCGGCGCCCGGTATGTCGAAATGCGCCGGTGGGGTTGCCTCGCGCAGGGCTTCCCATCCGCCGACATGCTGAATGCCGAGATAGAGCGTGACCGGGATCGCGATGCCCAGCGCCACAAACTGGACGATGTCCGTGAAGACGATGGCGCGCATTCCTCCGACGGTGGTGTACGCGATGACAATGCCGCACCCGATCAGAATGCCCCACACATGCGGGATGTCGAGGAAGACATTGAAGATGTAGCCAATGCCGCCGACTTGCGCTCCGACGATGCCCGCGCAGAGCATCATGGAAAATACACCTGTGACCACCTTGCCGATTACCCCGTAATCACGCTTCATGATGTCGCCGACAGAGATAACCCCTTCGAAGCGGTCCATGCGTGGGGCGATAAAGGTGGCGACCAGGATTTCCTTAAGACTGAATCCCCAGAGGGCGAAAATGTTCACAATTCCAAACAGATAGACTTTTTCGGCGTTGCCGATCGAGAACCCGCCGCCAATGAAGGAAGCGGAGAGCGTGGCGAAGATGACGAGGGAGGTGAAAGAGCGTCCCGCCACGGAGAACTGTTCCATGCTCTTGATATGCCGTCCCGACCAAAGTCCGAGCGCGAGAATACAGGACAGATAGCCAAAGATAATGATGTTGTCGAACATGCGGATGCCCCCTCCCGGTTGTTGGCGTGCTTTTCAGAAACGTCACAGGGGTACAGATGCGCGTGAAATATGTCAATGCATTCTTGGCGATCAATTCTGCGGTTGCGAATGCCGACTTGTCGTGGCATAGTGCACCCTTGCCCTTGAAGGTCGGGGGCTCGCTCGCGGGACGAGGAGTGGGAGGAGTATGGTCATGGCCGTTAAAGAATTGGGTACGTTGCATTCTGTTGGGAAGGGGATTCCGCGTCTCGACGCCGACGAGAAGGTGCGTGGGTTGGCCCAATACGCGGATGACCTGAACGTGCCGGGCGCGTGGTATGGTTTCGTCGTTCGTTCCCCGGTCGCGCATGGCCGCTTGCGCGGACTCAAGAAGGACCCCGGCTTTGACTGGAGCCAAGTGGTCGTGGTGACGCCGGAAGATATACCCGGCAACAATATCGTGGATTTGATGGGCCGCGACATGCCGTTCATTGCCCACGATGTTATTCAGTATCTTGGGGAGCCGGTGGCCTTGGTGGCCGCCGCGAGCCGGCATCTGGCGCGCGTGGCCGGCAGTCATATCCGTGCGGACATCGAAGAGCTCCCGCCGCTGCTCACGCTGCAGGATATGGTGGCGCGGTACAAGGAGGATCCCGCACAACTGCACGAACTCGCCTCACAAACGATCCGCAAAGGAGACACGGAAAAGGCCCTTTCGGAAGCGGACATGGTCGTTGAGCAGGAATACTCAGCCGGGCACCAGGAACAACTCTATATCGAACCGCAGGGCATGGTCGCCATCCCCGAATCCGATGGCACGATGTTCATTCACGGCAGTATGCAGTGTCCGTATTATATCAACCCGGAACTGTGCGAGACGCTGGACATCCCCCCCGAGAAACTGCGCGTGAAGCAGTCGGCTGTGGGGGGCGCGTTCGGCGGCAAGGAAGAGTTTCCTACGCTGCTCGCGGGGTATTGCGCCCTCCTGGCTTTGAAAGCCAAACGTCCGATCAAAATCATCTACGACCGGAATCAAGATATCCTGTACACAACCAAGAGGCATCCATCCTGGTCGCGTTACCGCGTGGGGGTGATGAAAGACGGGACCATTCACGCCATTCAAACCGAGTTCCTGCTCGATGGCGGGGCGTATACGACGTTGAGTCCCGTGGTCATGTATCGCGGCATTCTGCACGCGGCCATGGGGTATCGATGCGAGAATGTGGCCATTGACGGTCATGTATACCGCACCAACACGTTTCCCAACGGCGCGTTCCGCGGGTTTGGCGCGCCGCAGGCGTTGTGGGCGTGGGAATCCATGATCGACGAGCTGGCCGAAGCCTGTGGCATGACGCCGCACGAGTTTCGCCTGAAGAATTGTCTGCATCAAGGCGACAGCACACCCACGGGCGGTATCCTGCGCGACAGTGTCGGTTCTCCCACCGTGTTGGAGAAGACGCTGGAACGCGCGAATTTTTCGGAGAAGCTCAAGCAATGCAGTCACGGCCGTCGCGGGGAGAAGAAATGGTACGGAATCGGCCTTTCCTTCTTTGCCCACGGGTCCGGGTTCACGGGGGACGGGGAAGCGCGCATCAAAGCAAAAGTGGCGTTGGACCTCGAACCCGGCGACGACGGGAAGCCGGTGGTGAATGTCCGCGTCAGTTCCACGGAAATGGGGCAGGGAACCTGTACCATCCTCCCGCAAGTGGCCGCCGATGCCTTGTCGATTGATATTCGTCACACCGCCTATCCGATGCCCGACACCTTCAAGGTGCCCGACAGCGGGCCGACGGTGGCATCGCGCACCGCGATGGTGGTGGGCAGCACCATATTCAGCGCCGGAAAGAAGATGAAAGCGGAGCTGGAGGCGTTTGTTTCGGCGGAACTTTTTGACGGGCAACCCGTGGTCTTGGAACAGGACCGCTTCTGCGGATCGTACGGCGACAAGGAAATGTCGTTTGAAGAGGCGGCCGCTCAATACCTTTCGCGCAAAGGATCGTTGCGCGTGTACGATCAGTTCAAATTGCCGGAGTTCATCAAATGGAATCAGAAAACATTTGAGGGCGACGCCTATCCCGCCTATGCGTGGGGGTGCAACGTGGCCGAGTTGGAAGTTGATACATTGACGTTTGAGATTCGGGTGACCCGTGTCACGTCGTATTGGGATATCGGTCGCCTATTGAATCCGGTTTTGGCCAAGGGCCAGGTTGAAGGCGGTTTGGTTCAGGCGTTGGGTTACGCCATGCTTGAGAAAATCGAAATCAAGAACGGCAAATACGATGCCGACCGCATGCAGACCTATGTTATTCCGACCACGCTGGATATTCCCGAGATGGATTTGCATTTTGTCGAGTTCCCGTACGAACACGCGCAGCCCGGCGCGAAGGGGGTGGGCGAGATCCCGATGGACGGGCTGGCGCCGGCCATCGCCAATGCGTTGGTACAGGCCACCGGAATCCGAATGCGCGATCTGCCGATTACGCCCGAGAAACTTTTTCAGATGATGCACGAGGAGAAGACAGCCTGATGAACAAAGTCAAACGGACATGGCAAATCAACGGGGAAGAGCACCAAACGGAGATTCCGCCGGTGCGCCGTTTCCTGGACGTGTTGCGGGAGGATCTCGGACTCAAGGGCACCAAGGAAGGGTGCGGCGAAGGCGAGTGCGGCGCTTGCACGGTGATTGTGAATGGCGAAGCCGTGTTGTCCTGCATGTTGCCCGCCGGCCAAGTGCCCGAGAACGCCGAGGTGACTACCGTTGAGGGGCTGGAAAAGACGCCGGGCGGCCGCCTGTTGCAGGCGGCTTATGCCGAGAAAGGCGCGGCCCAATGCGGGTTCTGCATTCCGGGCATGATTGTGTCCTCGTATGCGATGCTCTCCCGGGATCCGTCCGCGGATCCGGCCCGTATTCGGGAAGCGCATGCGGGCAATATTTGCCGTTGCACGGGGTATGAAAAGATTGTGGAAGCCATTCAGTCCGCCGCGGAACAATGGCCGGCTGGAACGAAAGGGTAACCGATTTGAGTATTGCATCCACCATGACCTTTGATGATGTGGCCTGCGCCTTTCCCGCCTCGTTGCAGGAAGCCTTGGAATTGATGGCCGACGAAAAAACGCGTGGCCGGCTGTTGGCCGGCGGCACGGACCTGATGGTCCAATGGGAATCCGGCGTGTTGGCGATGCCGGAACGCGCGGTGAGCGTCAAGGCCTTGCCGGAATTGCGCACGATCGAAGAAACGGAAGCCGACGTGATCATTGGCGCGAGTGTCACGCACATGGACATCCGGCGCTCCCCCCTCACGCAAAAGCATGTTCCCTCGCTCGTGGATGCCGCCGCAACGATCGGCGGGTTTCAGATTCAGACCATGGGCACCATTGGCGGCAGCGTAGCCAACGCCAGTCCGGCGGGCGATCTGGCCCCCTCGCTGATGATCACGGACGGCGCCGTGGTTCTGGCCAGCGTGCGCGGCGAACGCGAGGTCCCCATCACGGCTTTCTGGACCGGCTATCGAAAAACGGATATGCAGCCGGATGAATTGATTGTTCGGTTTCGCCTGCCCAAAATGCCGGAAGGCTACCGCGAGGCGTGGCGTAAATTGGGACCGCGCCAGGCGCAAGCCATTTCCAAAGTCATGGGCAGTTGTCGGGGCTGCGTAGAGGGCGGTGTCGTGAAATCGTTCCGTGTGGCGATTGGCAGTGTAGCGCCTACGTGTGTGCGTCTATACGACGTCGAAAAGTGGATCGAAGGCAAGAAGCTGAATGAAGGGACGCTGGCGGAAGCGGAAAAGCGGACGTCCGACAGCATCACTCCGATCGCCGACATCCGTTCCACGGCCGAATACCGCAAATGGGTCACCGGCCGCATCGTACGCGGCTTTCTGGAGCAATTCGCCGATCAGTGATAGCCTAAAGGCTATTACCGGTTCGACGGCCAATAGCTTATAGGCTATCACTGACCTCTCCTCGCACCTTCTCCCAATCTTCCGGCGTGTTGATGTTGTGCAGAATGGCCGGGTCGTCGACGGGCAATGTTTTGGTATGCGACGCGAGAATTTCGTTGAGCGGCGTGTCGCCATCGACCTGAATCGCCATGACCTTTTCGGCGATGGTGCGCGATATCCAGACAAGATAGCCGGGTTTCCCGTCGTGCGTGGGGCGGACAACATCATGTTCCCCTGTTTCCGCAATTTCGCGTACGGCGCGCAAGGTCTCGGGTTTCATGCCCACGGCATCCACCGGCATGATAAAACAACCATCGAAGCGATCGAGCGCCTTCAGTCCGCATTGTATGGAAGTCAACCGCCCTGCGCGCCACTGTGCATTGATTACGGTGTCACAGGTCCTGAGTTCTTTTGCAATGCGTTCCGCTTCCGAGCCGAGTACGACCATCACGGGCGAACAACCGCCTCGCTTCAGGACGTCGGTTTGATGTTGAGCGAGCGGTGTACCGTCCGGCAGTCGTAGCAGGGCCTTTGGAGATCCCATCCGGCTGGAAGCGCCGGCGGCCGTAACCAAGCCGGCGTGGACGAATTCCCTCTTGTGGGCTTTCCAGGGAACCTGGGAAGGCGCCGGATACGGATGATTGATTCCGTATACCGCTTTCCAATGCTCCACCGGAATATGCTGATGCGAACCACTCATCCATCATCCATCAACCATAAACCATTACCCCTCAACCATTCCTAATGATGGTCCCGTTCGGGGCGCGGTTCGCGGGTCAACAGGTTGCTGACCGCTTCGCGCGGATCTTTCCCTTCGTGCACAATGGCGTGCACTTCGTCGGTGATCGGCACGTCGATGCCCGCTTCCGCCGCCAGTTCCCGCGCGTTCGCGCAGTTCCATACGCCTTCCGCGACCTGTTCCGTGCGTTTGAGGATCTCGTCCAAAGTGTCGCCCTTTCCAAGGGCCTCTCCGACGCGCCGGTTGCGGCTGAGTTGGCTGGTGCAGGTCACGATTAAATCGCCCATCCCGCTCAACCCGCTGAAGGTGGACGGATGCGCGCCGAGTGCGACGCCGAGTCGGGTCATTTCCGCCAGGCCGCGGGTCATGAGAGCGGCTTTCGTGTTGTCGCCGTATCCGATGCCGTCACTCACGCCCGCCGCGATGGCGATGACGTTCTTCAGTGCGCCGCCCAATTCCACGCCGATCGTGTCGTCCGAGGTGTAGACCCGGAACACCGGCGAATTGAAGATATGCTGGATGTTTTCTGCCACGGTATGATCCGAGCAGGCCGCCACCACGGCGCTCGGCACGCCGCGCGCCACTTCTTCGGCGTGGCTGGGGCCGGACAGGGCGACGACGTGATGGCCCGTCAGAATGGTTTCGGCCGTTTGGGTCATGCGTTGATGGGAATCTTTATCCAAGCCCTTGGTCACGCTGACCACGACGCTATTGCTGGTGATAAACGATTGAAAGGATTGCACCACGGACCGATAGAACTTCGAGGGCACGGCCAGTACTACGGCGTCCGCCTCGCTCACGGCTTCCGAACGCGAAGCCGTCCAATGAAGGTCCGCGGGCAGCTCCACCCCCGGCAGGAACTTTGTGTTTTCGCCGGTGGCCTTGATGCGTTCGATGTATTCCGCAAACGGACCCCATACGCAAACCTCATGTCCGTTGCGATGCAGCACGAGCGCAAGCGCCGTGCCCCAACCGCCGTCACCGATTATGGCTATTCGTTTCATAGAAGAAGATTATACCACAGAGGACGCAGAGGTTTGCAGAGGTGTGGTCATGGTGTGGGAGTATTTATTTTTCTGTGAATGCCGTCGCGTAAATGTAATTCATGAAAATTTATCAAAAGACCCAGCTCCTTCCCCGCTAATCGTAAGTAGCTCAAGAGTTGAGCATGATGGATGGGGACGATTTTTTCAACAGCCTTCAATTCGACAATTATGTGGCTATTTACCAGCAGGTCGATCCTGTAGCCGCAATCGATGTGAACCCCTTCATACACGACGGGAAGGAGCTTCTGCTGATCCACCTTGAAGCCGCGTTGGCGAAGCTCGTGCGCGAGGCAAGCCCCGTATGCGGATTCCAAAATACCCGGCCCAAGAGCCGTATGTACTTTCATGGACGCCGAGATGATTTCTCCGGTCAGTTCCTTGTCATTCATCTTTGCCTCTCCTTTTGGGTGGTCCGAATGAACACAGCGGTCAGCGCCTGGGGGCGGGCATAGGGTGCGCTATTCTTTCCCTCCTCTGCGAACCCCTGCGTCCTCTGTGGTTCCCACCTTCTCTTTCCTGAATTCGTGTTCCGTGCCGTCGAGCAGGCGTTTGATATTGCTGCGGTGCCTCCAGATGATCAGCATGCCCAGGATCGTGAGGATGATGGGCAGGACCAGGTTCTCCGCTCCATACAACCACCAACTTGCGGCGGGGATCGCAATGGCGGCGCCGATGGAAGCGAGGGAAACATAGCGGGTGATCACAAACAGCGCGATCCACGTTGCCAGCCCGACTCCCACGGCCGGCGGCGCCACGCCCAGGAGGACGCCCGCGCTGGTGGCCACGCCTTTCCCTCCTCTGAACCGTAGATACACCGGCCAATTATGGCCGGCAATCGCCGCGCATCCGTACAGCAGCCCGGCGTTTTCCGGGAGTTGCTCAACGGGCCATATCAACGGGAAGAGAAAGACGGGAAGGAACCCTTTCAGCACATCGCACGTAAAGGTCATCGCGCCCAGCCCTTTGCTGACGGACCGAAACACGTTGGTCGCGCCGACATTGCCGCTGCCGACCTGGCGAATGTCTACGCCTTTCATGCGGGAAAGCAGAAGTGCAAACGGGATCGCCCCGATCAGATACGCGACTAGGAATAGAACCAACATGAGCAACATGGCATCATCCTACTATTTTAAAGGGGGCGTGAATAGAGCCTTTTTGAAGGGCCTCGACGGTGTCCTCGCGCGGTTATATGGACCGGCATGACGACGCGAGACATTGGCGATCAAGTCCGCTCCGTTTCCCAATCGGATCGTTCGGCAAACGACACATTCCACGATCAATAAAATTGACGATCGTCAATTCTACTGATAATCGAAAAAACTGACGATCGTCAATTTTATTGAATCTGGGGGAGGTAAGCGTCGGGGTGGGCGTGCCGCAAAAAGGCCTTGCCTCATCCGCCCCATTTCGGCAGACTGCCCGGCAACATGAACAATCTTTGGTGGCATCACGACGAAGACGGGGCGGTTCTCCTGACGGAGAATTGACGGTCTTGGACTGTGCGGATGCGCCCCGGTTAATTTAACCGGGGCTTTTTTGTTGAAGAAGGGGAGGCATGACGGCAAAACGAATTATACCGTGTCTGGACATCTCGGGCGGGCGTGTCGTGAAGGGGGTCAAATTCCTTGAACTGCGCGATGCGGGCGATCCGGTGGAGCAGGCGAAGGCCTACGAGGAACAGGGAGCAGACGAGTTGACGTTCCTCGACATTACGGCCTCGCACGAGAATCGTGACACGATTCTGGACGTGGTGCGCGCGGTGGCGGAACGGGTGTTTATGCCACTGACGGTGGGCGGAGGGATCCGGACGCCCGCAGATGTGCGGCGTTTGCTACAGGCGGGGGCGGACAAGGTGTCGCTGAACACCGCGGCGTTACTGAATCCCGAGATTTTGAACGAGACCTCGGCCCGTTTCGGGTGTCAGTGCATGGTGCTGGCAATCGACGCGCGCCGGAATTCGCGAGACGGTTGGACCGTGTATACGCACGGCGGCCGAAACCCGACGGTGCGCGACGCCGTGCACTGGGCGCGCGAAGGTGTGGAGCGCGGGGCGGGCGAAATTCTATTGACCAGCATGGATGCAGACGGCACAAAGAACGGGTATGATCTGGAGCTCACGCGCGCCGTGTCCGAGGCGGTGTCCGTGCCGGTGATTGCGTCCGGCGGCGCGGGGACGTTGCAACATCTCGTGGACGCGGTGACGATCGGGAAAGCGGATGCGGTCTTGGCGGCGTCCATTTTCCACTTCGGCGAGTTCACCATCCCGGAAACAAAAGCCTATTTGCGAGAGAAAGGAGTGGAGGTCCGATGAGTAAGGAACTGGAAGAAGGCAATCAACTGCAATTGGATTACAATAAACTAGAGAAGGCGGTATCGTCCTCCCCGGGCATCATCCCCGTGGCTGTGCAGGACGCCGACACGCAGGAGGTCGTTCTCGTGGCGTACGTGAATGAGTTGGCGTTCCGGAAATCGCTGGAAGTCGGCGAAGCCGTGTTCTGGAGCACGTCGCGCAACGAATTGTGGCACAAAGGTATGGAGTCGGGTAATTCCTTCGAATTGGTCGACGTGCGTGTGAATTGCGAGCAGAATTCGGTGTTGTATGTGGTCCGCCCAAAAGGCGGCGGCATGTGCCACACGAAAAACCAGGACGGGAAAAGCAGGAAAGGCTGTTATTATCGGCGGTTGAACCGGGAGACGGGACAACTGGAAAATACGGAACCTTGAAGAAAGTAGCGTGTCGGGTGTCGGGTGTCGGGTGTCGCGTGTCGGGTGTCGCGTGGCTTCTCAACACCGAACACTGAACACCGAACACTGAACACCGAACACTGAACACCGTCATGTATTCCCCTGACAAACAGACCTTTATGGAACGCGCCAAGCGGGGCAATTTGATCCCGGTTTGGCGGGAATTTCTCGCGGATCAGGAGACCCCCGTGCTGGCGTATGAACGCATGCGTACGGCGCTGACGCGCGACGGGAAGACTCAGGGCGCATTCCTTTTGGAGAGCGTTGAGGGAGGCGAACATATTGCGCGCTATTCCTTTCTGGGCGGCGCCCCCCGCGCGATGTTCCGCAGTTTCGGGCGGCGCGTGGAAATCGAACATGCGGACGGCGCGGTGGATGTGCAGGAGGACGTGGAACCGCTTTCCGCCTTGAAGTCGTACATGGCTCGCTACCGGCCGGTACCCGATCCCGAACTGCCGCGTTTTTTCGGCGGGGCGGTGGGATATATCGGGTACGACGCCGTGGCGCAGTTTGAAAAGGCGCCGTTGTGCGAGCGAAAAGGGTTGGAGTGGCCCGACATGATGTTTGGGATCACGGACACCATCATCATCTTCGATCATGTGCGCCATAGCATGAAAATTGTGGCGAACGCGTTTGTCGAAGACGATCCGTTGCCGGCCTATGAGCGGGCGGTCGCCGGTATTGACCAAATGACGGCGCATCTGGCTACGTCCGTGCCCATGTACGTGCTGGACGCCCGGGAGGAGCCGGGCGCACTGATCTACCGGTCGAACACGCAAAAGGATGGCTTCATGGCTTCGGTGGAACGGGCCAAGGAATATATCCGGGCGGGCGACATCATCCAAGTGGTGTTGTCGCAACGCTTTGAAGCAGACGGGACCGGCGATCCGCTCGATGTCTATCGCGCGCTGCGTTCGATCAATCCGTCGCCGTACATGTTCTGTCTGGAGTTCGGAGATCGCTCCGTGGTGGGGTCGTCGCCCGAGATCCATGTGCGCTGCGAGGATGACCGCGTGGAGGTGCGCCCCATTGCGGGCACGCGTCCGCGTTCCAGCGATCCAGTGAAGGACGAAGCGTTGGCGGAGGAACTGTTGGCCGATCCGAAGGAACGCGCGGAGCACATCATGCTGGTTGATTTGGGTCGCAACGATATCGGACGCGTGTGCGAATACGGTTCTGTGAAGGTTCCGGAACTGATGGTGATCGAACGCTACAGCCACGTGATGCACATTGTTTCGGATGTGATCGGGACGCTGGCAAAGGGCAAGGACGCCTATGACGTCTTGCGCGCGACCTTTCCGGCGGGCACGGTCAGCGGGGCACCGAAAGTGCGCGCGATGGAAATCATTGCGGAACTGGAAGAGGCGCGGCGCGGCGCATACGCAGGGGCCGTGGCCTATATCGGGTTTACGGGGAATCTCGACTCTTGCATCACCATTCGCACGGTACTGATGGAGAAGGGCACATCGTACGTGCAGGCGGGCGCCGGAATTGTGGCCGATTCCGATCCGTTGAAAGAGTTTGAGGAAACACAGAACAAAGCGCGCGGCATGATCAAGGCCCTGGGCTTGGCCGCCCGGTACAAGGCGGTTCGCGAGGGAGAAGCGTCATGATGCTCGTCATCGATAACTACGATTCTTTCACGTACAACCTCGTGCAGTACCTCGGAGAATTGGGCGAAACCGTGCGCGTGGAGCGAAACGACGAGATCACGCTGGACGAGATCGAAACGATGAAACCCGATAAGCTGATGGTCAGTCCGGGGCCGTGCTCGCCGAACGAGGCCGGTATTTCCTGTTCGCTCATCGAGCGCTTTGCAGGACGGATCCCGCTTTTCGGTGTCTGTCTGGGTCATCAATGTCTCGGCCAGGTCTACGGCGGGCGCGTGGTGCGGGCGGACCGGTTGATGCACGGGAAGACCTCGCTGATTCATCATCAGGGCGAAGGCCTGTTCAAGGACATGCCGAATCCTTTTGAGGCCACGCGATATCATTCTCTGATTGTTGAACGTGCGTCGCTGCCGGACTGTCTGCGTATTACGGCGGAAACGGACGAAGGGGAAATCATGGGCTTGCAACATGTGACGGATCCCGTGTACGGCGTGCAGTTCCATCCGGAATCCATACTGACCCAGGACGGCAAGAAAATGCTGGCCAATTTCATGGCGGTGTAACGCACGTTGCGTCGCAGCCTGATGGCGAGTATAGTACCCCGACGTTTGGCTCCGGGATTTGAACGTCGTCCGCCTGTGGAAGGGGATGCGTGCTTGTGCCCGGTCCCTGGGGCGTTGGCAAGAACCTTGTCAGGATATCCAAGATGGAAAGAGATAGAGACATTTACAGCAAGAAAGCGACGCCGCCCCCGGAGAAGAAGGATTTTCCGGAGGTGGACGTAACGCCGCGTGATATGCGCCTTGTTTCGGTCCGGCGCACGCTGGTGTTCGTACTGTTCGTGGCCCTCCTGTTGTCGTTGGGAAGTTGGATCATTCATTTTCTGGATCAGCGCAGTCAACGCGATGATCTGGAGGATCTGACGCCGGAAGAGTTGGCGGCCTTGTCACCGCCCCGTCCGCCCTCCGTGGCCGTGCCGGACATGCCCGAGGTGATGGGGGATTTCGACGAGATGGGCACCGCCGCCCCGGCCGGAATGGATCCGGCAAAGATTTCGGAGGCCGTCGGACAAATACGCATCGCTCAACGATATTTGCAGGCGCAGGAATTGGATCGCGCGGAGATTGCCGCGCGCCGCGCCTTGGAAATCTGGCCGGACATGAACGCCGCCCAATCGACCTTGGGCTTCATTCACACCCAACGCGGGCAATTCGATATTGCGATCAGTTTCCTGAATGCGGCGCTGCGCACCGATCCGTTCAGCCCGGATACCTACAATACGCTGGGGGCGGTCTACTTGCAGAAAGGGGAAATGAGCCGTGCGGAGGAACTCTTCCAAACGGCCCTGCAGATCCGTCCGGAATATGTGCACGCCTATATGAACCTCGGCATGCTGTACTTGGTCACGGGCCGCTATCAAATCGCCGCCGAATATTTTGAGCGCACGCTGGAGGATCTCCCGGATCATTCGGGGGTCCGTAACAACCTCGCGGTCTGCCTGATGCGCGTGGGGCGGTATCAGGAATCACGAGAACATTTTCAGCAACTCATCGATGACCTGCCGAATGAGCCTTCCTGGTACTTCAACATGGCCATTACGTATTCGGAACAGCAGAACTTCGAGGAGGCCATTTCATGGATTCGCCAAGGAGCGGACTATTGTTCGCCTATGGAATTTCAACGCTTTATGGCGGACGCCGACTTTAATGAGTTGCGTAAACGGCCGGAGTACGAGGAGTTCATGAAGACGGTTTTCCCGGACATCCCCATGCCGCTGGGATCATGAACGAGCATCCGGGCAAGGGATGGCGGGGAACGAGCGTGCGCCTGCCGGCAATTCCGTCAATCAAACGCCGGGGGATTATGCGTTCCGGTACTGTAAAACAGGGCAACAGCCCGTTAGTCGATACCATGAATGTTCTTCGCAGGACCTTGTCCCGATATCCGGGGTTCCGGGATGTGCGTCGCTGGTTGGGCATTGGCCTTTGCGCGATGGCTGGACTGATGCTGTCGGCGTGCCGGTCGCCGACGGGACATCGTGAGAAGGCGGATCGCACGGCTACCCGAATCGTCGAACAGCGCGAACAAGAGCTTTTCGGTCGCGAGACGGCGTTTTCCATCGAACGTCCGGTGGATACCCTGCGCCGACGCTTGTTGCGGGAACAGGATCTCCCCTCGGCCGGGGTGGAGGCACTCGGTACGGACCGTTTGACGCCCATCCCGCATTGGCCCGAAGCGGATTATCCCCGTGCCGGCGAGGACCCGCCACCGGCCGATTCCGCGAAGACGGACTTCGCGCCGTTTTCGTTGGACCTCACCGCGGCATTGGAAGTCGGCGCGGCAAACAGCCGGGAATACCAGGATCGCAAGGAAGACATCTATCGCGCCGCACTGAGTTTGGATCTGGAGACGTTTCAGTTTAGGAACACCTACCTCGGCACCTTTGACAGCACCTATACCGACGACCGTTCGGGGGAGGAAGGCGATACGCGGGGTATTGTCAACACCGCCACCCTGGGCGTGTCCCGGACCCTGCAAACGGGCGCCGCACTGAGTTCGCGCATCATGTTCGATCTCGTGAAGCTCCTGACGCTGGACAAGGAATCGGCCTATGGCGTCATGGCTGATCTCTCCGTGACCGTGCCGTTATTGCGGGGAGCGGGACGCCATGTCGTGACCGAACCACTTACGCAGGCGGAACGAAATGTCATCTATTCGATGTACACCTTTGAAAATTTCAAGCGACGGTATGCCGTGCGCGTCGCTTCCGAATACCTGCAGGTGCTTCAGCAACTGGACCAGGTGCGCAACGCGGAAGACAATTACGAGCGGGTTGCCGTGTCGGCGCGGCGCGCGCGACGCCTGGCGGACGCCGGACGGTTGCCGGAAATTCAGGTGGATCAGGCCCAACAGGAGGAGTTGCGCGCGCGGGATCGTTGGTTGTCCGCCGTGTCGACGTACGAGCGGCGCTTGGATCAATTGAAGATCACGTTGGGATTGCCGGCCGACGCGCAGGTGGAATTGGACGGAGCGGATCTGGGCCGGTTGACGGATGAAATGGAAGCCTGGGTGCTGGAACAGCAGGAGGCGCTGTTGGAAATCGAAAAGGAAGGGCGGGACGAAACGCCGCTGTCGGAGCAAATCCAGCGGGAAGAACGCATCTCGTCGGAGGCGGCCATCCGTCTTGCCTTTGAGCATCGTCTGGATATGTCGATTGCACGCGGGCGTGTGTTCGACGCTCAACGCGCCGTGACCGTGGCGGCCGACCGCTTGCGGCTAAGCGCGAATTTGACGGGCTCGGCGCAGGCGGGGAGCCGTCGCGGGTTGGGTTCGGCCGGTATGGGCGATGCGCGTTTCGATCCCGGTGAAGGGATCTATTCGGCGGGCCTGGCCGTGGACGTGCCGTGGAGTCGCACGGAACAGCGCAACGCGTATCGGGACAGTTTCATTGCGTTGGAACGCGCCACACGCAGTGTCCAGGATCTGGAGGACCAGGTTAAATCCGAGGTCCGCAACGCCTTGCGCGTATTGATTCAGGCCCGGGAAAGCATGGCTATTCAAGCCCGCTCGGTCGAGTTGGCCCAACGCCGGGTGGACAGCACGGAGCTGTTCCTGCAAGCGGGCCGCGCTCAGATCCGCGACGTGCTGGAAGCGCAGGAAGCGCTGGTGTCGGCGCGCGACGCGTTAACGTCGGCCGTGGTGACCTATCGGTTGGCGGAACTCGAGTTGCAACGGGATATGGGCGTATTGGAAGTGGACGAACACGGGTTATGGACGGAATACGCGGAATGGAACGAATAATCCGGGAGCACCGGCGAACGCGAAGAGGATGGCAGGCATGAACAATAAACGCAAATTAACGGCGGCAGGCATCGCGCTGATGGCCGTCATCACGGTGTTGATCGCGCTCGGAATGAATCGGGGTGACACCGACGGCGCGGCGGTGCCGACGTTCGAGGTGCGTCAGGGGCCGTTGACCATCAGCGTTACGGAATCGGGAACCATTCAAAGCCGCGAACGGGTGGTGGTGAAATCCGAGGTCGAAGGACGGACCTCGATCCTGTGGTTGATTGAAGAGGGGACGCATGTGCGGAAAGGCGATCTACTGGTTGAACTCGATGCCAGCGCGCTCGAAGAGAACAAGGTGGACCAACAGATTCGTGTGTTGAACAGCGAAGCCGCGTTCATCCGTGCGCGGGAACAGTTGGAGATTGTCAAGAATCAGGCGCAGGCTGACGTGTCCCGCGCGGAACTGGATTACCGTTTCGCACAATTGAATCTGACCAAATACCATGAGGGCGAGTATCCGCAGGAGCTGCAGCGCGCGGAGGCCGACATCAATTTGGCCAACGAAGAACTACAACGCGCCAACGACAAATTGGAATGGTCCCGGCGGCTGGCCGACGAAGGGTACCTCACGCGCATGGAGTTGCAGGCCGACGAACTGGCCGCCCGCCGCGCGACGATTGACTTGGAACTCGCCGAGGGCAAGCTGAAGCTGTTGGAGATGTACACGCACCAACAGCAACTGGAAGAACTCGAGAGCGA
>SKXR01000119.1 GCA_007128275.1 Kiritimatiellia bacterium
AACGGGTGGCCGGCGTGTATGAAGAGATCATCACGGCGGGCGTACATCGCGCCTCGTCGATCAAGACGGCGGAAGCCGCCAAAGTCATCGAAAACGTTCAGCGCGATCTGAACATCGCGCTAATGAACGAGTTGTCCAAGATTTTCGCCCGTTTGGGATTGAACACGGCCGAGGTATTGGAGGCCGCCGCCACAAAATGGAATTTTCACCGGTACCATCCGGGCTTGGTCGGCGGACACTGTATCGGTGTGGATCCCTATTACTTGACGCACCGATCCCTCCAGCTGGGCTATCATCCCGAAGTCATCCTGTCCGGTCGCCGGATCAATGACACCATGGGACAGTACGTTGGCGAACTGACCATCCGCGCGTTGAACAAGGCCGGCCGGCTCCCGCGCGACGCGCACGTGTGGGTGCTGGGCCTGACGTTCAAGGAAAACGTACCTGACCTGCGCAATACGCGGGCCACGGATGTGGTCGGATATCTGAAAGGATTCGGCGCCCAAGTCAGTGTATGGGAACCGTTGGTCGACAAGGACTATATTAAGAGCACGTTTGACTTGGAAACAGTTCCGTATGATGCCATTGCCGATATCGATGCCGTAGTGCTCATCAACGGCCATGATGCATTCAAGGAGATCCAGTTGCAGACGCTGAAATCCCGCATGCGCACGCCGGTACTTATCGACGTAAAGAATTTCTTCTCGCGCGAGGATGCGGGCGAGCTGGGCTTTGAATATGTAAGTCTGTGATCGCGGTACAAGGCCGCCGGGCCGGACAGGCACGCTCCACTTTTTCCCGTGTCTGACCGTCGGCCATCGTATACACTCTATCCGCCATGAAGATCACGCCCATCATAGCGTCCCGCTTCGTTTCCGACGGCGGATCGATGTTTGGATTGGTCCCGAAACCGATTTGGGCGAAGTTGATTCCCCCCGATGATCGAAACGGGATTCCGCAAAACGCCAACGTCCTGCTCGTTGAACTGGACGACGGACGCAAAGGGTTGTTCGACACCGGATGCGGCGATCCCGCGGCTTTCAGCGACAAGGAACTGGCCTTGCACAGGATGACCCGGGACTGGCCGCTGATGAACGCACTGCAAGCGCTCGACATCCCCCCGGAAGCCATCGAATTTGTGGCGCTTACGCACCTGCACTGGGACCACGCGGGCGGGGTCGGGACGATGGCCACGGACGGATCCACGACACTCCACTTTCCCAACGCCGTTCACTACATGCATGAACAAGAATGGGCCGACGCAAACGCCGGCGACCCGTTACTCTACAAATCATACCCGGCCGACACCATCGCGCCCTTGCATCAAGTACCGGAATCCAAGCGTGTGCTCGTGCGCGACGAGAAACCTGACATCCTGCCCGGCATCCGGATGATGCGCAGCGGAGGACACACGCGGGGACACTGCGTTATTCATCTGGAGGGGGATTCCATCGAGCTCGCGCATCCGGACGCCACCGATTTCGGTCCGTTGCGGCGCCTGATGTTCAGCGGCGACGTCTGCCCCACCCGCCATCACTTGCGCTTGGTGTTTCAGACCGCGTACGACACCTATCCGCTGGACACCCGTCGCTGGAAACGCGAATGGCTGCCCCGCGCGGCGAGCGACGGAACCGCGCTGTTCTTTGATCATGACCCCGATGCCTGCGCCGCACGCATCCAAGCGGATGAGCGAAAAGAATACACGGCAAGCCGCATCCTCCGGACACGGGAAAAGAAGGGGTAAGGCCCCCACGCGACACCCGTCACCCGACACGCGACACCCGACACCCGACACGCGACACGCGACACCCTCAGAACGACACATGCACCGAACTGGAGAAGCCCGACGCGCGACGGGACCGGCTGTAGCCGGGCGCGCTCATCGTGGGCATGGGACCGAAGACACGGTCTATATGCGAGGAGGCGATCGGGCGCGTCCGATGATGATGGGCGGGGACGCCGGGAATAAGGGTGACCGGCCTTGCCGGGTGCACAACATGCGGATGCCCCGTCACGAAGACCACGTTTGGTGAGGTGTAATGGGCGGTACGACTCACCCCGCTATATGACCGGGCCATGGCACGATGTTCCGCGCGCTGCAGCCGGTCTTCCAACTCGGCGATTCGTCGTTCACGGTCGCGGTCGCGCCATGCACGTTCCCGTTCGTCCTGATAGCGTTCCAGCGCAAGTGCATATTCCTCATGCACCGGAATCTCAGGATATCGGGTCCGGAATTCCCGCCAGAATGCAACCTGTTGAGAACCCGACGCGGCGAGGAACGATGGATCCGTTCGGCGCGCCTGTTTCAGCTCCCAGCCTTCCCGCAAACGCTGCATTTGTTGCTCGGCCTGAACAATTCTGCGGCGCTCCCACTCTTCACGTTCGCGGATTCGCCGCGCCTCAGCCCGCTGCGCGGATACCAGTTCCGCCTCCACGACGCGGCCTTCCTCCAGCTTCACCGTCCCGCGTTCATAGTAAAGCCATGAGATCGTCTCCGTCTTGATATATCCGTCCGGCTGCCCGAGACGTGCAAGCACCACTTCATAGGAATCGCCTACCTCCACTCCGGCATAGAGCAAGCCCGCACCCAAGACTGCTATCGCGACGCCAAGGCTTTCGATCATCCGCGTTCTTGATGTGTTCATCGGCTCTCCCTCTATTCGTTAGACGAGGGGATCACTCTTTTGATTCAAAAAGAAGCGAAGCGGAGTTGATACAATAACGCAATCCGGTGGGTTCCGGACCATCCGGAAATACATGCCCAAGATGCGCATCACAGCGTGGGCAAAGCACTTCCGTACGACGCATGAAGAAACTGCGATCCTCCTTCTCCGCCACATTCTCCTTCGCCACAGGTTCCCAGAAACTGGGCCACCCGGTCCCGGAATCGAATTTGGCCTCGGACGAGAACAAATCCAAGCCGCAACAGATGCACGTATAGATCCCGGGCTCCTTCTGCCCGTCGTAGGCTCCCGTGAAAGCGCGTTCGGTCCCTTTCTTGCGAGTGACCTTGTATTGTTCCGGGGTCAACTGCGCTTTCCATTCCTCATCCGATTTCACCACTTTATCGGTCATTACATACGCTCCTTCTTCCGCGGAATACACGCGGATCTTTCCTTCCCCGGCTACGGCGCTGGTCAAAGCCCATACAGCACTGAAACCAATCAACAGACAGCGATATACTACGTTCGGCATAATCTCCTTTTGACGGCGATGTTTCGCACTGAAAGGCTACCCCGAAACAGGCCATTTGCAATAGCCGCTTGGTCAAATCATTCCGTTGAACGAAGCCACACAGCCGCGCGCGGGGTGGCGAACCGTCCATGGCGCGCCGTAGCCCGGCGAAGGCGGCCCGGTGAGCCGGGAGCGTGACTCGTGATTGTGAAGGACAATGGTCTTTGCCATCTCTATCCACGCTCGGCGGCTCGGCCAGAGGCCTTGCCCTACCTGCCCTTGAACATTGTGCAGGACGTCAGGTCAGCCATTCCTGCAGAATCTGCGCCGCAACGGGACCGCCGCCCATACCCGGCTTTTCCTGCGGTTCCGGATTGCTCAGCACCCGCTCCAACGCCTCATGCAATACACCGCGATACAGTTGTTCCGCAGGAATGTGCTGATGTTGCAGATACCGCTGCACGGCCTCTTCAAGAATCGGATATTCCAGGAAGTCCGTCCGGTCCACATACACCATCGGTTTCCGATTCACCACGCACTCGGACAATACGCCGAATCCGGGTTTGGTGACAACGATGTCCACCGACGCAATCACATCGGAAAACGGCATCCGCTCGCGATCGACGGGAAATAGATTCTTCCGTTTCCACTCCAAGGGACGTACCGTAAAGAACGCATATTCCTCCATGGCCTCCACTTCACGCAAGGCCTCCTCATCCCAGTCGAGCGAACTGAACGACAACAAGACCCAGCGACGGTCTGTCGGCGCCCCGGTCAACGCCGCCAAGGCGTCCCGTCGCGCCGTTCCGGGTTCCGCCACAATCGGGATATCGCGCTGGCGCGGAAACGCCGTCATCTCCTCTGCGAACGGCAGGCGCAACAACAGGTCACTCTTTGCGTAGCCTTCTTCAAATACCTGCATAACCTCCCGCCAGCGCGTATCCTGGTCGGCAAACGCGGAGTATATCCAGTTCCAGGAAAAATTGCCCACCGCCAGACGGGGAATGCCGACTTGCTCCGCGGCTTCCAGCGGGATGGAAGGAATATCGCACACCACCAGCCCCGCGTCTTGGGCACGCAGGAAGGCCGTCTCCCGGTCCAACAACTCGGATCGATGAAGAACCAGATCCATGGCGCGTCGCAACGTTTCCGGCACATCCACCCGGACGGAGTCGAGCTGCACCATACCGACATCAAAGACGGCAGGGCGCACCACAAAAGGGATACCGGACAGGCGGTTACGCAGAAACGTCTCGGGCAGATCGGTCACCAGCACGATCGGCGTCTCCGGATTCAATTGGTGGAATGCGCGAACAATATCGCAAGAACGCACTCCGTGGCCGTACCCATGGGCGGTGACGTAATAGAGCAATGCGGGATGAATCGTAAGCTCCTTATTCCTTGTCCAATTCCGCGCGCACCGCCTGTCCCAGCGTTTGAAGACAATACGGTTTCTGCAAATACCGGCTCAACCCCAATTTCCTCGCTTCCACGATCCGGCTATATTCCGCAAAACCGCTCACCAGAATGGCTTTCTGGCCCGGACAAATCTCCAGGATCTGCTTATAGGCCTCCAAGCCATCAAACGCGTCACCCAGAACCAGATCCAGTATGGCGAGATCGATTTTCCAGCGACCACCGCTCTTCCGGGCTTCACGGAACCGTTCAATGGCTGACGGTCCATCTTCCGCCGTAATCACATGGTATCCCAATCGCTGAAGAAGCTCTGCAGCCATTTCCCGGTGTGCCTTGCTATCGTCGAGCACGAGGACCGTCTCGTGTCCCGAGTAATCTTCGCTATCGGCCGGCCCGGTGTCCTGGCTGTGTCCTGCCGCGGGGAAATAAAGCGTATAGGTTGTTCCGGCGCCTTCCCGGTACTGTATGTCGACGAATCCGCGATGTTCCTGCAAGACGCGGTAGACCACACTCAGGCTCAACCCCGTACTACTTACGCGATCGCCCACTTTGCGCGGCTGAAATGGTTCGAATACGCGCTCCAAGTCCTGCGCGGGTTGATCGGGCGCCGTGTCTTGAATCTTGACCGCCACGAACAAGCCGCCTTCGCCGCCGCCGAATTCCCCGTTACCCGGTTCCACCTGTTCCGCGCGCAGGGACATGGAGAGTTCGCCTCCGTCGGGCATCCCTTCCAGGGCGTGCACCACCAGGTTCTTGATCACCGCTTCGATTTGCGTCGAGGATCCGTTCACGCGAGGCAATTGCGCGTCGGCGGAGTACAAGAATTTCACTCGCGGCGCCAACCGTTTCAGTTTCTCCACTTCATCGGATCGCAAGTACTCATGGACGATGTCCTCGAGTTGCAACAGCTCCACGCGCAGTTGAGCGCCATGCCCGATCGTATGCAAATCCCGGATAAGCGCATCCGCCTTGCGCGCGGCATAGTTGATTTCATCCGCATGCTCAAGCGCAGGATGATCGCTCGGAAGCACCTGCACAAGTTCCGCATGACAACGGAACATGGGTTCCAACACATCCGCGAGATATTCCGACACGCCGTCGGCCAATCGGCCCAGCGAAACCATGCGCTGTTCGCGAATCCATCGTTTCTGCACTTCATCGCGTCGTTCCCGCTCTTTGCGCCGGTCCGACTGCAGCGTGCGGCGCAACCGCGCATCGTCCAACACCGTCCGGACCCGCTGACGAATGACATCCGAATCGGCGGGTTTTTGGATAAAATCGTTGGCGCCGGAACGTACGGCGGCCAAGGCGCGGCCGACCGTGCCGTGCCCCGTGATGATGACAAAGGCCACGTCGGGCAGCTGTCGGCGCACGCGATGCAGCAAATCCATGCCGTCCATTTCCACCATGACCAAATCTGACAGAATGAGATGAACGGGCTCGCGATCGAGGGCCGACAAAGCCTCCTCCGCCGACGAGGCCGTGAGGACGTCGTACCCCTCGCCTTCCAGGTCCAGCGCCAACCCGGTGCGAACCATTTCGTCATCGTCCACAATCAGTATGCGTTCGGTTGTCATACGCGACCTTTCACCAGTGGAATGCGCAACGCAAACACCGAGCCCTCTCCCGGAGCACTGTCCACCTCGATTCCCCCCCCGCAGGCGTGGACCAGCGACGCCGCCACCACCAGGCCCAATCCGGTACCCTTTTTGCCCTTCGTGGTATAGAACGGGGTGAATATCTTTTGGCGAACCTCCGGCGGCATCCCCTCGCCATTGTCCTGCACGGTAATCACCGCCTCATCACCGCGTTCGGCAACCGCCACCCTCAGCGTTCCGCCATTCGGCATCGCGTCGCGCGCGTTGATCATCAGATTGAGCAAGACCTGGATCAATTCCTTTTCCGGTATGGCCAACGTCATCGGGATTTCTTCCCCTTCCAACTTCAGTTCAATGCCGGCGCGCGAGAACTGGGACTCGGTCAATTGCGTCACGAAGCGCAGCGCCTGGCCGCACTCCGCGGTTTCCTGGCGAAAATCCTTCCCGGTACTGCCAAGCGTCAACAGTTTCTGCACCAGCGTCGCGATGCTCTCCACCCCTCGCTCGACCATCAACAAGCTGGACAACGCCTTTTCATCATCCGACAGGCTCCGCTTGACATTGCTCAGGTGACTCAGCATGCCCTGAAGCGGATTGTTGATTTCATGTGCCATACCCGCCGCCAGCAAGCCGATCGTATTCAATCGATCCGTGCGCTCCATGATTTCCCGCTCCTTCGTCTCGGCCCGCTTGCGCGCGGCTTCCGCCGTCTTGCGATCCGTGATGTCCTCCGAGATGCCTAACAAATATTGCGGACGCCCCTGCGTATCCAGTAGCGGGATCTTCACGGTGTGCAGGATGCGCTCCCCCTTGTACCGGGTGGCTATTCGCTCCTCGGGGATATCGACCACCTTCCTGTTCCGCAACACTTCCCGGTCTTTCCCGGTGAAGGCGTCGGCTTCCTCCTTCGGGAAAAAATCATAATCGGATTTGCCCATCAACTCGTCGCGCGTGTAACCGAGCAACTCCTCCCCGGCGCGGTTGAACCGGACAAATCGCAGGCTGCCGGCCTCCTTCACAAAGATCATGTTCGGAATGTTTTCGACAATCGACGACATGAACATTTCCGCATCCTGCAATTCCCGCTCCGCCTGCTTGCGACGGGTAATATCGCGGGAAATCCCGAATGTGCCGACAATCCGCCCGTCTTTGCGGCGAAGCGCCATCTTGGTGGTCGACACCCAGGTCTCGCGACCGTCCGGCCAGTCTTCCCGTTCTTCCTTGTTGATCAACGGGTGGCCCGTCTCCATAACCCGCACTTCATCCGCCCGGGCTTCCTCCGCATGCGCCTTGCCGAAGAAGTCAAAATCGCTGAGCCCGATCGCTTCCCCGGGGTGCTTCAAACCGAACCGGCGAATCACCGCAACGTTGGCGCGCGTAAACCGGGAGTCCGTGTCCTTGAAGTAGATATAATCCGTCGTGCTTTC
>SKXR01000129.1 GCA_007128275.1 Kiritimatiellia bacterium
GCCTGCCGCGGCGTAGTTCCCGAGCCTTGCGAGGGGACGGAGCCGGGCGGTCAATCATGCGCTCCGAACTACGCCCGGGCAGGCCAGATTTGAATGTTTAAGGGTTTGAATTCCGGAGCGCAGCGCAGGACGAAGCCGGGCAGCTATGAGAATGAAGCGCTCCGAACTATATCCGATCCCAACCCGTTTCCATTTGATTAACCGACCCAAGCAGGCGATTGTACTAAAAGTAAGGGATTTTGACGCATGCGCATCGTTAGTGACGGGTATAGTTTGATTCTTGGTTCAGTCGCGCTCTTTGGCTCCTTGGCTGCGGTGGCGGCGTTTCTCGGCCATTCGGCCGGGGCCGGCGTGTTCATCGCGCTTGGCGTAATCGCCACCGCCTTCTTTCTCTATTTCTTCCGCGATCCGGAGCGCACCGCTCCTGCGGATGCCTCGTCCATCGTCTCCGGCGCCGATGGAATCATTCGCGCTATTGAGAACATTCGTGAAGAGAAGTACTTAAACACGGACACCGTCCGAATTAGCATCTTTTTGAATCCGTTCGACGTCCATGTCAATCGGTCTCCCTTGGGCGGCGTGGTGAAGGGATTGGCGTATACTCCCGGTAAACATTTATTGACAATCAGCAACGCCTCGTCCGAGCATAACGAACATAGTTCGATCTTGGTTGAAGGGGAGTCGACAAAGTGTTTGGTCAAGCAAATCGTCGGGCCGGTGGTGCGGCGTGTTGTCTATTGGCTGGAAATGGAACAGAATTTGAGTAAGGGTGATCGCATAGGGATGATGAAGTTCGGATCGCGGATGGATATTTATCTGCCCGCTTCGGACGTGGAGGTCATTGTCAAGAAGGGCGATCGTGTCCGGGCGGGCGAATCCGTCATTGCGACCCTTCGAAAGGATTAACCATGATTACATGGAGACAAGTGCTGCCCACGCTATTTACCGTGGCGGCCATGATGGCGGGTTTTTACAGCCTGCTGATGAGCGCGCAAGGCGAATTTCTGATCGCCGCTCAAATGATCATGTTGTCGATGTTGCTGGACGGGTTTGACGGCAACGTAGCTCGCCTCGTGAAAGGCACTTCGAAGTTCGGGGCGGAATTGGACACGTACGTGGATATGACGAGTTTCGGCATTGCGCCGGCCATGCTCGCATATGAAGCCGTACTCAAGCATTTTGGCCTTCCGGGCTTCCTGCTGGCCTGCGCGATTGTGATCTCGGGCGTCATGCGACTTTCCCGCTTCCGCATCAAGGACCCCTTCCGCGGCCAGCGCGGCTTCCAGGGATTGCCCATTACGGTGAACGCCTGCTGGCTCTCCATGTTTGTGTTTGTCGCGGAATCCGGTCTGTTCAACACGGAGCGGTATGTCCTGCAGTCGGGCCCGATGGCCGCTGTCGTGTGGACCTGCACCGTCCTGTTCCTGATACTTCAGGTTTCCAATATCCGCTATGCAAAGCCAACCAAGGCCCTGATCGGGTTTATCCCGTGCATCCTGATTGTCCTATTCCTTTTCCTCAAGATGCAGGTGGCCGTGGCAGCGGCGTTGACCATTCTCGTGTCCTGCTTTATCTACGCCTTCATCACGCCGCTCTTCCCCCGAAACGCAGATCTCTCCACGATCCTTGACGAATCGGAAGACGAAGAACCGGAACCCACGTTGCGCATGCCGTAAGTGGCGGGCCGTTGGCCCGCAGGATTCAATACGATCAAGTCAGGCAACGTTCGTGAACCGCGCCAACGGCGCGGCAGTCGTTAGCCAGGGGCGAAGCTGAAGGCGCGCCAGCGGAATGGGAGGTCAATCGCAATGCCCCAATCTTTGTCAAGAATGGCCGTCCACCTCATCTTCAGTACAAAGGACCGCACGCGCGCATTGGCCTATCCCGAGCTGCGCATTCGTTTGGAAGGATATCTCGTCGGAATTCTGAAAAATCTGGATTGCCCATCTATTGCCACTAAATCACTCATCGATCACGTTCACATTCTGTTTGTGTTGTCGCGAACCAAGACCGTCGCGGAGGTGGTTCAAATGGTGAAACAGGAATCGTCCGCATGGATAAAGGACCAATGTCCGGACCGGAAGGATCCGTATCTGATCAAATTTCATTGGCAGAATGGATACGCGGTGTTTTCGGTAAGCGAATCCAAGATATCAACGGTGAAGAAATACATTGATAACCAGGATGAGCACCACAAACGCGTGACATTCCATGAGGAATATAGGGAATTTCTGAATCAACACCGTGTGGCGTTTGACGAGAAATACGTGTGGGATTGACCGGTGGCGGGCCTACAGCCCGCATGGGGTTATTTCGTTGTCCTGATCCCGGCCCTCCGGGCCGGGCTGACGACTGGCGGGCCGTTGGCCCGCAGGATTCAATACGATCAAGTTAGGCAACGTTCGTGAACCGCGCCAACGGCGCGGCAGTCGTTAGCCAGGGGCGAAGCCCCTGGAACAGGGTCAGCAATAACCAACGCGCGCTGAAGGCGCGCCACCATGCTTGATGTGGCAGGCTAAAGGAAGACGAAACGGATCGATTCTTGCCGCGCTGACACGTCACGGCGTAGCGTAGCGAAGCCGGAAGGCGCGCCACCAGCGTCACTCCGCTTGAAGCTCAACCAAGTGTGCGATCACCTCATCGGCATGTCCCGCGGTCTTGGGTCTGTCAAACCGATGGGCTACCACGCCGTCCGGATTGATGATGAACGTCTTGCGCGCCGCCATCAGACCGCCGACCATCAGGCTGTCAAAGGCCCGCGACAAATTCTTGTCACCATCGCTCAATAACTCGAACGGAAGATGGTGTTCTTGCTTGAATGACAGAATCCGTTCCGGACTATCCAAACTCACTCCCAGCACGATGGCGCCTCGCTCCTGCAGTTCCCCGTATTCGTCTCGCAGGGAGCAGGCTTGATCCGTGCATCCAGGCGTGAACGCACGCGGATAGAAGTAGAGAACCACCCACGTTCCCGCGAAATCGGTCAGGCGAACCTCCTCGCCGGACGTGGACGGCAGCGCCATGTCCGGTACGCGATCGCCGGGTTGCAGGGCCCAGACGGGTGTCGATAACAATAGGGCTAACAGGGAGAGCGGTATCCTCATTATGGTTTCCTTTCGTGGGTGATGGGCCGTCACAGCGCGTTCATGATATCAACGCCCTTATACACCACCAAACGCCGGTTTTCAAACAAGGGGGCAACCTCCTCGGATTCAATGAGCCAGGCGATGCGCGAGGCGCGGACAAAATCTTTGCGGACGGCCACATAATCGACGTGTTGCGTCACGGCATAGCGGACCTGTTCCGGGGCGCCTCGTCCGTGCGTGAGCCCCAACCGCATCATCTCATCCCAGCGGGCGGTTGATCGGCCGGAATACCCGTTCATCAGATAGAGGTCCGGGAATGCAGCGTAATACAACATGGCCCACGTGTTGTGGGCAAAGGGTTCCGCAGGGATCGATACGAGAGAGCCTTCCAGCGAATGGAGAAATTCCCGCTCCGCGGCTGTCGGGCGAATCAGGGATTCATCATACGGTCTTTGCCGGGCACGAACAATGGATGCGTCCAATCCTTGCAGGAGGCAGGCCGCCACGAGTCCCACGGTGAGAACATGCCGGACCGGACCGCGTGCGCGGACCCACAGGGTCCACACCCATAGCGCGACCAAGGTCATGAGCAACACCTGACCCAAAAACGCCATGCGCCCCACGGCGCGCATGCTCGTGAATCCGGGGACCCACAAAGAAAAGAAACCCCATGGGGACGGATTCACGCGTTCGCCGAGATAATACCCGTGCGGGCCGAAGGCGATGCCGTACATGAGGGCGGCGGCCAACGCAAGAAACCCGGCGGACCAGGGGAGGGCGCGGTCCCTGTATTGTTGCGCGAGAAATCGGATGGTGAGAGCGAGTAGAAGGGCGATAAAGCAGAGTCCGTACCAAGACAGCAAAGGCCTCAATTCCCTGATTTTCAGGTTTAGGAGGACGATCGACAGCACGATAAACCAGCACCGCGCTGACCGTATCCATCGACCCCACGGCGGTGCCCGGCGCAGGGTGAAGCCCAGTATGCCGAGCAGTCCGATCAGGAGCCCGGGGCCGAGCCATGCGATCTTTTCGTGGTCTTGCGGAGGGTATTCGGCGAGGGCTGCCGCTAGCAGCTGATGCGAATACCCGTAGGCGGGCCGCAGAAGATCGGCCCAGTCGATGGCAAATGTATTCACATCGGATGGCAGATGAGGCGCATGCCTCACGCGGACATACGCGACGGCCAGGATCAGGGAAGGGACGCTCAACGCGGCCAACAGAAGCCGCGCGTCCCAGAGATGTCGGCTCAGCGCCCGCGGATGCATCGCGACTTCCAGAGCCGCCCACGCGACAAGCAGGATCCCTCCGGCCACCGTGTAATAGGGGGCGAAGAAGAGCGTGATGACCAGACTCACCGCCATTACAGTCAGCCATCGGGCGGACGGCGCTCTCCGATAGGCCAACATCCCTCCGAGCAACACAAACAATCCGAGGGAAGAAAAGTTCTGTAGGTGGGCGAAGTGATTGATGAGTACGGCGGGCGAAAAATGGGCGAGATACGCGAACACCGGGATCAGCCATGCGGCGTGCGGAGGCAAATCCGTGTGCCGATGACGCACCAGCGCAAACACCTGATAAAAGAGAAATATCAACGCCGCGAAATGGAGGATGGAAAGCACGAGGCCCGTCAACCAGTAGGCATCAAGCAGCCCCGGCATGATCGTCTTGCTCAAGGCGAAGAGGGGCGACACCACGATCAGATTATCCGACCAGAACAGGGTGCCCTCGTGCTCCGGCCAGAAGATGCGCCCGTCTCCAAGGTTCCAGTCACCCCGCGCCACGGTCTCCGTGACATGGTTCATGACCCACAGATTGAAGAACCCGTCCCCGGCGTCGCCCCAAATCGTTCCCGGCTCGCGCTGCAAGACATTGAGATGCAGCACGGCTCCGAACAGATATAGCGCGATGGCCGCCGCGATGAGTTGACGGTTCATGGCCTTTTTATGCCTGTGACGAACGATTGAAGCAAGTCCGCGTAAAGGCGGAACGGACTCCACGCTCGCCACGCCTACAAGAAATAATCCTGTAACGCCCGCACATCCCACCCATTTTCCCGGACATGCCGTATGGCAGCCAGCGTGGCGCGCGCGCCGGGTTCGGTGGTGATAATGGGGATGCCGCGCAAAATGGTTTCCGACCGGATCTTCACTTCGTCCACGCGCGCCACCGGTCCGCTGGGCGTGTTGATGATCAGATGCACCCGGCCGTCCGTCATGAGATCGAGGATGTTCGGACTCGCCTTCTCGGCCAGCTTCTTCAACACCGTCACCGGCACGCCCGCCTTTTGCAATTCCGCGGCGGTACCCGTCGTGGAGGCGATTTCAAATCCCAGTTCCGTCAGTTGCTTGCCGATCTCGACCATCCACGGCTTGTCCGAATCCTTGGCGCTGAGAAACACCGTCCCCTCCGTCGGCAGCATCTGCCCGGCGGCAATCTGACTCTTCCAGTACGCGGCCTCAAACGTGGTGTCCATGCCCATGACTTCGCCGGTGGACTTCATTTCCGGACCGAGAATCGGGTCCACCCCTGAAAAGCGGTTGAACGGAAAAACGGCTTCTTTGACCGCGTACCAGGTCACCGGTACCGGCGGCGCCGGGTACCCGATCTCGTCAAAGGTCTGGCCCACGGCAATCCGCGCGGCGAGTTTCGCGAGCGGCACACCGGTGGCTTTGCTGACATAAGGCACCGTACGCGACGCGCGCGGGTTGATCTCAATCACGTACAGGTCGTCGCCGGCAACCGCCCACTGCGAGTTCATCAGACCCTTCACGTTCAATTCCAAGGCGATGGCCGTGACCGCTTCCTTGATCCGCTCAACAATATCCGGGGTCAGGCTGTGCGGCGGCACCGCGCACGCGCTGTCGCCGGAATGAATGCCCGCCGCCTCCACATGTTGCATGACCCCGCCTACATACACGCGCGAGCCGTCCGCCACACAATCCACATCGACTTCGATCGCCCCTTCGAGATAGCGGTCGATGAGGACCGGAAATCCGGGACTGACCTTCAACGCCGCGCGCACGAACGGTTCGATATCCTCGTCCTTGTACGCCACCATCATCGCGCGGCCGCCGAGCACGTAGGACGGGCGCACCATCACCGGATAGCCGATCTTCCGCGCGATGACCAACGCTTCGTCCACGGTCAACGCCGTATCGCTTTCCGGCTGTTTCAGGCCCAGCTTGTCCAGCAGGGCCCGGCAATGCTTACGGTCCTCCGCCCGGTCAATGCTGTCCGGCGACGTGCCGAGAATCGGCACGCCCGCGTGCATCAGGGCCACGGCGAGGTTCAGCGGGGTTTGTCCGCCCATTTGCACAATCACGCCGAGCGGCTTTTCGTTTTCGTAGATGTTCATGACATCTTCGAATGTCAACGGCTCAAAATAGAGTTTGTCCGCCGTGTCGTAATCCGTGCTGACCGTTTCGGGATTGCTGTTCACCATGATGGTTTCGTACCCCAACGCGCGCAGCGCCATGACGGTATGCACGCAACAATAATCAAACTCGATGCCTTGCCCGATCCGGTTCGGACCGCTTCCGAGTATCATCACCTTCCGCTTGTCGGACGGCTGCGACTCGTCGCGCTCGGCGTAGCTGGAGTAGAAGTAGGGCGTGTACGCTTCGAATTCGCCCGCGCACGTGTCCACCAGCCGATAGACCGGTTTGACCCCCGCCGCGATGCGTTCCCGGCGGATATCCAGCTCGGTCACATCCTCCCCGCGCAGGGCCGCGATTTGCCGATCCGAAAATCCGCTGACCTTCGCTTCCCGCAGGAGATCGGCATCCAAGGCCGGCGCCTCCAACAGGTTCCGTTCGATCTCGACGATCTGCGCAAACTGATCGATGTACCAAGGGTCGATCCCCGTCAGTTCCGCAATGCGTTCGATGGAGTACCCGTGTTTAAGCGCGTATTTCACGTTGAAATGCCGGTCCGTATCCGTGCGCGTCAGTTCCTTTTCAATCTCCGGTTTGTTCACCAGATCTTCCGCGCGCAAATCCAGGCCCGCCACGCCGATTTCCAGGCCGCGAAACGCTTTCTGCACCGCTTCCCGGAAATTACGGCCGATGGCCATCGTTTCGCCCACCGACTTCATGCTCACGCCCAGTTTCGGATCGGCGCCGGGAAACTTCTCGAACGCGAACCGCGGCACTTTCACCACGCAATAATCGATGGTCGGCTCGAAACTCGCGGGCGTATCGCGCGTGATATCGTTCGGCAACTCGTCGAGCGTATAGCCGACGGCCAATTTCGCCGCGATCTTGGCGATGGGATAGCCCGTGGCCTTGCTGGCCAACGCCGAACTGCGCGATACGCGCGGGTTCATCTCGATCACGACCATGCGGCCGGTCTCGGGATGAACGGCAAACTGGACGTTCGACCCGCCCGTGTCCACACCGATCACGCGCAAGACCTTGATGCTCCAATCGCGCATCTTCTGGTATTCGACGTCCGTCA
>SKXR01000082.1 GCA_007128275.1 Kiritimatiellia bacterium
GAGCCGGAAAACTGACAGAGGAATCGCTTTACACAATGGCGCGTGAGGAATTGAGCGCTTATGTGACCGTGATGGAGGGGGATCCGTTGTTGCCGCGCCCCTTGTGGCCGCAGGGGTATCAGGGTGAAAAGGCATGGCATTTTCATCGCCACTTCACAAAGGAATGGGCCCAATTGATCTGATCAGACCGCCTCGCACAGGCCTGCACGTAAAACTCTCCATCCATGCGTGCCACAGGATTTGTCATTTGTATTGACGATCGTCAATTCAGATGACAAATGCAGCGTGTGATTCCGTTCGGCCGGATGCCGCGCGGATGGGCATTTAGCCGTGCCCTTGGAGTGAGAAGCTCAACGGGGTTTCGAAGGTCATGGCCCCAGTACCTGATTCTGTTGCCGGAGCATGCGGGCGTATAGGCCGTTGGCTTCAATGAGCTGGGCGTGCGGGCCGCGCTCCACAATACGACCCTGTTCCATCACCAGAATGGAGTGGACGTCCTCAAGGCGTATAAGGCGGTGGGTGATCCAAAGCAGGCTACGCTTTCTGCTGAATGTGAGCAGGGCGGCGATGACGCGTTGCTCGGTGTCTGCATCCAAATGGGCGGTGGGCTCGTCCAGAAAGAGCACGGGCGCATCTTTGAGCATGGCGCGTGCAATGGCCATGCGTTGTCGTTCTCCACCCGAAAGCCCGGCGCCTTGCTCGCCGATGAACGTATCCAGCCCGTCCGGCAACCGCCGAACCCAGTCCGCAAGCTGTGCCTGCTCGAGCGCGGTCCAGAGCGCCTGCTCATCCGCTTCGGGTCGCGCGAGACGCAGGTTTTCACGTAAGGTGCTGTTGAACAGGTGGATATGCTGTGGAACGACGGCCACGTGCCGAAGGATCTCCTCTTGGCTGTACGTGCATAATTCGCAATCCGCCCATGTGATTATTCCGGCCGTTGGATCGCGAAAGCGGAGCATGAGATGCGCTAGAGTGCTTTTGCCCGCTCCGCTGGGCCCCACGACGGCCACGCGTCTGCCGGCCGGCAGGGAAAACGTAATGTCTGAAAGCGTGACCTCGGCATGGTATGCAAAGGTCGCATGCTCAAAGTGAATATCCGTTCCGGTGATAGGTTTGGGGGCATCCGTAACACGAATCGGGAGGGGTTCATTGCGTAGGTCGTCCAACCGCCGGGCGGCGGTTCGCGACTGCTCGTGAAACTGGAAGGCGACGCCGAGTGATTGGACCGCCTCGAAACTGGTCAACACGGCCAGGGTAAGCAGGGCAAGATGCACTCCGGCGATCGCGCCCGCGGAAACCAGCGGTATGGCCAGCAGCAACACCGTCCACATGCCGAGATGCGCGCACAGATGACTGAGCGCATCCTGGAGCCCGGTGACCACCGCCTGGCGGCCCTGCAGGCGGCCCAGCCGGAGACTCCGATTGTGGGTGCGCCGACGATGGGTTGCATCCGCGCCGAGCAGGAGTAGATCGCCGACTCCCTGAATATCTTCGACCAGCGCAGCTTGCAAGTCGGATCGCGCCAACACTTGTTCCCGTCCCAGTCCGCGTGCACGTACGGTGGCGTACCAAGGCACCGCAATTCCGTTCAGCGCGAGAAAGATGAACGCGGTCCACGCAATCAAGGGCGAGAAGAAATGCAACGCGATGACCGTCACACTGACCGTGACGGCGGCGGTAATGGCCGGAGCCGCCACGCGCAGATAATCGTTCTGCAAGGTGTCGAGATCCGCCACCATGCGTCCCATCAGATCGCCGGCTTTCCTGTGTAGTAACAGTCCCGGTATCAGCGGTTCGAGTGCGCGATAGAGTTGTACCCGCAGTGTCATCAGCCATTTGAAGGTCAGGTCATGAGAGACCAGTCGCTCGAGATAACGAAAGGCGGCCCGGGAAAGAGCGAAGAAACGCACGGCCACAATGATGAGCATGAGGTCAAGGATCGGCGGGCGTTCCGCCGCGCGGGAGATCAAGTATCCCGAGCTGGTCATCAGGCCGATCCCCGCCAAGATCGTGCATACTGCGGCGACGATGGATAAGAGTACCTGCCAACGGTGGAGGCGAACCATGGGTAGAAGCCTCTTCATCATCGTGTCAGACATCTCCCTTCAATAGACGCGCATACGCGCCGTTCTGGTTAAGCAGTTCGTTGTGTGTGCCCTCTTCGACTACGCGCCCCTGATCCAAGACTACCATACGATCGGCGCGGTAGATGGTGCGCAAGCGGTGGGCAATGACAATGACCGTGCGATCCCGTGCGAGCCGCTCGAAAGCGCGGGCGAGTTTCTCTTCGCTTTCCGGGTCGAGATTGGCGCCGGGCTCGTCCATGAGCAGAATGGGCGCGTTTTTCAGGAAAGCGCGCGCGACGGCAAGGCGTTGTCGTTCGCCGCCGCTGAGCCGCCACGCCTGTTCGCCCAGCGAGGTCTCGTACCCGTCCGGAAGGCGGGTAATAAAGTCATGCGCCTCGGCGAGCTGCGCCATTTCACGCACTTCATCGAGTGTCGCGTCCGGCTTTGCCATGCGCAGATTGTCCAGCACGGTGCCGTGGAAGAGGCTCGGATGCTGGGGCACCACGGCCAGTAGACGCCGCCACGTGGTGCGGTCGATGTCTTGCAGGTCGGTGTCGCCGGCGTGGATCGCTCCGGATTCCGGGTCGAGATAACGGCAAAGGAGATGAAACAGGGTGCTTTTGCCTGAGCCGCTAGGGCCGATCAACGCCGTGATTTCACCGTGCCGGAATGTGGTGCTGATATCGTTCAACGCGGGTTCGGGACGTCCCGGATAGGCGAACGAGACCTGCAGTAGGCGAAGATCGAAAGGGGTAGGCGGGGGTGCGATGGGATGTGTGGGCGAGGAAAGCGTCGGCATGCGCAGGATTTCAAAGACGCGATCTGCCGCGGCGGTGCCTTCCATCGCGGCATGATGTTCCGTGCCGAGTTGGCGAAACGGAAGATAGAATTCGGGTGCGAGCAAAAGGACGAACAAGCCGAGTTGGAAAGGGATATGTCCTTCAACCAGGCGAACCCCGATTTGCACGGCAACGATGGCGGTGCTCAATGACGCGGCCAGTTCCAAGACCAGACCGGACAGGAACGCGATCTTCAACACACCCATCGTCGTCAGGCGATAGCGGTTACTGATGCGACGGATTTCCTGTTCCTGTTCTTTGCTGCGTCCGAACAGTTTCAGTGTGGTCAATCCTTGCAGGACATCGAGAAAATGGGCGCTCATGCGGCTCATGGCGGTCCATTGTTTCTGTGTCCTCTTCTCGGCCATTCCTCCGATCAACCACATGAAGACCGGAATCAACGGACCGGTAAACAGCAGAATGGCTCCACTCAGCGGATCCATGGCGAAGACAACGATTGCTATGCAGGGCGGCGCGATCATGACATGCAGGGCGCGCGGGAAATAGCGCGAAAAATAGGCGTCAATCTTTTCCAGTCCGTCTGTGAGCGTCGACGCGAGCTCGCCGGTCCGTTCGTGTTGGATCATCGCGGGGCCTGCTCCGAAGAGTTTATCGAGCAGGCGACGGCGCAAGGCGGTCTTGATGCGGATGGCGCCGCGTTGATTGACGGACTGGCTAATGCCAATCGACAGTGTGCGGGCAACGATGGTGCCCAGCAGGTACAGCAGCGGGATGCGCACATCGCTCAGCGACGCACCTTCCATGAATACGTTGTGAATGATCCGGCTGAGCCAGAGCATTTGCGCGACGATCGCGCCGGTGGTCAGGATGCTGATTGCGGACGACGCCAAAAGGAGGCCGCGAATCGTTCCTGCCAGCCGCATGAGCGGACGATGAATCATGGCGACAGGATAGACGGGTGAGGGGGGGTGAAAAGGAAAATGTGATCGGATCGGCATCCTTGCCGAATGCCGGTCACGGAACACTGCCCCCTTGGCGTCAATGCCCCGGAATGCTTTCCCTGGTCAGTCGTTTGCGGAATACGTAATAGCTCCAACCTTGGTAGCCCAGAATAATGGGGACAAAAAAGAGGGCTACGAAGAGCATGACCTTCAGGGTCAAAGGGCTGGAGGACGCGTTGTAGATCGTCAGGTGATAAGCCGGGTCAGTACTGGAAACCATGACGCGAGGAAACAGGCCTTTGAAGATCACGGCCGTTCCGAAGACGATGGTAAGCGACGTGGCGGCAAAGGCCCAGCCGTCGAGTTTCATGCGAAGAAACACGGCGATCGCGATGTATCCGCACGCCGCGAGCACGGGCAGGGTGCCGGGGATGATGCCGACCTGCGCATGCACGTCCGTCTCCAGATAGCCGTAAGCGGCGAAGCCGAGCATGACGACGATGCCGGGCAGCCATATCCGCTGCGCCACGGCGTGGGCGCGTTTCTGGACGTCGCCGCCGGTACGCAAGCTGAGGAACACCGCGCCGTGCAGGGTGAAGATGAGCAGGGACACCACGCCGCCCACCAGTGCGTAGGGGTTGAGCAGGTTGAAGAACCCGCCGGTGTAGTACATGTCTTCGCCGATGGGCACGCCGCGCACGATGTTGGCGAATGCCACGCCCCAAAGGACGGCGGGCAAGAGGCTGCCGAAGAAGATGAAATGGTCCGCCATGCGGCGCCAGCCGGCGGATTCCAATTTGCTCCGGAACTCGAAACCGACAGCACGCAGAATCAGCGCGACGAGGATCAGCAGGAGCGGCAGGTAAAACCCGCTGAAGAGTGTGGCGTACCAGTGCGGAAACGCGGCAAACATCGCGCCGCCCGCCGTGATCAGCCATACCTCGTTGCCGTCCCAGAACGGGCCGATCGAGTTGATGACCACGCGACGATCGGTATCGTCCTTGCTGATGAACGGCAGCAGGATGCCAACGCCGAAATCGAAGCCTTCCAGGAAGAAGTAGCCGATGAATAGAATGGCGATCAGAATAAACCAGGTTGTGTTTAGGTCCATGACGGTATCTCCCATATAAATGTCGAATGCCGATTGCTGAATGCCGAATGATGTGATTCTTTTGTCGGCACGAATGGCCGCGTACCGCGTTCATTTTAAACTTCTTGCTTTCCACTTCTCACTTCCGACTTCTTCAATAGGCGTGGGCGCCTGAAAGTTCTTCTTTAGATTCGTCGCGGGCCGCCTCGTTCGGTTTCGGCGGTCGCGCAAATCGGTGTACCAAGTAGAAGCCGAGCGCGGCCAACACGCCGTAGACGACGGTGAACGTGATCATGGATATCCAGATGGCGCCGGCGCCGACAATCGGGGTAACGCCGTCTTGCGTCTTGAGCAGGCCATACACGACCCACGGTTGCCGTCCCATTTCCGCGACCATCCATCCCGCGGTATTGGCCACAAACGGCATGAACAGCATGAACAGGCAGGCCTTGAGGAAGAGCGGATTGTTATCGATCCGGTTGCGCCACCAGTTGACCATGCCCCAGATACTCAGGACAATGAACAGCGTGCCGAGTCCGACCATGAGGCGGAAACTCCAGTAGACGATGGTGACGGGCGGCACATAATCGCCGGGGCCGTAGCGCTCTTCATATTCCGCCTGCAATTCGCGCATGCCGGTGACTTCCTGCGTCAGGTTGTTGTGCGCCAGAATGCTGAGCACATAGGGAATGCGGAATTCCCGGCGGCTGGTCATGTTTTCCCGGTCATGGATGGCGAACATCGACATGCCGGCCGGCGCTTCGGTTTCCCAGAGTCCCTCCATCGCGGCCAACTTCATGGGTTGCCGTTTCACGGTGTCCTGGGCTTGCGTGTGGCCGGTAGTCGCCGTCGCGAGGCTGGCGATGGCGGTGAAGACGAGGGCGATGCGCGCGGATTTCATAAACAATTCGGTGCGATGCTTTTGCAGGAGGTTCCATGCGCTGATGCCGAGCACGAACAGGCCTCCCGTGACGAAGCCGGCGATGATGGTGTGGGGGATCTGCGCCAGCGCCCGTTCGTTCAGCATGATGGCGATGAAATCGGCCAGCTCCGCGCGGTCGTTCCGCAAGACGTAGCCGACCGGTACTTGCATCCACGCATTGGCGATAAGAATCCATACCGCGGAGAGGTTGGATGCGAATGCCACCAGCCAGATGCAAAGCAGGTGCAGGCTCTTGGACAATTTGTTCCAGCCGAATAACCAGAGTCCGATAAAGGTGGATTCGATGAAAAAGGCGGTCAACGCTTCAATGGCCAGAGGAATGCCGAAGATATCGCCGACGAAACGGGAATAGCCCGACCAGTTCATACCGAACTGGAATTCCTGCACGATCCCGGTCACCACGCCGAGCGTAAAGAGGATCACGAACAGTTTACCCCAGAACAGGGTCATCTTCTTGTAGGTTTCGTCGCCGGTCTTGTACCAGAAGGTCTGCATGATCGCGACCAGCACCGAGAGGCCGAGGGTGATGGGTACGAAGATGAAGTGATAGACGGTGGTGATGCCGAACTGCCAGCGCGCAAGCAATAGTGGGTCCATATCTTTTCCCCGGTGAACGTTGATAGTTTGTACGCTACAGCGGGTGACGTGCGTGCAACAATAAGGGTTTCCCTGATTTGCGTTCCCCTGATGCGGTTTATGTTGCACGATCTCCCCGGTCGTATTACAAATTTTGAAAACGTAATACCTTTAGGGGGGCGGTTATGAAGAGATGCTGTGCAGTAGGCGGGTGGGCCATGTGTTGTATCATCGGGTCGATGACGGTCGGTGCGCATCATGCGATGGAGTTCATTGAGACGGAAAGCTATACCACCCCGTTAAAAGGGGAAAGTGTGGTTTATGTGCGTTACGATTTCATGTCCGAAGATAAGCAGGATCCAGCCTTGGATCGATGGGAATGGACTCCCGGCTATGCCGTCGGTCTTACCGACCGGTTGATGTTCGACATCCACACGCATTATGCGCAGTTCAACGCAGGCCATCTGGTAGAGGAAGAGCAGGAACGATTTGAGGATCGGGATCCCTCACCGTTCTTTGAGGCGGTGGCGGTCTCGCTGCAGTATCGGGTCACGGAGGGGAAATGGCTCGACGTGGCGGTGGCCGGGCGGGTGGAGGTCCCGTTCAAGCGCGCGCGTGACTGGTTGGATGCAGAAGAGGTCTATGAAGGGGTGTTGATTTTTTCCACGCCATTTGGCACCCACGGCAATGTGACCCTCAACCTGATCTATGGCATGGAAGGATCGGACGACCACTGGGAGTTTGCGCTCGGCGTGAAATCGCCGCTTTCCGCCCATCCGCACGGGATTGCGGGCGGGATCGAGTTGTTGGGCGATCTCGATGACATCGAAGACACTTGGTCGATCATTCCGGGCGTGTACATCCCCGTTGGCGGCCCGGAAACGATACTCAAAACCGGCGTCGAGATTGGCAAGAACGCCGAATCCACGGCGTTCAGCATCTCATTGATGCATTTGTTCTGAGTCACTTAAGCAGGCTTCTGATCGTCGAGGAGGCGTTAATGATGCCTTCGCCGCTGTAGTCTTCGTGGAATCGTTCGATCCGGTCGAGGCGATACAGGTAATTGATCATCATGCCCGCGGAATCGGCCATGCCCTTGGCGGAGGTGTCCGCCAACCAGTTTAGTCGTTGCATGCGCGCGCCGTTGGTGAGATGGAAGTGAGCCACAGGATCGAGCGCCCGTTTCCCGTCCCGCCGCTTGGCGTTGAGCAGGTATTCCGCACAGAGCGTGAGCAGGACCGGTTTCAGCAGGGCGGCTTTTTTCGGGTCGCGATGCCAGCGTGGGTCGGAGAGGGCTTTGCGCAAGGATTCTTCGGCGTCCCCGCCTTTGGTCGTGGTGCGAAGCGACTTCTGGGCGGCGCCCGACAGCGGGAGGGTCTTTTCATCCAATTGGCGGTCCAGCCAGCGCCGAAAGCCGGGGATGGGGGACAAAGTGGCGAATTGCTTCAGCCTCGGGTATTCCTTTTGGAGCAGGTCGACGACTTCCTTAATCAGGAAGCTTCCGAAACTGATGCCGGCCAATCCGTGTTGTGTATTGGAGATGGAATAGAAGATTGCGGTATCCGCGTCGTCGGGGTCGAGGGCGGGTGCGTTGTCGTCCAGCAGGGTTTGAATGTTGTTTGATAAACCGTTGACCAGTGCAACTTCGATGAAAATGAGCGGTTCATTTTCCATGCATGGATGAAAGAACGCGAAACAGCGGCGATCACTTTCGAGCCGGTTCTTGAGATCGACCCAACTTCGCACAGGATGTACGGCCTCGTAGCGTCCCAGTTTCTCAAGCAGGGCCGCCGGGGAGTTCCACGTGATCTTCTGCAATTCCAGAAAGCCCACGTCGAACCAGGAAGCCAGCAGTTCCTTGATGTCACTTTCCAACGGTTTGAGCTCCGGATGCTCTTTCAGCAAGTCGACCAGTTCTCGGCGAAGTTCGACGAGAAAGCGTGCGCCGGAATGGAACATGTTGAACTGGCGCAACAGTTTGAGGCGAGCCGGCTGGAGCGCGTGTCGAAGGCGACGCTGGATCTGTTCCTTTTCAGCAGGGTCGGATGAGGCGTGAAGGGCAGCGATGGCTTCCGTGATTTCTCCGCGGTTCGCCCCGAATTCATTGTTCAATAACTGGAGAAAAACGAGGCGTTCTTTGGGGGTAAATTCCAAGTAATCGCTCGCAAGTTGTGCGGCGCGATGCCGGGCGGACACTTCGCCTCCCTGACCTTCAAGGCAGGCCTTGATTTGCTCGCGTAAATCAGCGGGGCGCGCTTTGCGGGAGGTTTCGCGTCGCCCGGAACCCAGGAACAGATCTCTCCACGCCGATTTCAGGTTGCGCCACCCCGACGAGGTCGTTTCATCCGTCTTTTTCATGGCCTACCCTGTCATCCAATCCACGGGCCCCTGTTCTTTGCACTTGGTTCATCTGTAGTATACCCGCAAGCGAGTGTTGCTTCAAAGGGAATCCTGGGCCTTTGTCTTGCAGTAGGAGGCTCCTCCTCTATACTGGTATCAGGTTCATTGGTGCCAACGAAACAGTATAAGGGAGGACCATCATGCAATGTGAGAAGGGTCAATGGTCGGGAATATCCGCCATTATCATCGCGATCGCGGTCTATGCGGGGGGCGTGTACGCCCAGCCTTCGCCGGCGGAGTTAGCGGAGCGTATTGATGCGGCTTATGCAGAGTACATCCGCCAAGTGGATCATGTCGTCATTACCTCGGAGATCACGGAAGGGCTGGCGCAGGGGACGGTCACCCGAACCCGTTTTGAAAAATCCGAGAAGGACGGCCGCCCAATCTTGAAGGCGGTGCAGGATGATGACGCGGAGTTGGCGCAGATGACCGGTATGTATGACGGAATGCTCGCGGATCTGGTTCGTCACGCCAGCGCCATTGAGCGGGGGCAGTATGAGGGGAAGACCGTCTATGTCGTTACCGTTGATGACGCCGATTACCTGGCCTCCATCGAGGATTTTCAGGTCGACGACGAGCTGGATGCTTCGGGAGGCACTCCCAAGAAGGTGTTGCTTTGGTTGGATACGCGGGAATATATCGTGCATAAGTTGGAATTTGCGCAAGAAACGCCGACCGGTGCGGAGATCGAAGTCTCTGTACTCATGGACGCGTATCGTACACACCGTGGCTTGCCGGTTGCGCATCGGTCGCGTATGACGATTAGCGGCATGGACCAGATCGCTTCCGATCCGGAGATTCAGCAGGCTCGCCGCCAAATGGAACAGCTTCAAGAGCAGCTTGCGACGTTGCCGCCCGAACAACGCGCCATGATCGAAGCGCAATTGGGCCCTCAAATGGAGCAATTCGAGCAACTGATATCGCCGGACGGCGCGAAGATGGAAATCCATGTGACCGACGTGTCGTTTGAGTGAATGTCCACATCGCCGGGATTGACAGGGCATAATAAGGGCATTATTATGTCCTTATTATGAGCTACCTATCGGTTAAAGATCTAAAGACGCCCAAATATCTGCGCGAGCGGCTCCGTGAAGACCGCTATCTCATGGTCACAAACCACGGGCGGCCCATGGCCTTGATGATGGATATCGGGGAGGGCGAGGATGCTGAGGCGTTGCTGGAGGCGGTTCGCGAAGCACGTGCAAGGATTGGGCTTTCGCGAATACGCGCCTCGGCCAAGCGTTCCGGCGTTGACAAACTTTCTTTGAAGTCCATCAACGCCGAGATTGAGGCGGCCCGCAAAGAACGCCGCACCACCCGATGATCGCCGCCGTTTTCGACACGAACGTGCTGATATCCGGGGCCTTGTCTCCCCATGGTCCCCCGGGCCGATTGGTCGATGCCCTCGTCGAGGGCGTGGTTCGGGCGGTGGTGGATGATCGAATTTGGGACGAATATGAAGAAGTGTTTCGGCGTCCGTCCTTCTCGTTCCCTGCCTGTGACGTGGATGCATTTCTCGCGGTTCTGAGGGCGCGCGCGGTGTATGCGCCCATGGTTCCGGGCCGTGCCCATTCACAGAAACTGCCCGACCCGGATGACGCCCCCTTCCTGGAATGCGCCGCCGCGTTGGGAGTCCCGCTGGTCACAGGAAATCCGAGGCATTATCCAAAGTCAGCCGCCGGCGACGTGGAAGTGCTTTCGCCCGCCGCTTACTGGGCCCGTCTAGCGGGTAGCTGATGCTCAATGTCCTTCTTCGAACGGAATCTCGCCGCCGGCTTGCAGCGCCCGCCAGACCTTCTCCGCCGTAAACGGGCCCGTACGCAGTCGGACGCCGCAGGCGTTGTGGATGGCGTTGGCAATGGCCGGTAACGGACCGTTGATGCCGATTTCCGCCACGCTCTTCGCGCCGTACGGGCCGGTCTTCTCGTAGCTGGGCACCAGGATGGTTTTCATCTCCGGCAGATCGCTCAACGTGTACAGCTTGTAGTCGCCGAAATTGGCGTTGAGCATGCGGCCCTTGTCATTGAAGAGGTATTCTTCGGTCAATGCGTAGCAGATCCCGTTCATCACGGCGCCTTCCACCTGACCTTCCGCGAGGCGCGGATGAATCGGCGTCCCGCAATCGGCGGCGGCGACGTATTTCACCACGCGCACATGGCCTGTATAGGTGTCCACTTCAACTTCCACGAAGTGCGCGGCGAACGGCGGCGGCGAATGATGCACGATCTTCGACGAAATATCGCCGATCTGGAATTGATTGGCGGAGTACATCGAATACAGGGCGATCTCCGAGAAGGTGACTTCCCCGTCTCCCTGTTTTCGAACCACCTTGGAATCCTTGATCTTCAACTCCGAGGCCTTGCAGTCGAGCATGTCCGCGCCGACTTTGAGGATTTGTTTGCTGACTTTCAGCGCCACGTTCTGCACGGCCTGGCCGCTGAGATAGGTGGTGCTGGACGCGTACGCGCCGACATCAAACGGCGTCATGTCGGTGTCCGACGAGTAGACGATGATCTTGTCGAGCGTTGTCCCCAACTGTTCGGCGGTGATCTGAGCCAATACCGTGTCGCTGCCCGTGCCGAGGTCGGTCGCGCCCATCAATAGATTGAACGATCCGTCTTCGTTCATCTTCAGTGTGGCGGCGCCCATGTCGATTTCCGGGATCGCCGATCCCTGCATCAGGCAGGCCATGCCGATCCCGCGACGGTACCGTCCCTTCTTGGACGTGTGCGGTTTCCGTTTCTTCCATCCGATTTCCTTCGCACCGGCTTTAATGCACCGGGCCAGCTCGCAACTGGTGATGGCCTGGTCGACGCCTTCGCGTCCTTCGCCGAGCGCGCGGAAGACCGGGGAAGTGTCGCCGCTCTTGATATGGTTCATGGCGCGGAACTGCAATGGATCCATGCCGATCTTGTCCGCCAATTCGTCCATCGCGCTTTCAAACGCAAAAGCCGACTGGGTCGCGCCGTAGCCGCGATACGCGCCGCCCGCCGGGAGGTTGGTGTACACGGCCATACCGAGAAAGTGGATGTTGTCGCAGCGGTATAGCGGCAACATCTTGCTCCCGCTGTTGCAGACCACGGTCAGGCCCTGACTTCCGTTCCATCCGGTGTTGGAGGTGCAGTCCAGACCCATGGCCGTGATGGTTCCGTCCTTCTTCGCGCCCAATCGCAATCGCATGAGCATCGGATGTCGCGTGCGCGAGCTGATGAATTCTTCGGCGCGCGTATATTCCCAGTAGACGGGTCGCTTGGTGCGCAGCGCCATCATGGCGACGACGTCTTCCAACACGATTTCCTGTTTTGCGCCGAACCCGCCGCCGATGCGCGGTTTGATCACGCGAATCTGTCGCACGGGGATGTCGAGCGTTTGCGCGACAATGCGCCGGCAATGGAACGGCACCTGCGTGCTGGTCGTGATGATGATCCGGTCTTCCCGGTCCACCCACGCCATGGACACGTGCGGCTCGATGGGACAATGTTGGGCGTAGTGGTTGTAGTACTGGAAATCGATCGTTTCATCGGCTTCCGCGAGGCCTTTTTCGAGATCCCCGATTTCCATGTCCACTTTCGCGGCCATGTTCTTCTTCGGCTCGTACGGCACGGGAATGACGGCGCGCGCCTCGGGCTCGTCATGGATCACCGGCGCGCCGTCTTTCATGGCGTCCTGAATGCGCAGCACGGGCTGCAGCACTTCGTACTCCACCTTGATGGCCTTGAGCGCGGCTTCGGCGATCTTGGTCGTCTCGGCGGCCACCGCGGCGACGCGATCGCCCACAAACCGCATCTTGCTGTCGAACATGAACGTATCGTACGGCGACGGTTCGGGATAACCCTGTCCTGCGGTGGTGTGCGCAATGCGGGGCACGTTTCCGTAATAGAGCACCGCGTGCACGCCCGGCATCGTCTCGGCGCCGGAGATATCGATGGACGTGATGCGCGCGTGCGCATGCGGGCTCGTCAACATCTTGATGATCAGCGCGTCGGCCGGTTTGAAGTCGCCGACGTACGAGGGTTTGCCCAGCGCGAGGGACATCGCGTCGATTTTGCGGAGCGGCTTGTTCACCACGTTGAAGTTTCTTTTGCTCATTATGCGTCTCCCTTGTCAGCGGCACGGGCCGAACAGCTCAGCAGAGCCTCTTTGATTTTGACGTAGCCCGTACAACGGCAGAGGTTCCCGTCCAGGTGTTGATTGAAATCCTCTTCCGCGGCGTCCGGTTTCTGTCGCAGCAACGCGTTGGCGGTCATCACAATGCCGGGGGTGCAGAATCCGCATTGCACGGCGCCGGTATCGGCCATGGCGGTTTGGAGCGGATGCGGCGAGTCGAAATCGCCGACGCCTTCGATGGTTTCAATCGTGCGTCCATCGGCCTGAAACGCAAACAGGATGCAGGCGTTCACCGCGCGATCGTCCATGATTACCGCGCACGATCCGCACATGCCCGTATCGCAACCGCGTTTGGTGCCCGTGAGGTTTGATCGTCGCAGGAGGTCGATGAGTGTTTCGTCGGGTTCGATATCGAACGAGCGTTCTCGACCGTTCAAGGTGAAGGTAATGGTTTTCATGGTTATTCTCCCTTGGCTTCCTGATGGGCCCGGTTAAGGACATCGACGATGAGGATGGAGGCGAGGTGCCGCGCATACTCATCCGATATGCCGTGCAGTCCTTTCCATCGCGCCGTGTCGAGGCCCGCTTGTACGGCTTCTTCAAACTTCTTTGGGCCGGGCCGTGCGCCCATTAACGCCTGCTCGACGTCCGGCATCCGGCACGGCATCGGGACGGCGGCGCCCACGGCGACGCGGACCCCGGCGATCTTCCCGTCTTCGAGCGAAAGCCATGCGGCTACGGTACAGCGACTGAAATCCGTGCTGGTGCGGCGATCCTTTAGATAGGCAAAGCCCTGGCCCGCGGTAAGGGCCGGCACCCGGACCGAAGTTAATAGGTCGCCCAACGCAAAATGATGGAACGGTTGCGAGGCAAAGAAGGTTTCGGCGTCCAAGGTGCGTTCTTCGTCGCCGGTGATGACCATGGCCGCGTTCAGCGCCAGCAGGGCGACGGGCAGGTCCGACCACGGGAACACACGGACGCTGGATCCGCCGATGGTGGCCATGTTGCGAATGGGTTGGGTTACAAATTCGGATGCCACCCGGTCGAGCACCCAGCCTGGCTGGTCATGTTCGTGGAGGGCCGTGACGGTTGTGGTGGCGCCGATATGAAAAATGCCGTCCACCAGCCGAATGCCGCTCAGGCCGAGCCGCGCGATATCCACGGCGACCTTGGGCGATTCATCTCTCAGAAACACGTGCAGGGTGGACCCGGCCACGGGCATCGCGGACTCGCCGAGTTCTTTCAGCAACGTCCGCGCCTCGTCCAGCTGCGTGGGTGATTTAAAGTCGATATAGTTCATGTTGTGCTCTCCGATTTGCTGATGCTCGTTCCCCCTGAAATGGGTTTGACGCGGAACCGCACGGAGACGTGCGTATTGTCGCGTGCGTGTTCCGTGAAAGACTTGATCCGTCCGTGATGCGCGGCGCGTGCAAGCCCCGACAGCCTGGTCAGAAACGTGTGGGCGTAGAGGGGGCATGGATGCGGCCCATGATGCTGGTGTGATATGTTTTGCATTTGTTTTCCTGCCAACCCCTTTCCGTCTGCCCTACCGGTATTTCACGCCGGTCTTACGTTCCGTATCCTTCAACATCTGTTCGGCAATATCATTGGCCCGGTGGAACAGGGCTTCTTCGTCGATATCGATCAGTGCGCCGCCGCGTACCACAATGCGACCGTTGACCATCGTCAACTCCGCGCGCGGACCCGAACCGCAGAAAAGGATGGCCGAAGCCGGATCGGTCATGGCGCCGGCGTAATCGATGCGGTCGAGCCGGAACATCGCGAGGTCGGCCGCGCCGCCGGGTTGGAGACGCCCGATCTCCGGTTGTCCCAGGATCGCCGCGCCGCCGAGGGTGGCCATTTTCAGCACGTCGCGGGGAGGCATCGCGTCCACCGCGGTACCGACGCGGTGGACCAGCAGCGCCATTTGCATTTCACGGCCCATATTGGACGCGTCGTTGCTTGCGCTCCCATCCACGCCCAAGCCGACGGGCACACCGGCGGCCAGCATCTTCGGGATGGGCGCAATGCCGGAGCCGAGCCGGAGATTGGAGGAAGGGCAATGAGAAATCCCGGTACGGGTTTCCGCGAGCATGCGGATTTCGTCGTCGTTGAAGTAGATGCCGTGCGCGTACCAGACATCTTCGCCGACCCATCCGGTCTTTTCCATATACGCCAGCGGCCGCAAACCGTGTGTTTCAAGGCAGAACTGCTCTTCATCGATGGTTTCGCAGAGATGCGTATGGCATCGCACGCCGAGCCGGCGCGCCAGTTGCATCGTCTCGGTCAACAACTCCGTGGTGACGGAGAAGGGCGAACACGGCGCCAGAATGATGCGGCACATGGAGAAGGGGTCGGGATCGTGGTATTTTGCGATCACGCGCTCGCAATCCGCGAGGATCGCGTCGGGCGTTTGGACCAGGTCGTCCGGAGGCAGACCGCCGTCGGATTTGCCGCGGCTCATGCTGCCGCGTGTCGGATGAAAGCGCATGCCGATGCGGCGCGCCGTTTCGATTTCCACGTCCAACAATTCCGCCGAGGCTTTTTCGGGGAAGACATAGAAATGGTCCGAGGTGGTGGTGCAACCGGACAGCAACAACTCGCCGCACCCGATTTGGGTGCTCACTTCCACGGCCTCTTCGCGCAATTCGCGCCAGACTTCGTAGAGGCCAAGCAGCCAATCGAAGAGTTTCGCGTTTTGGACGAGGGGAATATTCCGGGTGAGGGTCTGATACAGATGGTGATGCATGTTGATGAAGCCGGGATACACCACGCACCAGGACCCGTCGATCACCTCGGTGTCCGGTTCCAATGCCAGTTGCTGTGCGATATCGGATTCATTGGCGGTGAGAATGCGGGAGACCTTGTTTCCCTCGATCATGACGTGTGCGCCATGCAGGTCGGGTTCCCCGTCCACCATGGTCACCAGCGTATGAATGTCGCGAATCAGATAACGACTCATCGTTCTCCCGTTACGTATTGGAAATCAGACGTATCCAATCATCAAATGTAGGGACGGAAGACAGACAGGGTCAAGGGACAGCGCTCACCATAGGCCATGAAACGGGTTTTTCCTGTAGGGGTTAGAGGGAATCCCTGATGGAGTGCTGGGGAAAAGGGGGTGTCGGGTGGGATTGCGACACGGTTTGCAAGAAGAATATCCTCACAGGGACGTTCCTGAGTTTCATGTTGGGACCAATCGGGACACCCGATGGCGCAATCGTTCTGTTACAATTCAGCGATTTCATCACATTTCCTGAGTCATGTTGAACTTATGAAGGGAAAGAAGGGGTGAGTGAGGAGGCAACCGTTGTCGGTTTGGCTTCCCCGCCTGCCGGTGGTTAAGTAAGCCTGAACCCCCAATGATCTCAAGTCTTCCATCTCGGCCCTGTACAACCAACGGCGGGCAGGCAACGATTGGAAGCATCAATGAATTTTGGACCAGAGTTTCTGGGCGCGTTCAACGCTCTTGGCGCGAATGGCTTCCTCGTCGATTCCGACCATGTGGCCGTTTTCGACGATGACGTTTCCGCGGGCGACGGTGGTGCCGACTCGCGCGAAGCTCAGCCCGAAGAGCAGGTGCCCATAAAACGTGTTCGGGTTGAGCGGGGTGAACGGGACGTATTCCGGGATGATGACATCGGCGAGATAGCCGGGCGCCAGCGCGCCGCGCGGTTCCGTGAACAGGCGGTCGCAAATGGTACGATTGTTCTTAAGGAGAATCTCCGCCGCTTCGGCGAAGGCGACGCGCGGGTCGCGGCGATAGGTGCGTTGCAGCAGGTACATCGCGCGCGCCTGGGAGATCATGTGCGAGGACATGCCGTCCGTGCCGATGCCGACGAGCACGCCCCTGGAGAGCATTTCCAGAATCGGGGTGACGCTCAACCCGTTGTTCATGTTGGATTCGGGGTTGTTGACGAGAATGGAGTCGGTGGTCTTGAGCAGATCCATTTCGCGCGCTTCAAAGTGAATGCCGTGCACGAAGATGGTTTGCGGGCTGGGAATGCCGAAATCGAGAAAACGATCCATGATGCGGCGCTGGTAGCGCTCGAAGGTGACCTGGACATCCACTTCCGCTTCCGCGACATGCACATGGAAGCCGGCGCCGAGCGTGTGCGCGATATCGGAACATTTGTCCAGGGTCGGGGTGCTCAGGGTCATCAACGCGTGCAGCCCGAACAGCGCGGTGATCTGGTCGTCGTTGGAGGCCTTACATTTCTTGATGAACCGCTCATTCTCGGCGATGCCTTCGCCTTTCTCGTTGCGGTCGGAGACTTCGTAGCAGAGGCAGCCGTTGAGGCCGACTTCGCGGAAGGCTTTTTCTATGAGATCGAGGCTGCCTTCGGAACAGGACGGTGACGCGTGGTGATCGATGATGGTGGTGCAGCCCGCGCGCGCGGCGTGCATGACCGCCATGAGGGCGGAGTAATACACGTCGTCGGCATCGAGGGCGAGGTCGAGTTTCCACCAGAGGCGTTCGAGGATTTCCTTGAAATTGCGGGCGGGTTCGCCGGGAGGGGAGAAGCCGCGTGCGAAGGTGGAGTAGAGGTGGTGGTGCGCGTTGATGAGTCCGGGCATGACGATGTTGCCGCCGGCGTCGATGACGCGGTCGGGGTTGTATTTGCCTTCAGGGATTTGGCCGACTTCCGCGATCTTGTCGTCCTCGATATACACGCTCGCATTTTCCAGCATGTCGTTGTTGTCGTTGAGCGTGACTACAAACCCGTTCTTAATCAGTAATGAACTCATTCGGCATCTCCTTGGTTCTCGTATCGATCCCGTATACCATGTTCATTCGCTGGGATCAACTGGGCGAGTGTGATAAATGAACGCACGTTCGTCACGTAAAAAGCGCATTCGCCAAAAAAGCGAACGGAAATATTTCCCCCGCGCCGTGCGGGCGGGTATAGTGGAGCCTTGTGAAAACGTTTCTGCGACATACTCGAGTTTCATATCTTCCCTCTCTTGCTGTGGGCGCGCTCTTGTGGGTGCTGGTCCCGGGCGTAGCGTCGGCGGGCGAGGAGTATGTTGTGCAGAAGGGGGATACGTTGGGTGGCATCGCGCAGAAGTTTGCAGTGACCGCGCGCGCGATACAGAATCACAATGATCTGGCCAGTCCGGACCGCATTGTGGTGGGGCAGACGTTACGCATTCCGCCCGGTCCGGATGCGCCGCTGAAATACGTGGTACAACCGGGGGACACGTTGGAGGCGATTGCGAGGAAACACGGCTTCTCCACGCGCGAGCTGGTGACCTACAACGAACTCAACAATCCGGATTCGTTGCGGGTGGGGCAGGTCATTCTGGTGCCCGGTACACCGACGGTGCGGCGGGCGGGCTTGCCGGCGGCTTTGGCGCGGGAGTTGGACCGAACCCGTGTACGGCGCGGATGGACGCACATCGTCATTCATCACAGCGGCACGGCGCGCGGAAACGTGAAGGACATGGACCGGTATCATCGGGATCATCGCCGCATGGAAAACGGGTTGGGCTATCATTTTGTGATCGGCAACGGCAACGGCATGCGCGACGGCGAGATCGCGATGGGGCCACGCTGGCCGCGGCAACTGGATGGCGGCCATCTGGCGAGCGCCGCGCAGAATAAGTACAGCATAGGAATTTGTCTGGTGGGCAATTTTGATGAGTCCCCGCCGACCCCGCGGCAGATCGAGAGTCTACGGGCCTTGATCCAGTATTTGCAGCGTCGGTGCAACATTCGTACCGGGCACGTGACCACGCATACGCGCATCAATATCCGGCCCACGGCCTGTCCGGGCCGCCATTTCCCGACGGATGCATTTTTGAGAAGCTTATAGGGTGGCGGATTTTCGAAAGCCGGATTCCCACCCGGGGTCAGAACGGCCATACGCGCAGGATCAATGGAATCGCAACGAGGAAGATGATGATTTGGAGGGGCAGCCCGAGTTTCCAGTAGTCGCCGAAACGGTATCCGCCGGGGCCCATGACGAGCGTGTTGGATTGATGGCCGATGGGGGTGAGAAAGGCGCAGGACGCGCCGACGGCGACGGCCATGAGAAACGGGTCGGCGGACACGTTGAGTCCGTGCGCGAGGCCGAAGGCGATGGGTGCCATGAGGACCGCGGCGGCCGCATTGTTAATGGCGTCGGACAGGGTCATGGTGACCAGAAACAGGGCGATCAGTGTGACTACGGGCGGCCAAGTCTGGCCGATGCCAAGCAGGCCGTCGGCGATCAAGAGCGCGCCGCCGGTATCTTCCAAAGCCTGACCCACGGGAATCATGGCGCCGAGCAGGATGATGATGGGCCAATCGATGCTGGTGTAGGTTTGGCGAACCGGAATGATGCCGAGGAGTACCATCGCAAGCGCCACCGCCACGAGCGCCACCTGGGTGGGCAGTAGGTTCATGACGGTGCAGGCGATGGCGGCGGCAAAAAGCCCAAGGGCGATGATGAGTCGGCGCGGTTGGCCGATGCTCAGGTCGCGTTTGGCCAGCGGCAGGCAACTGAGGTAGGTCAACGCTTCCTGAACGGCGTTGGAGGGGCCTTCCAATAACAGGACGTCGCCTTCCCGAAAGCGTATGGCGTTGAGTCGTTCGTGAATGCGTTGTCCTTGCCGGGCGACGGCGAGCAGGTTGATGCCGTGATGGAAACGGAGATTCAGCGAGCGCGCGGTCTGGCCCACCATGCGCGAGCCGGGCAGGACGACCGCTTCGCTCATATTGATCTCGTCGGATTTAATAAACTCACCGGTCAATTCCTTGCTGCCCGCCAGTTCGAGGCCGACATCGTCCGCGAACTGTTTCAGTTCATCGGAGTCCGCCTCCACAATGAGGATGTCTTCCGCAAGGATGGTATCGTACCCGGAGTGGAGGCTGAGTCGTCGTTCCCCTCGTACGAGCCCGATGAGCGCCACTTCCGCTTCACTGAGTTCACCGATATCCTTCAACATGCGCCCGGCCAGTTTGGATTTTTCGGGGACGCGCACTTCGGTCAGGTAATCTTCGATTTCGAACAGCTCATCGGGGGACGCCTCTCCTTTGCGTACGGGAAGAAAGCGCCACCCGATGAGGGCAATAAAGAGGATGCCGGCAAGCGCGATGCCGGCGCCGACCGGCGAGAAGTCGAACATGCCGAACGGTTCTCCGCCGTTCCGCGCGCGGAACGTGGCGATGATGATGTTCGGCGGGGTGCCGATCATCGTGGTCAATCCGCCGAGCAGCGATCCGAACGCCAGCGGCATCAGCAGCAGCGAGGCGGGTTTGTTGTTTTCGCGCGCCATGCGGATAGCCACGGGCATCAGCAGGGCCAAGGCGCCGACGTTATTCATAAAGGCGGAACAGGCGGCGACCACGAGGGTGAGCGCGGCCACTTGCAGCACGGTGTGTTTCGGGACGTACGACAGCCAGCCGGCGACCAAATCCACCGCACCGGCGTTGGAAAGGCCGCGGCTGATGACGAGCACGGCCGCGACGGTGATCACAGCGGGATGCGCGAAACCGCGGAAGGCGTCATCCGGTGATACGATGCCGGGCAGGACCACGGCCATCATGGCCATGAGCGCGACGACGTCGTAACGCCATTTCCCCCAGATGAAGAGGACGAGCGCGCCGGCGAGAACAGTAAAAACCCAGATTTGTTCCTGCATAGATCGTGTTCCTCAAATGCGAAATATATCAGGGCCCGTTTGTGATGTCCTGAACTATTTGGCTGGACGGGCGCAAAAGGCAGGGTCAATACGTTCTCCAACCTAACTCCTCATGTATGAACCCGTTTCGAAAGAAACAGTTACCTTGGAGGGGCGAGTTATACGAGCCCGTGATATCGCGTTGAATAGCAATGGAGGCGGTTGGGTTTCCATTCACGTTCCCGGCGTCGCATAGCTCCGCCCTCCAAAAAGAGGGTAACCACCACTTTCCCAATGCGATGCAGAGAACGGAATGACCCTGGCGCAAAAGGCGGAATTCGGCGCCACGAAGAGGTGTACGCCATAAGCATCCTTATTCGATCTGCACTTCCACGCGGTACACGCGGCGCGCGTTGGGGCCGATGAGCGGATTGGGATCGTTCCACGTCGCGACGTCGTTATCCACCGAATAATCGGGGTTGTTGACGGCGGTCCATGTGAAACCGGCGTCGCCCAGAGGATCATCCGACCAGTACACGGTGTAGACGCGTCCGGTCGCATACGGCCAGCGCAGGATGATCGTGTCCGGATTCTCCGGGTCCAGCACGGGCTCGCCTTTGAAGACGGCGTCCGGATCCGTGGCGTCGAGGCCTGCCATCTCCTTCTGGCGCGAGGTCATGCCGCTGCCGTCCGAGTCGGTGTCCGGATCCAGCACGAGAATGGCTGCGTACGCGGACTGGCCGATATTGCCCATGTGGTCGGCGGCCCATACGTAGACCGTGTTGGTCTGGTCCATCAGTGCGTCGGGCAGTAGCGCGGTGGTATTGGTGGTCCAAAGACCGTTGGTGGTTTGGCCGCCGTCCTGGAACGCGTAATAATAACCTGCAAGACCGCTGCCCGCATCGCTGAATCCGCTCCATGAATTGGTGAGCACGGCGCCAATCGTGTAATCGCCGATTGCGCTACCCTCGACGAGCACTACGGCGCCGCCGGCATCGGGCGCTTCGTTGTCGACGAGGAACGGCGTGCTGGTGGACGGCTGGCTCCAGAAGGCGCCGTCCCACGCGCGCAACCGCACGAGGGTCGAAGGGGCAAGCAGGATCGACGGTTCGTTGGTGGTCGACCAAACGAGAGAAACTTGATTCGTGCCTGTGCTCGTATCGATGCCCAGCACCTGAGGGGTTACCTCGTTGGTAATCGCTGTCGCGTCCGCCGATGCAATCCACGCATTGCTCCATGTCGTGCCATCGTCGAAGGAGAACAGGACTTCCAGGTCGACGGCGGCGCTGTCCGGGTCGGCGACTTCCGCTTCAATCGTAACGAAGCCGGTCCCGTTCGTGGCCGTCTGTGCGGCATGCAAGAGGGTTGCGACGGGCGCCGCGGAGAGGCCGGTGCCCGACAACGAGAAGACGATTTCCGGCTGGTCGAGGTCGTTGTTCAGAATGTGCAACGTGTTGGTATAGGTTTCGACGGTGGGCGGGCGGAAGCGAATGTCCAGGGTCACGGATTCGCCCGGCGGGATGATGTAGGGAAGGGCCGGTTGTGCAATGGAGAAACCGCTTTCCAGGCTGGTGGCGATTGCCTGAGCCGCGTTCAAGCGCCCGCCGGTGATGACCAGACTCTCCCAGTTGGATAGCGGCGTCACGCTGTTAAGGATCCAATCCTTGAGATTGGCGTACGCCGTGTTCGGATGAAGGGAGAGCAACAGCGCCGCCGTTCCCGCCACGTGGGGGGCGGCCATGGACGTGCCGGTTTTATATCCATAGCCTTCGTTGAGCACGGTGCTGTAGATGGCGGTCCCGGGCGCCGCCAGATGGACCGAGTTGACGCCATAATTACTGAGCCCGGATCGCTCGTCCGTGCGCGTGCTGTTGGCCACCGAGATGATGTTGGGGGAATCATACGAGGCCGGATAGGCGGGGACGCTATCGTTATTGCTGTTGTCGTTACCGGCTGCGGCCACAAACAACTGATTGGCTTCGCCTGCCGCCTCAATGACATCCTTAAGCGACTGCGAGAAGCCGCCGCCGCCCCATGAGTTGTTGGAGAGGTGCGCGCCATGTTCGATGGCGTATTCGATCGCCGCGATGGCATCGGCCAAAGATCCGCTGCCGGAGTCGGGCAGGAACTTCAACGCCATGAGCCGGACCTGCCAGTTCACACCCGCCACGCCCAGCGCATTGTTGCCCACGGCGCCTATGGTTCCCGCCACATGGGTGCCGTGACTCTGTCCGTCCATGGGATCGCCGCTGGTCATGGATCCATCGCCGTTGAGCCATCGAGCGCCGTGGATGTCGTTGACTTCCGGGTCCGGGTTTGGATTGACCCACATGTTGTCGGCCAGATCCGGGTGGTTATAATCGATGCC
>SKXR01000141.1 GCA_007128275.1 Kiritimatiellia bacterium
CGTCAACGGGAGGAAGAAGGCCTGACCGTTTTCGCGAATCCCCGCAACGCCGCCGCCGGGTCATTGAAACAACTTGATCCGTCCATCGTGGCCAAACGCCCGCTGCACGCCGTCTTCTATGCCGTCGGCGAGGTGAAAGGATTAAGCCTGACCACGCATGAGGACTTGTTGAAGACCTTGGAGACACTGGGGCTCCCGGTTAATCCCAAATGGTGGTCGTGCAAATCCATGGACCAGGTCCTGGACGTGCTGGACGAACTCGAAGCCATGCGCCACGACTTTGAGTTCGAGATGGATGGCGGCGTGATCAAGGTCAATGAGCGCGGCCTTTACGAAGAGCTGGGCTACACCGCCAAGAGCCCGCGCTGGGCGGTGGCGTACAAGTACGAACCGGAACGCGCAGAAACGACGCTCCGCGACATTACCATCCAGATCGGCCGCACGGGCATTCTGACGCCGGTCGCCGAACTGGAACCGGTAACCGTCGCCGGCTCGACCATCAGCCGCGCCACGTTACATAACGAAGACGAAATCCGGCGCAAAGATATACGCATTGGCGATCGCGTCTATGTGGAAAAAGCCGGCGACGTCATTCCCGCCGTGGTGGGCGTCAGGACCGAGGCACGGACCGGGGACGAGAAAACTTTCAAGATGCCCGACACCTGTCCGGTATGCGGAGAAACCGTGACGCGGCGCGAGGGCGAGGTCGCATTTCGCTGCGAGAACCTTCAATGTCCCGCGCAGCTCAAGCAGTGGTTGCGCCATTTTGCGGCGCGCGGAGCCATGGATATCGACGGCTTGGGCGATGTACTGATCGAGCAACTCGTCGACGCGGAACGCATCCGATCACCAGCGGATCTCTATGCCCTGAAACAGGAAGACCTCCTTGCGCTGGATCGCATGGGCGAAAAATCCGCGCAGAACCTGCTTCGCGGCATCGAGGCGAGCAAGGACCGCGATCTATGGAGAGTCCTCTTCGGACTCGGCATCCGTCATGTCGGGGCCCGGTCCGCTCAAGCCTTGGAAGAGCACTTTGCCGATATGGAAGCCCTCATGGACGCCGACGAAGAGGCTTTGGTGACGGTGAATGATATCGGCCCTGTCGTGGCCGCGAGCATTGCGGAGTTCTTCGGAAGCGATCGAAATCGCAAGGTCATCCAATCTCTTCAACAAGCCGGCGTGAACATGAAACGTAAAAGGGAGGGCGCCCCGGCTGATGGCCCGTTGTCCGGGAAGACTTTTGTGTTAACCGGGTCATTGGAGGCATATACCCGCGATGAGGCCGGCGAACGGATTCGTGCGCTCGGCGGTTCCGTGACATCGAGTGTCTCCAAGAAGACCGACTATGTCGTGGCGGGCGAAAGCGCAGGATCCAAATACGACAAGGCCGTCAAATTGGGCGTCCCGATTCTGGATGAAGCAAAATTCAAGGACTTGCTGGCGACGGGACAATGAGTCCCATGCAGACGTAGATGAAGTCTTTCCTACAACGGCTCTATTCCCTGACACTGGTCGCCCTGCAACTGGGCGCATTGATCTATCTTGTCCTTACGGGTCCCCTTATCGCGCGCGACATGCCGTTGTTTCTTCTCCAATTGGTCGGCGTTCTGATCGCGTTGGCGGCGCTTTGGCGAATGAGCGGCACGCGTTGGCGGATTCTGCCCGACCCACATCCGCGGGGCCGACTGATCACTTCCGGCATCTATCGCCGGATTCGTCATCCCATGTATGCGTCGGTCCTCTTGATCGCAGCCGCGTGGGTAATGATTCTGCCCCAACCCGACCGGGCACTGGCTTGGCTACTCCTTTTTCTCGTTCTCTGGTTGAAGATGCGCATGGAAGAACACTTGCTTGAAGCGAAGTTTGGTGACAAGTATCGACGGTACTGCAACGCAACCCATCGGTTGCTGCCGAGCGTTATGTAAGCGGAAGGGTGGATGATGGACATTGAGCAACTCGAAGTGGGCATGTTTGCCTCCAATTGTTATATCGTTAGCAACGACGCGTCAGAGGCGTTGGTCATTGATCCGGGTGACGATGCACCGAGCATTATCGAGGTCATTCGCAGAAACCATTTGCAGGTGAAGGCCTATCTTTTGACACACGGACATGTGGATCACGTCAGCGCCCTCGCGGACGTGTCGGACGCCTTTCCCGCGCCCGTCGCCCTGCACCCGATTGACGCCAAATGGGCTTTTGAGCCGGTCAATCAGATGCCGCCCTATTACGATACGCCCAAAGCCCCGCGCTCCATTGACCGTCATTTTGATGATCAACAGGAATGCACGGACGCGGGATTCCGGTATCGCGTGCTGTTTACGCCGGGCCATGCGCCGGGGCACGTGAGCCTGTACTTCGAAGACGACGGCGTCCTTTTCGCCGGGGACGTGCTTTTCCGGGGCTCGGTGGGAAGGGTCGATCTCCCCGGCAGCAATGCCCGCGACATGGAAGCGAGCCTGAAAGCGCTGATGACCCTTCCGGACGACACCGTCGTCTATCCCGGTCACGGCCCCCGGACGACCATCGGCGATGAGCGCCGCACCAATCCCTTCTTGCGCCCCGGCGCGCTGGGTTGACCGTGGGTCACGCCAGACACTCGAGCAGCTGATCGAGTTCCGTCAGGAGCAGGCTCGGCTCAACAGCCTTGACGTCGGGATCCTCCTCGCGTAACCGGAGGGAACGCTTATCACCCGCAAACAGAGCGGTCCGGCATCCCAATGCCGAAGCGGGCCAGATATCGTTACGCATATCATTCCCGACATACAGCACCTGATCGGGTTGCACGCCCCATTCATCGAGGACGGTTAACGCCACACGAAATAGATTCTTCGACGGCTTTCCTTCCCCGTGCTTGTAGGACCAGACGCACAACTCCTCCTTGAAACCCCATTCCATGTACGTGCGCTCAGTAAGGGCGGGGAAAAGGAGGGGCGTGTAGAATTGGGCATTGGACACGATCCCCATGAGTATATTGCGTGCGTGCAAGACGGTTAATACCTCTTCCAGACCGGGCATGGGCCACACCGGATTGATGCGCGATTCATACTCAATCGCCAATTCCTTCACGGTCTCTCGGGGCACAGGAGCTCGGCCGGCCTCCAGCAACAGGGCTTCCCAGATTTCCATGATCTCGACTTCCGGATAATCGAGCCCCTTGGCTTTCGCTTTCGCATGCCGTTCCTTGATCATCTGCGTGATGCGGTCGGCCTGTGGCATCGGGTCTCCCGGGGGCGCGAGGCCGCACGCCGACATAGATTCCTCGAGCGCGTCCTGCTGATCCGCAACACCCGCCGTTCCCACATCGCCCGAACCGGAGACCACGAGGGTGCCGTAGACATCGAACAGAACGCAACGGATGTCGGGAATCTTTTCAAGCCGGGCCTCCTTTCCCGTCGCAATGGGGTGCAACGGGACGCTGAGCTTTCGTAGCCGCTTGGCCAAATCCGAGTCATTCATTTCGCATCCCTCTTTCTTTACGATCGCAGTAGATAGAATCGCTCCGGCGCCAACCACTGGTCCAGGACCGCGCGGGCAGGAACAGGGGGCGGCGATGCCCCCCCCCCATCCATGACCGCGTGGTACGCAGCCAGCAAGCGCTCCCGGTACTGTTCCAAACCGAATTGTACCCGCACCCGCTTCCTGTTCGCCAGCACCTGACCATCCGCATGGGGTTCCGTGATCAGGCGGTCCGGCATCACTGCTGCGCGCGCCGCGCGCGATGCCCGGACTTTGGCAATGACGGATTGCTGAAGGGATTCGTCGAGACGGCTAAACTCGATGCGATCGCCGGATACCGCCGCCTGGACGACTTCATCGGCGTCTTCCTCCGCATAGGTCTGGCCGTATGCCTGTCGCATAGGCTGCAGAGCATCCCGGACCTTTGCGCGGAAGTCGCCCTGATCAATCCAGTCGAGCGGCACGGTCAATTCCGTGTAGAGCCCGTGGAGGTCGATGCCTTCATCGACAAATTCGGAGGTGATTTCGGGCAGATCCCGTCCGAACAACGGACGCCCCGCCAGCCACGGCTCCAGAAACGCCAATCCGAAGCCTTCCGCGATACTGGTCGTGACCAACGCCGACGCGGACGCCAGCAGCTGATGGAAATCGTGGGTCAATCCCATTTCGAACAGGACGGGCAAACGCTGCTCACTCGCAAACGACTTCCATTGTTTGTAGATCGGCACTTCCTTCGGGCTCTGCGGGGCGAGTGTGATCCCATAGCGTCCCCCATCTTCGTCCAGTGCGCTCCACAGCAGGAATTCGCCGATATTCTTCCGGCGAATGGCCCGGGAAGGATAGAGCCAGAGCGGCTGATCCGTGTTTCGTTGTTCATTCGGCTCTTCGTCCTTTGCGCCGGTCCACACCGCGTTGGGCAAGAGATGGGCGCGCGACTCCGAAACGCCCGCCCTTCGCATGATCCGATGGTCACGACTGTTCAACAGCGCATACTGCGTACGAGCGGCCTGCGGGTAAAGGATGCGGCCCATTTCGGCTTGGCCCGAGGGATTCAAGTGCTCCGTCAGATACCGGTAATTCGCAGGACGCCCATCTTCCGCGAAATCGTGCATCTGCAGCAACAGGGCTTCGCCCTCATCCGCCAAGCGGGACACGGCTTGGGTCCACACCGCATTCTTTCCCAAGGCATGATTGTGAATGTGCCACAGGGCGGGTTCTGCGCCGACCGCATCGCGCACACCTTGCCGGGCGCGTTCAACCAGGGTTTCGGGAGTCGGCAAGGCGCCGTGCTCGTCATACCCCAACCCTTCCACGACGACCACGGGCACGTTCACCTTGAAGTCTTCGGAAGGCGCTTCCCCTGTAAGGACGACGCACCGGACCGGCGACCGCTTCAAAGCTTCGACGGCATTCTGGATTACCCGAGTCACACCGCCGCGGCGGAGGTGATAATGCACCATCGCAATAACCGGGTAATCGTTCATTGTCCCGGATGAAACTTCTTTCGGTACGCCGGAATCTCCATCATGGGCGGACGTTCCTCTTCCACGATGTGATATTCCACCTGCTCGAAATTGCCTTCTTTAACCTGAAACTGGCGCAGGGTGGAATTGAGGTCGGGGATTTCCGGCATCAGTCCAAGGGCCTTCGTACGCAGCAGGAAGGTCTGAAGGATGCCGAATGCCATCTTGCCGAGATCCCGTGTGGCTTGGTTTCTATGGACCCGCTGATCAAGGTCCGTCTGGCCGAACGCTTCCATGCCCCACTTGTTATAGACATCGATCAGGTGCGAGGTTTCCACGCCGTATCCAATGGGGAATGGAATGGCCTCAAGGACTTCCCGGCGCACGGCGTATTCGCCGGAAAGGGGCTGAACAATCGCGGTCAATTCGGGGAAGAAGAGGGAAAACAAAGGGCGCACAAGGATTTCCGTCACGCGGCCTCCACCGGACGGCCGAATCCCTTGCGAGAATGCGAGGGGCCTGTCATAAAACGCCTTCACGTATTTGATTTCCGGACGATACACCAAGGGCGCCAGCAATCCATAGGCAAAACGGGGGTGAATATTTTTGATATCGGCATCCACGTAGACAATGATATCCCCTTTCAACTGGTAGATCGCCTTCCACAGATTCTCCCCCTTGCCTCGTTTGCTTCCCACCTCCGGCAGGATGTTGTCGGCCAGATACACGTCCGCGCCGAACGACGCCGCCACGTCCCGTGTGTTATCCGTGGATCCGGAATCGATCACGGCGATTTCGTCGAGCAACGGATAGCGGCTCATTAATTCCGACTTGAAGATGACGATCTCTTTGCCGATCGTCTTTTCCTCGTTCAAAGTCGGAATGCACAGCGAGATGGTCAGGTTCTGCTCTTCTTTGGCCTCCAACAGATGACGGAAGTCCCAAAAACTGCTGTAATGAAAGGTATTGTTCTGGAGCCAATGATCAATGTTCATCGCACAACCCCTCATCCATGGCGATCAACATGCCGAGCAACTGCGCAATGCCGGTAAATATGGGCTCGATCAGGACTTCCTCGTTCGTGTGATTCAGGTGGGCACCCGTCGTCAGCCCCAACGTAATGGCCGGGATCTTATGCCGAATCAGCTCCGAGAGCTCGGATGTGCTCGGCGCCACGCGCGGCTCGATGTGCAGCGCCTTCAGGATCTCGCGTGAACGATGCACAAGCGGGTGGCGGAAATCAATGCCCCCCGGTTCGCGACGCGCCACAATGTCCAACGACACCTCGGCGGCCGTTTCCAAGGACATTTCCGTAATCCGATCTCGTATTTCTTCGTGAATGTCGTGAACCACTTCCGCCGATTCGCTCCGGATTTCAAAGCGCAGCAGCGAGTGCGTGGCAATGTTGTTGAACGAAGCGCCTCCCTCAATGGAGCCCAGGACAATGCTGGTCTTCGGTCGCTTGGGAAGGGGTATCCGGTTAATCTTATTGATGACGTCGTTGAGCGTAATGATCGCACCGGCGGCGCCGAAACGCGTCCAATCGTACATTTCGGGCACCCGCACCTCAATTTCCCCCCGCAACATACCAATTGAGGAATAACTGAGGCGGCCCAATTTCACGCCTTCCACGCAAAGCGCGCTGGAAATCGGGAGCTTGTTGTTATCCAGGAAGAAGCGCAGCCCCTCCAGATTTCCGCGGCCCAGACTGCGTGAGGCCGCCATAAGAATCACGTTGGATTTGAGCCGGATATCCAGTCTTTCCAACAGGATTGGGAGGGACGCCAGCACCGCCAAGCCCAGACTGTTATCGCCCACCCCCGGGCCGATCATACGATCTGCGAGAAGAGAGATCGTGTGATCGGTCTTTTCACTGAAAATCGTGTCGGCATGGGCGATCAATAAGATTTGGCGCTCGCCCGCTTCGCCGTTGAGGATGCCGAACCCGTTGCCGACTTCGTCTGTCGAACAGTTCTGGAGGCCGCATTCGCTGAATCGGTCTTCGATAAAGCGAACCCGCTGATCCTCATGAAAGGTCGGCGCCGGAAATTCGCCGATCATGACGGCGTTCGCCAGCAGGATTTCCCGTATGGATTCCGCAGCGTTCCGGTACACCTCCAATTGGCTTCTAATTTCACTGAACTTCATGCCTGCAGTTTACCGTGAAGGAGGTGGTGTCGCAACCAAAAGCCCTTCCGAGCCAATCCACACTTGCAATATGCCGGTTCGCGTATAGGCTTCCGTTGGCCTTGAACACGTATCTGACCATCGGAGCATAGAGCATGCCGGAACGCATCGGATTTGTATCCACACGATTTGCCGGACTGGACGGGGTCTCCCTCGAGAGCGCGAAGTGGGCTCAAGTACTGTGGGATCATGGGCATGTCAGCCATTGGTATGCCGGACGTCTGGACCGCGCGCCGGATATCAGCATGTGCGTCCCGGAAGCGTATTTCGGTCATCCGGAATGCCAGTGGATCAATGACCGGATCTGGGGCACCCACGTTCGCGATCCGCTGGTGAGCCAGCGAATCCGGGAGATGTCCGCCTACCTCAAAGAAACCCTGTAC
>SKXR01000184.1 GCA_007128275.1 Kiritimatiellia bacterium
CGGCGTTTCCAAGGTGTCGATGACCTTCAGGACGTTGATGTCGATGTCTTCGGGCGCCTCGACTTCGGTCAAAGAAATGATCGTCTCCTGTACGTCATTGCCAGGACGGACCACGAGATAGACCACAACCGCCACGGCCGCCAAACAGATCAGCAGCAGAATCAGCAACACGTTTCGTGGCAACCCATCGGTAGCCGGCGGGACGGGGGGGGTGTTTTCGGTCATTGGCTACTCCTTTAGTACAGGGCAAACATTTCTGATTCCAGTAGGGAAATGATCCACACCCGCAGCAAAATGTAAATACGGGAAACCCTGATATCCGGGCTTTAGAATTCCTGCTGTAGGGAGAGGTACAGGAAGGAAATGTCCTTGTCGGAACCACTTTCCCTGATGAAATCGCCCGCCCACAGGCGGCTGGCCCCGACCAGCGCCGAGGTCTTCGGTGTCACCGACCAAATCATTCGCACATCAAGTTCCGTTCCGATTTCGGCTTCCGTACCCTCATCACCGGCGCGCACCACCGCGCCGGCCGCGTTGTAGAGGGCGTCCTCTGTCGACGCCCGACGGAAATGGTGCGCGGTCACATGAACCCGCAACGCGTCAAACGGATTGAGCGTCAGACCGGCACGGTAGGCAACCACGTTTTGCCGTCCCACCAGGTCGATATGTCCCAGATACGCGTGGCCGAGGGGATAGAGTTGATTGAACGTCTTCAGTTTGCCGTCGTCCGGATCGCGGTCGCCGCTGGCGTAATCGAACCCGACATGCACACGCGGCGCGGCGGGCCACTCGACAAAACTCGCCCCGAGCTCCGACGCAAAGAACAACGCGTCGATATCATTGTCCCCATGGTCTCCGAACTGGTACCCGCCTTCGATATCAAAATCCAGGAACCCGGGAGCGGGCTGTCCGGCCAAGCGCAGGCCCACCGTATATCGCTCTTCCCGGGCTGAGACCTCGCCGAACATCGCATCGTCTCGATCCAAACCCAACACATACACATCCATGGCCAATCCGTGCTCGGGATAGCTGCGCACGGCGTAGACCCCGAAGAAATCCGTATCCGTATCCGTCTTGTTATAGCGGTATTTGCGGACCTCCACGGGGCGCACCCAGAATGCGTCGACTTTCCATTCGTTGTCCGTCCACATCACTTTGCCGCCGTCAAACGTCCGGCGCGCATTCGCCCAATCCAACGGACTAACCAACCGTTGCCGACCGTATAGGAGTTCCTGGCGACCGGGCCGCAGGACAATGCGATCGTGCACCTTCATCTCAAGAAACGCATTCTGAAGCGCGAGGGTGTCGACATCCACCGTCCGCCTCCCGCCCGGGAGATCACGCTCCGTGGCGTCGGCGCTCTTCCCCTCGACAAATATGCGAAAGCGATCACTGTACTGGAGATCCCCATGCAATCGGAAGCGGACGAGTACGAAATCGTCATCGGCCGCGGGATCGAACCCGAAATTATCCCAATGCTCCCATCGGACACGAAGTTGCCCCCCCACCGATACGCTCCATTGATCGTTTACACCGAATTCCGTGTAGTTCAGCGGGGGTGGCAAGCCGTCATGGAAGGGGCGCCACGAGGTTTCGTCATCGGCCAGCCCCGTGAACGGAATACACACGATGAGACCGGACAACAGCAACAGGAAGAGAGAACGTCGGACAGCTATTGACTTCATGCGCGCACCCTTTCACATTCAGCATCTATTCAAGCAACCTACGTGACATGTTGAATGAAAGCAGTGTCCCCAAGAACTGGCAAGATCTAATACGCGCATGAAACTTCCGCCTTTCATATCCGCCGGCATCCGATTCACCTGCGTGGACTGCGGACAATGCTGTTCCGGCGCACCGGGGATCGTCCGCATGACGGAGGCTGAAATGAAATCCCTGGCCGCGCATCTCGGCGAATCCGAGGAAGACACGAAAAAGAAGTACCTGACCCCGACGGACGCCGGATGGCGAATTAAGGAAACGCCCAACGGGGACTGCGTCTTTTTCGACGATCGTTGTACCATCTATCCGGTCCGCCCGACCCAATGCAAGACGTATCCCTTCTGGTTCAAAAACCTGCGCTCGGAAGAAGCCTGGCGTAAAACCGCCGCAGAATGCCCGGGTATCGGCCAAGGTCGCATCCATACCGCAGAGGAAATCCTCGGTCGGGTGCACGAGGATATGGGCCCTGGCGGAACGAACGATCACAACGAATAGAGTTGCCCGGTTCCCAGCGTCACCTTCGGAGAGAAAATAGGGGTGGCCCAATCTGAAACGCTTCAGGCTTTTTTATGGAAAACAACCATCCAATTCGTGAACTCGTAATCTCTTGACAACACGATAGAGACGGAAGTTCGGCCCGTAGAGAGCATTCGCTGTATTCTCTAAGATTTAGATACCAACAGATTACCAAACCACATAACCAGAAGCGTTGCGGCCTCTCCCCCTGATGCGCTTATCGAGGCATACCTGAATTTAGCTACAGGCCCCGTATTCTATTGCCCCACCGCACGGGCGATACATAATAAACAATACGTTGTAGATTATTCATTGGGGACCATGCATTCAATGAGGCGATTGTGTTCCATGCTGATACCGGTTGGCCTTGCGATGGGTCTTGCGGAAGCTGCAGCGGTGCGATCCGTGCCCTCCGAAGACTTGCCCTCCATCCAATCGGCCCTTGATGCCGCAGCACCAGGAGACATCATCGAGGTCGGGCCGGGAACCTATACGGAACAATTGACCATCCAGGGATCGGACAAGAACAACGTTCACCTCGTCGGCGCGGTGGACGAGCAAGGCCTCCCTGCGACCGTGATTGACCTCTCCTCCCTTACCAGCGGACACGGAATCCGCGTGCTGGACGCCGCCGACGTGACCTTGTCGAATCTCGAAGTGCATTCCTCTCCGGAACGGGGCGTATACGCTACGCGCGCCAGCGGCATCACGATCAACAACGTCATCTCACGCCACAACCAAGTGGACGGTTTCCGCGTTCGGGAATCGACCAACGCCGTGCTGCGGCATTGCAGGTCCACCCACAATGGTGGAGACGGCATCACGTTTTACGCGTTCGGCAACATCCTTCATTCGGTAATCGGCGACAACGCCGAGCGCGGCGTCTACGTGCACGGCCAATCGGCAACCAGCAGCGGCGCCCCGGCGGTCACCGGCCACTTAACGATTCGAAGCAATACCGTCTATAGAAACCTGAACGGCCCGCCGATCAGCGCCAATGAACACAAAGTCGGCGGGATCATCGTCTATTCCGCGGCAAACCGCGCGGCCGTGCTGTCGGTCGAAATCGAGGATAACGAAGTCTACGAAAATACCGGGCCCGGCATCCTGATCTACAAGGTCAACGACCACGGGACCGGGCACGCGGTCAGTCCCGATAACGTGTCCAGCGTCAGACGGAACATCATCTACGGAAACCGCGACAGGGCCAACCGGGGACCGGGCGACGGAATCCTGCTGTATATGTCCCACTATGTGAATATTGAAGACAACAACATCCAGGAGAATGAAAGCGCTGGGATTCGGATCACCAACCGCTATCGCTACGACCAGTTCGGCCCCACCACGTACAATCAGGTGCTCCATAACGAAATCGCAGGAAACGACTACGGCCTGATCATCGAGGGCAACATCCAACATGACGTAGAGGATACGGTTGTGGAATCCAACCACTTTGAGGGGCACGACATTCATGTCTATGCGAAGTACACCGATGCGGCCTTTGATCTGGAAACGCTCTACGCCCTCAACACCTATGACTTCGCCGTCATTATCGATGACTCTGAGGGCGGACAAGTCATTTATGGCGGCGTATTGCCGCCCGGTTCAGGCAGCGCGGAGGCCCCCTATCAAATCTACACGCCCGAACACTTGCAAGCCGTCACCAACGATCTCAACGGGCACTACGTGCTCATGAACGATATCGACGCGTCGGCGACCGCCACCTGGAACGAGGCGCCGGACGCGCCGGGTACGTATCAGGGATTCTTCCCGATCGGCGACATCGGCTGGACGGAACGCTTTCGGGGCTCGTTCGACGGTCAGGGGCATCTCATCAGCAACCTTCATGTGAACCGGCCGGGCAGAAGTCGCCTCGGTCTGTTCGGCTATGTTGAAGAAGGCGCCGACGTACGAAATCTGGGCATCGTGAACGCAACGGTCATCGGCAACATGCGCACCGGAATCCTTGCCGGCGAAAATCACGGCACGATCTCCAAAGTGTTCGCCTCCGGCACCGTCCAAGGCGCCTGGGCGACCGGCGGCTTGGTCGGCGAGAATCATGACACGGGCGTGATCGAGGACGCCTATGCCCACGCCACAGCGAACGTTACCGGCTACGGAGGCGGCTTGGTTGGCTCCAACCAAGGCACGGTGCGCCGAACCTATTCGACCGGGCCGGTCAACGGCCCCGCATGGGCCCGCGGCGGTTTGATCGGCCAGCTTCAGAGTGGTACGATCGAACACGCCTATTGGGATACCGAATCTTCCGGCCTCTCCACGAGCGCAGGCGGAATCGGAAAGACCACGGCCGAGATGCACGCCATCGAAACTTTCGCCGCGTGGGATATTGTTGCGCTGGAATTGTATGCGGATCACACATGGGTCATCAATCACGGCCACGCATACCCCATGTTGAGTTGGCAATATACGCCGCCTCCGGAAATCATCGAAGTCACCCTCCCTGACCTCGCGATAGAAGACAAGGTGTACGACGGCACGGACGCCGCCGTCATCACCGAGTTCGGTTCCTTGTCGGGCGTAGACGAAGGACACGACGTAACACTGGATGCCACGAGCGCCACGGCTGTATTTGCCCAGGTCAATGCAGGCGAATACATTCCGGTCATTGTCAGTGGATTGGCGCTCACAGGAGCCGACGCCGATAAATATTTCATTCAAGACCACACGACGTCGGCGAATATCTTGAAGTCCATGCCCGACGTGCACATATGGCCCGAGGCTTCCCCCATCACCTACGGCGACGCGCTGGCGCTTTCGTTGCTGACCGGCGGCGGCGTGTCCGTATCGGGCGAGTTCACGTTCACGTATCCGACGACGACCCCGAACGCAAATCCGGCGTATCCGGCGTCCGTTCTGTTCGCCCCCGAAGACACACAAAACTATCATCAGGCGAGCGGCACGGTACCCGTCCGGATTCAACCAAGAGAGGTGACCATCACCGGCTCGTTCACCGTGGAGGATAAGATCGCTTGCGGTTCGGCCACGGCGTACATTTCGGGAAACAACCTGTCTCTCGTCAACGTGCTCGCCGGGGATTCGGTCATGCTTCATCCCGCGGCCGCCTTTGAGCGCGCGACGCCGGGCACGCACACGGTGCACTTGACCGCGGACTCGCACCTGATCGGCGGGACCGCAAACAATTATCAACTGTCCCTGATCGACGCACCCGCCGCCACGGCCACTATCATCGGAATCCGTGTGCAACCCCGCATCGTGCAGGATCCCGGAGGAGGAACCAGAGGCGGCAACGGCGCGCAGATCGGACGCTTGGAATGGGAAGGACGTTCAACGCACCCCCCAACACAGTACATTATTCAAAGCACGACCAACGCCTTGGCGCCTGACTGGAAGGTGGAAGTCGTCATTCCCCGCAAGGACGGGCTCAATTATTGGGAGTTCGAAATCGATTTCGATACGCCCAAATACTACCGCGTCAAGATACCCGGCCCCAACAACGATCCGTGAACCGAAACAGCCCGGCCTCCACGCGCCGCCTCAAGGCAAGGTCACGCGAAGGCGATAATAGACCCTGTCGACCTCGTTGGTGACGATAATCACGGTATTCGTGCCGGCACCCCAGATCGCGTTCGTGTGCGACGCCGTCCACGTGAGGTTGGTGTCGGTTAAACTGATTACGTGAAAGATCTGATAGTGTCGCGCGGTGCTCCCGGTGAAATACAACTCGTGCGCCTCAGTCATCGCAACCCCGTCAAAACGCGGGAACGAGGTGTCGTCGGTCGGATCGGTGTCCGCGATGTATTCCTCGTAATTCGTCAGTCCATCGGCATCGTTATCCGCCGACGCTACCAAACCGGTGATTGATCCCGAATACTGTTGTTCCCAGTAATTCGGGATTCCGTCGCCGTCCAGATCGGACGTTGGGGTGATGACATTGTTAATCCAAGTCAAGTACGCCGGAACCGATACGGCAAAGACCCCTTCGAAGTCAGGGGCCGTACCATACCGTGTCGTGTTAATCCCGGCGACCTTCCACGTTCCACCGTCCTTGACAAACGTGCCGCCGCCGGAATCGTAGATGCCGACCCCCGCCTCATAGGGGGTATCGCCCAAACTAAACTCCATTTCAATGCCCAGATTCTGGGTCGCATTTGTCACGGGAGGGCTCTCCCTGGAATCGACGATATTGTAGGAACGGGTGTCGGTCCCGTCAATGCGCTGGGTCCCCCATCGTTTCGTCCCATTGCCGCCTGAATATTCGTTGTAATGAGAGGAGTGAACCGTGCCGGTACGACCATAGCCGATCAGCACAGCCGACAATTTCTGCGGGTCCGCACTCGGGAACCCGCCGTCATACAAGGGGTAATACCCGGGGAATTCCTTATCGAAACGGACCAGCGCCAAGTCGGCCATTTGGTTATTGTCGGGATCATGATCGGGAAAATGGAAAACGATCTCCTGTGGGATGTAGTTCGTTCCGTTCACGACCACATTGGAGGCCACATTGTCATCGGCCACATGCGCCGCGGTCAGTAACCAATACGGGGCCACGGCCACGGCCGAACTGCGTTTGTAGCGGTAGGTGTAGTCCCAGTTGATGTCCCAGTCGCCGCTGATCTCGTCCGCGGGCGGCGCCTCGGCGATATCATAGTCGGCCACGATAATCGCCGAAGCAGGTTGACAACTGAATAACATGCACAGACAGATTATTCCTCAGCGTCTTATATCGCTGTAATCACCCGACGCATGCAGGTTATGTCGTATCTTTTTCTGTCCACGCTCTGAATGGACAATGGCAGGACAGGGATTACCAGGCCTTCTGCCAGCCGGCGATCACGGTGTAATCCCGTTCCATCTGCGGTCCGTTGAGATCCTGATAAACCGGCCACAGTATCTCAACGGCAACGCGGTGACCCTGCAAGACGCCGCGCGGCGCGCGTAGCGTAACGCCCACGCCGGCTTCAAGCCATTGCCCTCCGTAGTTGGCTGAATCCACCGCCGGAGCCGTTCCGGTCATCAGCCGATCATCCTCCCCGTCAATGGAATCCATCCATTCATAACGAACACGGCCCGACACACTCAGCCAATCACGCGCGCCATACGTCAACCACGACGTGGTTTGCGCACCGTTACCGAACGTGTACCGCTGCCGGTTGTCATCCAAGCGAATCGTGCCGGACGCTTGAACGCCCCAATAGAAGACGTCTCGATACACGGCAAACGTCGCGCCGGGTTTGAG
>SKXR01000172.1 GCA_007128275.1 Kiritimatiellia bacterium
CCAAGGCGGCCTTCTTCACAAATTCACGTCGCTGCATATCCATTTCCCCCTCTCACTGGTTGTCCAAACCGTAATTCATCCCTCGAACCCCATCAACTCTATTAACATCGCGCCGCCTTCGTGGATCCGTTCTTGATTCCTTGTTTCCCGCATTTGACGCGGATGACTGATTATACTAGCCTCGGGCATCATTCGCATCAGGAGAACGATTGTGGAACACGCCAAGCGCGCCCAAGAGATTATTGACATTGAAATCGAGGGACTGAAAAAAGTCCGTGACGGACTCGGCCTTGAGTTTGGCCGCGCGGTGGCGTTGATTCTTCACACGCTCGACGGCGGCGGGAAGATTGTCATCACGGGCCTCGGCAAGAGCCTTCACATCGGCCAGAAAATCGCCGCCACCCTGACCAGTACGGGCAGTCCGGCCGTCGTGCTCCATCCTGCGGAAGCCATGCACGGGGACATGGGCATTCTGAACAAGGGCGACGTGGTCGTGGCGCTCAGCTATACGGGCGCGTCCGACGAACTGCTGGCCCTGCTCCCGATGATCAAGGGCTACGACGTGCGCATCGTGGCGCTCACCGGGGATACGGACAGCCCGCTGGCCCGCAACAGTGACGAGGTCATTCCCGTGACCGTGGACCGCGAAGCGTGTCCGCTGAACATTTCTCCAACGAGCAGCACCACGGCCATGCTGGCCGTCGGTGACGCGCTGGCCATGGTGTTGCTGGAAGCGCGCGGCTTTTCGCGCGACGATTACGCGAAACTGCATCCGGGCGGCGCCATCGGACGCGCACTGCTGTTGCGCGTGCGCGACATCATGCGGACCGGGCATCGCGTGGCCCATGTCCCGTCGGGCGCGCGCGTGGAGGACGCCGTGCTGGCCATGACCGAGGCGCGGGCGGGTTCCGTAGTGATCGTGGACGAGGATTACGCCGTAAAGGGCATATTTACGGACGGGGATCTGCGCCGCCATTTGACCGATCAGGCCAACCTGATCGACCGGAAGATCGATGAGGTCATGTCGCCCAATCCGATCACGTTGTCGCAGGATCTATTGGCCGTCGACGTCCTCGCGCACTTCCGCGAGCATCAAATCGATGATTTAATTATCGTCGATGAAAACGAACGGCTTGCCGGGATGGTCGACATCCAGGACCTGCCGAAATTCAAAATATTCTAGTACCCGTCAGGGGAAACACTCATGAAACGCCTCTCTTGCATCCTGTTATTTGCCTTTCTCATTCCCGCCGCGGCCCTGGCCGAGCCGGAAGCACCGGAGCCCATCGTCCACATGACCTTCATGCAAGCGCTGATTCTCGGCGCGGTGGAAGGATTCACGGAATATCTGCCGGTGAGTTCGACGGGGCACTTGATCCTGACGCAACGCGCCATGGGGATCGGTCAGACCGAAGCGGACAATCAGGCGGCGGATGCCTATTCGATCTGCATTCAAGCCGGCGCTATTCTCGCGGTATTGACGCTCTATTTCCCGTACATGCGGCGCATGTTCAAGGGCGTGTTCGGACGCGATCCCGGAGGCTTGCGTCTCGCGATCAATATTGGTGTCGCGTTCCTGCCCGCCGCCGTCATCGGCCTGCTGTTTCACGGCCCGATCAAAGAACACCTGTTTGGGCTGCAGCCCATTGTCTTTGCGTGGTTTGTCGGCGGTGTGGCCATCTTGGTGGTGAGCCGATGGCGTCGCGCTCGTCCGGACCAGCCGGGCCTGTTGTTGGAGCAATTGACGTGGAAACACGCGCTGCTCATCGGATTCATGCAATGCATCGCCATGTGGCCCGGCACCAGCCGCAGCCTGGTGACGATTGTCGGAGGCCTGATTGTCGGCATGAACCTGACATCCGCCGTGGTCTTCAGCTTCCTGTTGGGCGTGGTCACACTCACGGCGGCCACAGCCTATGACACGTTACAGCATGGCGAACTGATGCTGGAAGTATTCGGCTTCACGAACATCGCCGTCGGGTTCATCATGGCGACCATCACCGCAGTCATCTCGGTGAAATGGTTTCTGGCCTATCTCCAGAAACACGGGTTGGCCCTGTTCGGCTATTATCGCATTGCCTTGGCCATCACGGTCGCCGTCCTGATGTGGATGGGGCTGTTGGCGGACCGGATTCCATAGGGCGGGGATTTCAGGGGTTTCCTCTTTCGCCCGAAACCGGTATAGTGTTCCCATGAACATGCGCGTTGTCCAATGGCTCTTGACGGGATTGTTATTCCACGGCGTCGCGACCGGCGTTCCTGCGCAGGACCGGGGCACCGGGGTCGGCATCATAGCGGGCGAACCGACCGGGGTGAGCCTGAAACAATGGATCGGCCCGCTGACCGCCGTCGATGCGGCCATGGCTTGGTCGTTCGAACGCAACACCTCCGTTCAGTTGCACAGCAATTTCCTGATCCATGATTACCAGGTCATCAACCTGGCGCCCGGGCGTTGGCCCGTGTATTACGGGCTCGGCGGACGCGTGAAATTCGACGATCGCCGGCGACGCAGCGACAGGGATCGCACGCACACGCGTGTAGGCATTCGCGCCCCGCTGGGCATGGCGCATATGCCGGACGACTATCCGGTGGACATTTTTCTCGAAGTCGTGCCCATATTGGACTTGGCCCCGTCGGCGGCCTTTGCCCTGAACGCGGCAATCGGGGTTCGGTACTTCTTTCCATGAACGCGCCGGTTTCCCGATTGACCTGACCCCGTTCCGCCGGTATCGTCCCCTACTCCCATATATGTAAGGAATATTGTCCCATGACCATGCTCATCACCAAATTCAATAAGCTGATTGCGAACAAGTTCGTCTGGATCGGTTTCACCTTTCTGATCGTCCTCGCCTTTGTCGCGTGGGACATGTCGGTTCCGGACGATGCCCGCGATCCCTCCGAACGCCAAGCGGCGGGGATGCTGTTCGGCAAGCCCGTGTCGCCCGACGAACTGCGGACGGCCTATGTGCACACCTATATGGCCGTCACTCTGGCCATGGGCCAGACCCTTCCGATCAGCGAAGAGTTGGACAAGGAACTGACGAACATGGCTTGGAAACGCCTGGCCTCACTAAAACAAGCGCAGAAGATGGGGATCCGGACCACCGACCGCGAAGTGGTGGAGGCCATTCGCAGTTTTCCTGATTTTCATGAGCAGAATCAGTTCAACCCCGACCTCTACCGGTCGTTTATCCAGCAGTACCTCGGTCGCCTGGGTTTTGGCGCCAATCAGTTCGAAGAACATATCCGCCAGGAACTCGTCCTACAGAAACTGCAGCGGATGGTGTCGGAATCCGTCATCATCACGCCCGCCGAGATCCAGCGCGCCATCAATTCCTTCGGCGACGAATTCACCGTTCAATACGTCATCGTCAACGAAGATGTCCTGGGCGAAGGACTGGAGATCACCGACGAAGAAGCCCGCGCCTTCTACGATGAGCATAGCGAAGACTTCACCATTCCCCCGCGCGTCAGCGTAAAGTATGTCCGCTTCCCGATCGACGCGTACAAGGACGAGGTGGACATTACGGAAGGGCAGGCGCTGGACTATTACGACTTGAATATCGAAGAATTCACCAGATATGAGGATGACCCCGCCCTCGACGACGGGGAAGAAGAAAGCCCGTTTGCCGATGACGATCTCTTCCGAGTCGCCACGACCATTCCCTTTGAAGACGTCAAGGACGAGATCATCGACCGGTTACGGCGTGAAATGGCCGCGCGACGAGCCGCCGATGTGGCGATGGACTACGTCATTGACCTCGTGCCCGACCGAGACGGGGTGGCCGCCACGTTCGAGGAAGCCGCGGAAACCTACGGAGTGACGATCGAGAAAACCGCCCCCTTTGCCCGGGGCGAATTGCCTGAAGGGATCGATGCCGATCTGTCGTTCAGCGTCGCGGCGTTCGATCTACGCCCACATCCCGAGTACTATTTCAGCGACGCGATTGAAGGCGACGACGACATCTACGTCCTGGCGCTGGAGGAGCGTCATCCCGCCTATGTCCCCGACTACGAAGAAGTGAAGGGCCGGGTGTACGAAGCGGCGCGCGCGGATGCCATCCAGCGTGCCGTCATGGACCTGGCCGAAACCTTCCGGGAAACAGCCGGCACCGAGTTGCGCGCGGGCACCTCCTTTGCGGAGATTGCTGAAACATTTGCCATTCCGGCTCGTGCACCGATCACCTTCACGGCAGCCACGGGATTGGAGGACCTCGAATACGGCGAGCAAGTATTACGCGCCGTATTGGCCTACAACGAGGGAGAAGTCACCGCCCCCGTCCGTGTCAACGACGCCTATCTGGTCGCTCATGTGCAAACGCGGTCGGCTGCGGACATCGCGCAGTATGCCGACTTTCGCCAGCAGATTATCGCGACGCTCGCCCGCGAACGGGCGCGCATCCTCTTCGATGAGTGGCAGGCCCATTTGCTACGGCAGGCGGATTTCACCCCGCGAGTCGTCCCCCCGCGCGTCCCGGATGAGGACTATGAAGACGACTGGGTGCGAGCGGAATAGCCTTCTGGGATTCCCGTCTTGATCGGTAGTCCCCTGCTCCAGCAGGGAACCGGACCAAGCTTGGCTGGGCGGTTCAGGCATGCGCGGCGGTCCCGCTGCTTTTCGGAGCGCTCTGGCAATCAATTCCGTAAACAAATCTTGACCTTTGCCACACAGAATGCTTTTTTTACTACTTGCTTATGAATAAAGTCTTGAAAGTCGCTATAGGGTCCGATCATGGAGGTTTCGACCTCAAACAGCGCTTGATTCCCCACCTGCAATCGCTGGGCCATCACCCGACGGATTGCGGGACCTATAGCAAAGATGCCGTGGACTATCCGGTGATCGCCCATGCAGTGGCGGCCAAAGTGGCGGACGGCACATGTGACTTCGGCATCGTAGTGGACGGGGCCGGCATCGGGTCGGCGATGACCGCCAACAAGGTTCGCGGCGTGCGCGCGGCGGCCTGCTACAACGAGGCCCTGGCCCGAAACAGCCGCGAACACAATGGCGCAAATGTCTTGACTCTCGGGGCGGGTCAAACGAACATGGCCAACGCGCAGGCTATCGTATCCGTCTTCTTAAGCACGGACTGCACGGAAGCACGGCACAAACGCCGCGTACAAATGATTATGGATGTCGAAAGCGGTCGCCTTCAGAGCGCCCGCTCATCGGGAACTTCAACCTCAACACAGGGGGACAATGTGGATTTATCGCCACAGGATGTTGAACGCATTGCCGGGCGCGTCAAAGAACTGATCGCCCAATCGTCCGGGGGCAGCGCCCCTTCCTTAGCCGTCAACATGGACGCCGAATCGCTGGCGAAGATGATTGACCACACCATTTTGCGGCCGGACGCCTCGCGTGCCGACGTCGAAAAGCTGTGTCGCGAGGCCGTACAGCACGGGTTTTTCTCGGTCTGCGTCAATTCCACCTGGGTTCCGCTGGCCCGCGAGCTCGTCAAGGACTCGAATGTGAAGGTCTGCGCCGTGGTCGGATTTCCGCTGGGCGCGCAACCGCCCCAGATCAAGGCCATGGAAGCCCGGAAAGCCATTCGTGAAGGCGCCAAGGAAATCGACATGGTCATCAATGTCGGCGCGCTGAAAAGCGGCGACGACAAATTGGTCCTGAACGACATCCGCGCCGTGGTCGAATCCTGCAAGGACGGGCGCGCGCTCTCCAAGGTGATTCTCGAAAACAGCCTCCTGACGGACGAAGAGAAGGTACGCGCATGCGAATTGAGCATGCAGGCGCGCGCCGACTTCGTGAAGACCTCCACCGGATTCAGTAGCGGCGGCGCCACCGCCGAGGACATCGCCCTGATGGCCCGTACCGTGGCGCCCAAGAAACTCGGTGTGAAAGCGTCGGGCGGCGTGCGCACCTACGATGACGCGATGAAGATGATCGCGGCGGGCGCCACGCGCATCGGAGCAAGCAGTAGTGTGAAAATATTGGAAGAAGCCAGAGCAAGAAACTAATAGGCAGGAAGGAGTCACCCCGTGGCAGAATTACGTACGTATATCTTCTTGGACAGTCTGCAACCGCAGTTCGCGTCCTTTCTCGCAACCGTGTCGCAGGGCTATCTGCCCGTAGCCGGCCAGGCCTCTCTCTTTATCGAGATTGCGCCGGGCATGGACATCAACCGCATGACCGACATCGCCCTCAAGGCCACCAACGTCACGCCGGGCATGCAGATCGTGGAACGTACGTTCGGCATGCTCGAGCTGCACTCGGACTCGCAAGCCGACGTCCGTGCGGCGGGCCAGGCGATCCTCGACGAACTCGGTCTGAAGGAAGAGGACCGCATCAAGCCGGAAGTCACGACGAGCCAGGTCATCCGGCATTTGTCGGATTATCACACCCAGCTCATCAATCGCATGCGTCACGGCAACATGATTCTGCCGGGACAGACCCTGTACGTCATGGAATGCGCCCCGGCGGGGTACGCCTCCATTGCGGCGAACGAGGCGGAAAAAGCCGCGGACATCAACGTGCTCGAAGTGCGCGCCGTCGGCGCGTTCGGCCGCGTGTATCTCGGAGGCGAGGAACGCGATATTCAGGTCGGCTACGAGGCCGCCGAAGCCGCGATCGGCGCGGTCACAGGGCAATCCGGCAAGAAAAAGTAAGCACCATTGACTAACGTAACATTGAACAGAGGACACACCAACCAGAGAGGTACAAAATGGCTGAAGCATTAGGAATGATTGAAGCACGTTCGTTTCCCGCCACCGTCGAAGCGGCGGACGCCATGGTCAAAGCGGCCAAGGTCGAATTGGTCTCGTATGAGAAAACCGGCGGGGGCTACACCTCCGTCATCGTTCGGGGCGACGTCGCCGCGGTCAAGGCCGCCTGCGATGCCGGACAGATTGCCGCCAGCCGCGTCGGCGAAGTGGTCGCCGTGCATGTCATCGCGCGTCCGCACGCGAACGTCGACACGGTACTCCCGCTGGGCCGCGCCGACCAGGCCAAGTCCAAGAAGTAAGAACTCGATCAGCAACGCGGAACCGTTTGTCCGGCGTGGACAAGCGGTTTGCGGGAGAGGCAGTATGAATCTTGGCAAAGTCGTAGGGATGGTCGTGGCTACGCGGAAAGAGTCCAGTATGGACGGACTCCGTTTCATGCTGGTCCGGCATCTGGACGAAAAGGGCAAGGAAACCGGAGGCCAAGTGGTGGCCGCCGACGCCGTGGGCGCAGGCCCCGGAGAGGTGGTCCTCGTGGCGACCGGCAGTTCCGCGCGACAAACCCAAGCCACCGATAAACGGCCCTGTGACGCGGTCATCATGGCCATCGTCGACAGCTGGGACGTGGGCGGAACGGTGACCTACCGCAAGAGCGACGACGACTAGAGAAGAGAGGAAGTAAGAAGTCGAAAGTCAGAAGTGAGAAGTAGGACAAGGAGTAGTCGCAGGCTGATCGGCACATAGAACGCATCATCCATCCCACTTACCACTTATAA
>SKXR01000117.1 GCA_007128275.1 Kiritimatiellia bacterium
AAGAGCGTGGCATGTAATTCGTAGGACGGTCCTCCGGGCCGTCCCGGTTTGGTGAGGCGCGCTGAAGAACCCTCCCCGACCCTGCTTCGCAGGGCCACCCTTGCGGAGCGTTCCCTAGTAATTGAAACAATCCCCCGTCCGATATGTTTTCTCCGTAGCCTTGTTCAGGGCGCGGAGGATCTTCTGTTGCGCGCGCGGTGTTAAGCGCCGTCCTTTGCAGGCGCGCGCCACCATCTTGAACGTAATCGGGTCCGGGGCCGCGGCCACCAGGTCGCGCGGGGCCAGTCCCGCTTCCGTCAGCAGGCGGGCGATGGGCTGTTCGCCCAGGTTTCGTTCAATGGGGGATTGGGGATTTCCTTTCATGGACATCTTCTGCCGGTAAGGGTATGCTATACATGTATGAAGACGCAATGCTTCAACGTGTCCACGCTGTTGTTTGGGGTGGCCTTGATGGTAGCCGGTGTGTTCATTTCCGGGTGCCTGAGCGATGACCGTTTTGATCATAAACCGCCAAGCGGGCAGGGCAGCATCCTTGTAGATAACCGGTCTTCCCGTGAGTTGGACGTGTTCATCAACGGGGTGCAGATGGACCGGGTTCGCGCGCGACGCTGGCGCGCGTACGACGTGGATCCCGGCGTGCATCGCGTCGTGTTGGACGAGCGCCGCGGTGACCGCAATTTCCGCGGTGATGTGGATGTGCTGGCGAGGCGCTTGACCGTGATGGACGTGACCACCGACCCGAATCGCTTCGACCGCTTCAGCGTGCTCATCTACTTCGATTAGTCCCTCTGGTCGCGGGCACAGGCGGTTCCGCGTGTATGCGCCGCTTGGTGTCGGGCATTGTTTTTCTGGGTTGAATTGGGGCGCATATGCCTTAGGTATGAGGTATGAAATCGATTCGGGGATGGTTTTGGCGATTCTTCATCCGGCGCGCGGCGTTGCGTCAAGGCTTCATCGATCCCGTAGCTGTGATGTCCCGTTTACGGCGCTTTGCGCATACATCGGAAGTCAGCGAACCCTTGGAGCTGGTTCGAGCCGGAATGATTTTCCATGCACGCGGCCTGCTCAATACGCGCGCGATACAGCATAATCTGGATTGGGTTTGGCCCTATTGGGTGGAACGGCAATTCGATCCGGCCGACGAATCCTTTGTCCCTCGCGCCTTTTCCGTGACGCATGTCAATCTGACCCATCGCAATTGGACGGCCACGGGCCTGCCGGATTGTGAGGCGTATCCACTTGTCGACCCGCGCGGATTGGTCACGCCATTCTTCGACGGATGGTCGTTGGACGCGTGGGTAATCGGTGATGGGGGGGGGCGCCTGTTTCCGTCGCGGCAGAAGCTGTCCGGCCAAACCATGGCGCGCACGGCGGAGGGGCTTGAAATTCGCACCATTACCCATGTTGAAGAGACGTCCCTGTCTGTACGCGTACATGTGGAAGATGCCGAATCCGGCCCGGTGTGTCGCATCCGCTATACCGGGCACAGCGCCGAGCCGGCATGGTTGGTGGTTACCGTGCGCCCCTGCAATCCGGAAGGGGTCAGCCTGGTGGAGGACATCAAGCGGGAACCGGACCGTCGTACCTGGCGCATCAATGGCCCTCCGGTCGTGCAGTTCGACCCCCCGATGGAACGTCATTTTGCGTCGAATTACCGGGAAGGCGACGTGTTGTTTCAGTTGCCGGAAGGAACCGAGCGTTCGGCGTGCGCGTGTCCCACGGGCATGGCTACGGCGGCGGCATTGTTTCGCGTGGAACCCGGACGGGATCGCCGCGTGGAGGCGCGCGTGTTTCTGCGCGAGGACGAAACGCTGCATCGGGCTCAACGCCGTGCCGGCACGACCCCTTGGAGCGAGGCCCTGAAGCCGGCCGCACGCGTACAGGTGCCGGATCAGCGAATTCAGGAGCTGTATGACCAAGCCCTGTATACCCTGATTCTCCTCACGCCCGGAGACGTCTTTCCGGGGCCCTACACGTACAAGCGATTCTGGTTTCGCGACGCGTCTTTCATCCTGCACGCCTTGTTGTGTGCGGGTCTTTCAGAGCGAGTCGGGCGCGTGTTGGCCAGATATCCCGGTCGCCAGAAGCTTACGGGCTACTTTCATTCACAGGACGGGGAATGGGATTCGAACGGGGAAGCGCTTTGGATTATGGACCGGTACCTGGCCCTGTGTCCCGGCGAACTTCCCGCCGATTGGCGTTCCGCCGTGGAAAAGGGAGTGCACTGGATTCTACGCAAGCGTATTGGCGAGGAGTCGGGCGACCCGCACGCGGGACTTATGCCTCCCGGTTTCAGCGCAGAACATCTGGGCCCGAACGATTACTACTATTGGGACAACTTCTGGAGCATGGCCGGCTTGCGCGCCGCCGCGCGTCTGCTTAAACGAGGCGGATCGGACGAGGAGTCCCGACGGACATTGCGCGAAGCGGATGCCTATTTGAAGCGTATCGAAGACACGCTTGCCGTTGCCGGGGAACGTTTGGGTCGGCCTGCGATGCCCGCCGCACCCGATCGCCGACTCGATACCGGCGCCGTCGGGTCACTCGCCGCAGGCTATCCGCTTCAGCTTTGGCCGGGCCGCGATCCGCGTTTGCGGGATACGGCCGCGTATCTGATGGAGCACTGTTTTGTCGGGGGCGGATTCTTCCAGGACATGATCCATTCGGGCGTGAACGCGTATCTGACCTTGCATGTCGCCCAGGTTCTGCTCCGCGCAGGCGATGTGCGCTTTGCCGACTTGGTGCGAGCCGTGGCCGATATGGCGTCGCCCACCGGTCAATGGCCGGAAGCGATTCATCCGCGCACGGGCGGCGGCTGCATGGGAGACGGGCATCATGCATGGGCTTCGGCCGAGTGGGTGATGATGATCCGCAACATGTTCCTTCGCGAGGAAGGCGACACCCTGATGCTGGGGACGGGGATCATGCCCGACTGGCAGGTCGAGGGGAAAACGCTTTCGTTCGGGCCGGGTTTGACCTCGTTTGGTCGCGTTGAGGTGCACATTGCGCCTCGCAAGGATGATTTCCGTGTGGGTTGGAAGGCCCAATGGCATGAGCCGCCCGAGACGCTGGTGATCGCGTTGCCGGAACAAGATCCGGTGACCGCGGAACCGTCCGAGTCCGGAGAACGTGTGATTCAACGCCGGGGAACGCGCGCATGAACATCGTCATGGTGACCAATACCTATCTGCCGCATGTCGGCGGCGTGGCCAATTCCGTCCATGCCTTTGCCGAAGCCTATCGCCAACGCGGCCATACGGTAACGGTGATGGCGCCGGAATTCGAAAACATGCCGGAAAGCGAATCGGATGTCATTCGTGTGCCGGCCATCCAGAACTTCAACGGAAGCGATTTCTCCATCAGCCTGCCGGTTACGCCGATGGTCACGCGCAAGGTGAAAGCGCTGCAGCCGGACCTTATTCACTCGCATCATCCTTTTTTGCTGGGCGATACCGCGTTGCGCATGGCAACGGCCCTCGGCAAGCCTCTGGTCTTCACCTATCACACGATGTACGAGCATTATACCCACTATGTGCCGGCCGACTCTCCGACGATCCGGCGTTTCGCCAAACAGCTGGCCACCGAGTACTGCAACCTTTGTGATCACGTCGTCGCACCCAGCGAAAGCGTGCGCGATCTGTTGCGGGAACGCGGCGTCGAAACGCCGGTCAGTGTGGTGCCGACCGGCATTGATCCGGACCGGTTTGCCGGAGGGGACGGCGCGGCGTTCCGAGCCCAATGGGAGATTCCCCGCAACCGGATCGTGGCGGGCCATGTGGGTCGGCTTGCCCCCGAGAAGAACGGGGTGTTTCTGGCCAATGCGCTGGTTGGTTTTATACGGGCGAATCCGGAGCGGCATGGAGCGCTCATTGTCGGGTCGGGTGCGTCGGAACGCGACATGCGCCGTATCTTTGAGCTCGCGGGCGTGAGCGACCGCGCGCTCTTTACGGGGAAACTCACCGGACGCGATCTTGCGAATGCATACCGGGCCATGGATTTCTTCGCCTTCGCGTCCACCACCGAAACGCAAGGAATGGTCCTGGCCGAGGCCATGGCTGCGGGAAACCCGGTTGTGGCCCTCGACGCGCCGGGCGCGCGGGAGATCGTGCATGACAAGAAGAACGGTCGACTCGTGATGTCCCAGGAAATCGGTCCGTTTCTGGACGTGCTGGTTTGGATGGCGGAACGCACGTCGAACGAGATGAAGGCCCTGCGCGAGGAAGCGCGCCGGACCGCGAAAGGCGTATCGATCGATCACTGTGCCGACGCGGCCTTGGACGTGTACGAATCCGTGCTTGCCCGTGCGGGCGTTGCCCGGATGCGGGAACCGGATCCGTGGGAGACGATGCGAACACGCCTGCACCGGGAATGGGAGATTTGGAGTGAACGATTCAGCGCACTGGAAACAGCGCTTACCGACGAAGAGGACGAGAAGAAAGGCTGACGTCCGCGAGCGGGAGCATCCATGGCGGAACACCCCTCTTTCATGCCGCGGCCTCCGGCCGTCCCGCTTCGAGAAAGAAAGGAATTGTCATCGTGGGATGAATAGGCGTAATCTGGCGCCGCAATCAACGGGAGCGCGCCGCCATGGACCCACTGGAACTCATCTTCACGATTTGTGCCGCCATCGGCGGAGGTCTCTTTCTCATCCGCCTTATCCTGCAACTCGTCGGATTCACCTTTGACCTGCCCTCCGAACAGATGGGCGACGTCGATCTCTCCAGCACGGACGCGAGTTTCAAAATGCTTTCGGTGCTCGGCGCCGTCGCGTTTCTCATGATGTTCGGCCTCGCGGGCCGCGCGATGCTGGCCACCTTGCCCGGACAAGCCGTGCCCGCCTTGGGCGTGGCCGTGGCGGCCGGCCTTTTCAGCACCTGGATGATCGCCAAGATGTTCACGGCGATGATGAAGCTGCAGTCCGGCGGCCTCAGTAATCCCCAGAACGCCGTGGGTCGCGAGGGCACCGTTTACCTGAACATCCCCGCGAATGATACGGGCAAGGTTAGAATTTCGGTGAATGGACGATTGAGTGTGCTCGACGCCCGGTCGGAAAAGAGGGAGGCCATCGCCACGGGCACGCGCGTGCGTGTCGTGCGTGTCGCGGACGGAAACAACTTGATGGTGGAAGCCGTCAATCAAGAGGAGAACGCCTGATGTCTATCGGATGGATTCTGTTTATTGTCGCCTTCGTGGCGCTCTTCCTGTCGGTGATGATCTTCCTGGCCTCGCGCTACAAGCGCTGTCCATCGGACGCCATCCTCGTGATATACGGAAAGATCGGCGACCAGACCGCCCGCTGTATCCACGGCGGCGGCACGCTCGTGTGGCCGTTGATTCAGGACTGTGCCTATATCAGTCTGACGCCGATGACCATCAGCATCCCGTTGCAGAACGCGTTGTCCATGCAGAACATCCGTGTCAACGTGCCCAGCACGTTTACCGTGGGTATCAGCACGGATCCGGAAGTCCTCATGAACGCCGCTGAACGTCTGCTCGGGTTGGGCTCGCAGGAAATCGAACAGATGGCGCGTGAAATTATCTTCGGCCAATTGCGTCTTACCGTCGCCTCGCTCACCATCGAGCAGATCAACCAGGACCGGGAAAGTTTTCTGGCCGCCATTCGGCGCAACGTTGAGCCGGAACTGAACAAGATCGGGTTGTATCTCATCAACGTCAACATCACGGACATCACCGACATTTCCGGGTACATCGACGCGCTTGGCAAGAAGGCCGCCGCCGAGGCGGTCAACCGCGCGATGATCGACGTGGCCGATCAGGAAAAACTCGGCGCCATCGGCGAGACCAGCGCGTACAAGGAACGCGACATCCGAGTTGCGGAGAATCGGGCGGAAGGCCAGAAGGGCATGAAACGCGCTGAAGCCGACCAGCGCATCTACGTGCAGGGCCAGGAAGCGGAGGCCGTGGGCGGGGAAAACAAGGCCAAGGCCGATATTGCCGCCTACAACGCCGAGTTGGCCGTGCGGCAGGCCGAAGCCATGCAGCGCGGCGAAGTCGCCAATCGCATGGCGGAAGTGGAGATTCAGAAGGCGCAGTACAAGGCGGAAACGGAACGACTCACCGCCGATGTCGTCGTTAAACAGGAAATCGAGAAACGGAACATCGAGATTGCCGCCGAAGCGGAAGCCGAACGGATTCGCCGCATTGCGCGCGGCGATGCGGACGGCGTACTGATGAAATTCGAGGCCGAAGCGGAAGGTATGCAGAAACTGCTCGAGGGCAAGGCCGCCGGCTACCGGCAATTGGTGGAGAGCTGTAAGGGCGACGCCCGTGCCACCGCTACGCTGCTCATGATCGAGAAGATTGAAGACATCGTCGCCAAACAGGTCGAAGCGATCAAGAACCTCAAGATCGACAAGGTCACCGTTTGGGATTCCGGTTCGGCCAACGGCACGTCCAGCACCGCCAATTTCGCCCAGAACCTCATCAAGAGTATCCCGCCCCTGCACGAAGTGGCGCGCATGGCCGGCGTGGAACTGCCCGACTATCTGGGGCACGTGACCGATCCGGACCAGAAAAAGCCCGGCCCGGCGCCCAAAGAAAACAAATCGCCACAGGCCGGAACGCCCGGGCGATAGCCGCGGGCTCCATCACTCCCGCAGGACGGCGGCCAATAGCTTATAAGCTATCAGCGCTTCGCGACCCAAGCCAAAGCGGCGTCGACGCTTCGCTCTGCCGCCGCAGTCCAAAAAGGAACGACAGAGCAGGCCGCCTCAAGGAAATTTGGACTGCGGTGGCAGAGTCCTCTGTAGCGAAGCGGAGGAGGACGGCGACACCGCTTTGGCTCCGCTCGAAAGTGTTTAACACCGTGGGACACCGAACTCCCGACAAAGGGCTTGTCGGACGAACCTCATCGCGTCCTGCGGAGTTGCACTGCGGCACGGCCTGTTCTATTCTCGCGGGATCATCGGGCCAGGACGGCCCGCGACAGCAAGGAACTAGGTGCACGCTTATGACTGAAATACACGACGATGCCTTGGCCCCACCGCCGACCGATCGCATGTCGGCGACGGACGATCAGCGTATTGAGAACATTCTTCCCCTACCGCCGCCGGCGCATCTGATCCGCTTCTTTCCGATCAAGGACACCCCTGCGGAACAGTTCATTTCGGATACGCGCGGACGCGTGCGCGATATCCTGAACGGAAAGTCCGACCGGCTGCTTGTGGTTCTGGGGCCCTGTTCCATACACGACGAAGCGTCTGCGCTCGAATACGCGGTCCGGCTGAAGCAGGAACGCGAACGACTCCGCGACGATCTGGAAATCGTGATGCGTGTCTATTTTGAAAAGCCGCGCACGGCCCTCGGGTGGAAAGGCCTGATCAACGACCCGTATCTGAACGGCAGTTTTCGCATCAACGAAGGGTTGCGCATTGCGCGCGATCTATTGGTGCGGATCAACCAGGCCGGCGTGCC
>SKXR01000136.1 GCA_007128275.1 Kiritimatiellia bacterium
AGGATCAGCCGGTACGGTTCGCCGAGTTCCTCCATGAATTGCCAAAGCGGAGCGACCACTTGGCGGTCGAAATCCTCGATGGCCCGCGTCTTGAGTTTGGCGTCGCCCATGTGGCCGCATTCGTCCGGCGCTTCCACGTGGACGTAGACAAAATCCTTTTTCGACATGATCTCCTTGGCGGCGGCGACTTTGCCCGCATAGTTGGTGTCCACGAAGCCGGTGGCGCCTTCCACCACGGGGACCTCAAGACCAGCCAGCATGCCCAGCCCTCGCACGAGATCGACGGCGGTGATGACGCCGCCGGACAGGCCGTAGAGTTCCTTAAAGCCCGGCAAACTCAGGGCGCGGCCCTGGCCCCACAGCCATATCTGCGTCGCCGTTACCTTGCCGGCCGCTTTACGAGCTTGATTGACGGGATGATCTTGAAGAATAGACTTCGACTGTTCCATGAGCGCGCGCACCTCCGCCTGGCGTTCGCCCGCGGGTAGGTAGGGGGCGATCTCGCGGTCGGAGATGTCGTGCGGCGGTTGCGACGACAGGTCGGCGGGGCCATTACGCCATACCAGCAGATGGCGGTAGCTGATGCCGGGATAGAATTTCCGTTCGCCGTTTTCGAGGGCGGCGGCCAGGTCACGGATAAGGATATCGCCTTCTTCGCTGGTGATATGGCCTGCGGAGTAGTCGATCATGCGCCCGTCGCGTATGGTGACCAGGTTGCATCGGAAGGCCACATCGTCCGGTGCCAAGGCGATGTTTGCGCCCGCCGCCTCAATGGGGGCGCGACCGGTGTACTGGTCGGCGGCGTTGTATCCGAGCAGTCCCATGTTGCACACGTCGCTGCCGGGCGGGAGCCCGTCGGGTACGGTCCGAATGTTGTGCAACACGCCGCGTGCCGCGATCCGGCGCATGGCGGGGATGCGTGCGGCTTGAAGAGGGGTTTTGTCGCCGAGCTCCGCCACCGGATAATCGCCCATGCCGTCGCCGACCAGTAAAAGATATTTCATGATTCGCGTGTCCCGCCTCAAATGAATGGAAGCCGCAACGTTACCCGAAGCCTTCGATGCGGTCAATGCGCAGAATTTGAAGGTTGATTCGCCTATGCGATCCCGATAAAGAAGACGCATGAAGACGGTGTATCCTTTGATCTTTCGCCCTGTTTATCAGAACTATATATGGGGGGGCGACCGGATTGTGCGGCAATTCAACCGGGACGAGCCGCCCGGCGTGTATGCGGAATCCTGGGAGGTGTCGGATCGTCCCGAAGGGATGAGCGTGGTCGCGAACGGCTCGCTGCAGGGCAAGCGCCTGACGGATCTGGTTCGTGAGCAGGGCGAAGATTTGCTGGGGGCGGGACGAAACGCGGATCGGTTTCCTTTGCTCATCAAGTTAATCGATGCGCGTGAGACACTCAGTGTGCAGGTGCATCCCGACGATGCCATGGCGGGGCGCACCGGCGGCGAGGCGAAGTCGGAGATGTGGTACGTTCTCGACGCCGATCCGGCCGCCTGCGTGTATGCCGGTCTCCAGCCCGGCGTCACGGAAACGACGCTCCGGGAGGCGATTCGGGACCAGTCTCTGGACCCATTGCTCCACGTCGTGCCGGTGCAAGCCGGCGACGCGGTATTCATGCCGGGTGGGCGTGTGCATGCAATCGGCGCGGGTTGCCTTCTGCTGGAGGTGCAACAAAACTCAAACACCACCTACCGCCTTTACGATTGGGGCCGGGCCGGGCCGGACGGGACCCCGCGGGACTTGCATATCGATGAAGCGATGCAGGTGATCCGCTGGCAGGATGACGGAACGGCCAAGGTGACGCCTCGGCGTTTGGGGAATATCGAACAGAACGAACTCTGGGAGGTGTTATCGTGCCCTTGGTTTCGCATGGAACGGTTGGTGCTCCGCGAACCGTGGCCCGCCGGGCACGACGGACGATCGTTTCAGGTGCTTTTTTGCGCCGATGCGCCGGTGATGATCCGTACGGAACACGGCCAGGAAAAATTGATCCCGGGAACCTCTTGCCTCATTCCGGCGGCCTTGACGCAGTATCAGCTGGAGCCCTTATCTTCCCTTGCGACCATATTGCGGATTACGCGCCCGTGAGCCGGGCTTGGACTAGCAGCCTGCTGTGGCGTTTGATGCCTCGGCCGGTTGCCGTCGCTTGACCAAGCGCATACGATTCGTGGCGTTGGGAAGTTTCTCGTACTGCACGTCATCCATGAATTGATGAATCAGGAACAAGCCGACCCCGCGTTCGTTTCCTTCCAGCCAATGCTCCGGAAATTTGGGCTCCGTGTAGGATCCGAAATCAAACGCCTTTCCGCTGTCAATGATGTCGACGGTGAAGGTTTCGTCATTGGCAAGGATGGCAATATGCAATGGCGGTTTGGGGTTCATGGCCCCGTACGCGTGGTCCAGCACGTTGGCGCAGGCTTCGTCCACGGCCATTTCCACGTGGTCGATGTCATCCATGCACAACCCGGCGGCCGTGGCCAGTCGCGTGACGACCCAACGGATCATGGCCAGGGAAGTCGAATTTCCCGGCAGTAGTAATTCGTATGCTTTTCTGCGTAATGCCGCGCACATAAGGCTATCCTGAACTTTCGACCGCGGGGACGTCTTGTAAGGCGTCCTCTATGGAAGAACGCACATTGAGCACTTGATGCAAGCCAAGCAACTTCAATATACTCTGAATTTTCGAAGAAATCCGGCACAAGACCAAGCGGCCATTGCGCGATTCACATTGACGATGGTAATGAAAGAAAAGACCGAATGTGGCGCTGTTCATATAGGACAACTGGCCGCAGTCGATAACAATGTGCGGGCACTCCGACTGGCATAGCGTTTCCAGCGTCTGGGACAGTTTTATTTCACTGGCGGCATCGAGTACGCCCTTTAGGGACACCACATGATAGTGGGGTTCCGATCGCGTTGTGATCTCAAAATAGTCTTTGCCCATAGCGACTGCCAATAGCGGTGAAAAAGCACGTATCTATCCCAGTCTGGGGTGAATTGTACACTCCAAGCGCTATCACTGTCCATCGATAAAACAGGCGGGGCGGCGCGCGCGCGGCGGTGACGGGATATTCTATTTGATTCTCGTTCCTATCTGGGGCTATGTTCATGCGCATGAATCACCGTTCCAAAGTTGCCGTGTTAAGGACATCGCCCGCTACGGTTCTCGAGGATACACATCGCCTGATGAATCTGGCGGGGTATCAGGACGTGATCGACCGGTCCGTCGATACCGCGCTGAAAATCAATATCAGCTGGCATTTCTTCTATCCGGGATCCTCCACCACGCCGTGGCAGCTGGACGGGGTCATCCGCGCCATGAAAAAGGACGGATACGATGCTTCGCTGATGCACGGATGCCATAACCGGACTGTGGTGATTGATGCGCATCTCGGCGAGCGGGAAAATAAGCAGGTGAACGTAACCGACGCCCACGGCTTGCGGAATCTGCATCTCTACGAAGACGAAGAGTGGATTCATATTCGAGACGCGGTGGGCGACCTGACGGATCAATTCCTTTGCCTGAACGACGTCTACCCCGACGGGTTCATGATTCCCAAACGGTTTATCGGTGAGAACATCATTCATCTGCCTACGGTGAAGACCCATGTCTTCACCACCATGACCGGGGCCATGAAGAACGCCTTTGGCGGCCTGCTGAATGAGCGCAGACACTGGACCCATCCGGTGATCCATGAAACGCTGGTGGACCTGTTGAGAATCCAACAAAAGATTCATTCGGGCGTTTTCGCGGTGATGGACGGGACGTTCGCCGGGGACGGTCCCGGCCCTCGTTGCATGATTCCGCACGTCAAGAACGTGTTGCTGGCGTCCGCCGACCAGGTGGCCATTGACGCCACGGCGGCGAAACTGATGGGATTCGATCCCTTGCGGGACGTCAAGTTCATCCGCCTCGCGCATGAGGCCGGATTGGGGCAGGGCGATCCACGCGAAATTGAGTTGGTGGGCGATGTCGACGCCGCATCGGAAAACTGGAATTTCGTTGGACCGTACACGAAGATGACGTTTGCGAGTCGCATGCAGCATCATATCTATTGGGGACCGCTGAAGAAGCCTGTGGAGTGGAGCCTGAAGACGGTCCTGGCCCCATGGGCGTATCTGGCCAGCGTGCTCTATCACGACACCTTCTGGTACCCCACGCACCAGCAGCGCATCCACGATATTCTCAGCAGCCCGTGGGGCCGCCTGTTTCAGCAATGGGACGAGCTGGCCATCGACGCCACCGATTTGGATGCCGCCGGATGGGCCGATGTGGGCGACTCGCCGATGAAACTCAAACGCGAAAGCATGCGCTATTTCCTGGAATCGTTGCGCATCCTCGGCCTCTGCGTAAAGGAAGCGCCGGAATTTGCCGCTCGGAAACGCCTGAAAAAGGCGACGGGCTGATCGCTCAACGAATTTCCGTGACCAGCATGGAAAAGTCGTCGCTCACGGCTTCCCCGTTCCGGTGCAGGTCCACGGCGGCGCGCACCGCGTCGATGATGGCCGTCGGGGTCTCGGCACCGTGTTCACGGAGGAGCGCCAGCAGGCGCTCGTCCCCGAATTCTTCGGCGGCCTCGTTCATCGCTTCGGTCAACCCGTCCGTATAGAAGATCAGGCGATCGCCTTCCTCCACGGTCATTTCCTTGACCGGAAAGTCCTGCCCCTCCATGAAGCCGAGGGCCGGGCCGTTTGGAAACTTCCAGAGCTCGAGTTCCTTGCGGCGCAGACTGTAAGCGATCGGATAGGGATGTCCGGCGTTCGCGATGCGGAACGAGTTGTCCGAGAGATCGAGCACCGCATAGATCATGGTGATGAACTCGTATTCGGGAATCTCTTTGACCAGCATTTCGTTGAGAGTATACAGCACCCGGTCCGGTTGAAACAGGTCGGCGTGCAGGTGGCCACGCGCGAACCCGCCTTTCTCTTTCACGGAAGACACGGCCATCTTTAACAGCCCGGAGATCAGCGCGGCGCTGACGCCATGTCCGGATACGTCCGCCATGTACATCGCCACATGATCATGGTCCAGACTGAAAACGTCAAAGAGATCGCCGCCGAGCATGTCGGACGTCAGATAAAACCTGTCGATGACCAAGCGATCCTGACGGGGAAACGCCGTGGGCAGGAAGCCGAGCTGCACGGTTTGCGCGAGTTTCAGGTCGCGCTCCATGCGGCTATTGTGCTCGGCAAGTTGTTTGTTCGAGGCCCTCAACATGTCGTTGCGACTGGCCAATGCTTCGCTAAGGCGCTTGATCTCTTCAAAGGCCTCACGCTGTTGATAGTACAGGCTGACGACAAGCGTGATGAGAAAGATGATGATGAGACTGACGGGGACGATGGCGACCTGCACGGCTAACAGTTTGCCATGCACCGTATCGGCCGTGATATCGACGCCCACCACGGCCACCGTCTGGCCGAGGTCGTTCTTGATCGGGGCATAACCCGAGATCAGGTCGGGATACGGCGGGTCCGGCTGGATGCGCGTGTCCGCGGTCGGGCGATGCCAGGCTTCGACCAGTTGCGGCCAGGTCGTGGCGTCGTACGGGGCGCCGGGTTCCTCGCCGAGTTCGTCCTCGGAAATGACGCCGTCGCCGTCCCGGTCGCGTGGACTTTCGTCCACCACGAACACGTAATCCGTCACGACCGCATCCGGTTCGGTGCTGCGGCGCATCGTGTAGATGTACCGCACATCCGGGTTTTGCTTGGATACGCGGTCCAGCAGGCGTTGGACCCGCAGAAACGCCTCTTTTCCCATGTCATCGGGCGTGTGGACCTGTTCCAGATCCGCGGCGTCAATCCCCGCCGCCACGGCAATGGCGACCCCCATCGCGTGGTGCCGGATTTCAGCGATGACGGCGCGCCGGGCGGTCATATACAGGATGACAAAAAGGATGGCCACGGCCGTCCACATCAAGGCCAATCCTGTCCATCGGCGCCGTGTCAGCCCCGAAAAGAAACGGAACGGTTTGTCTCCCTTCAATGTGCACTCCTCACGATCAGCCAGCGTTTTCCTGAAGTGCATTGAGCATACATAATTCGATAGACTATGGTATATAAAACGAAGGTGGTAGGCTGATGGCCGGATCGCGGGGACCAGCCGCAGTTCAATGCGGACGATTGATTAGTCGAAGTAGAAGCGAACGCTGAAGAGGATGCGGAATTCGTCATCCTGCGCTTTCCCGTCATCATTATCGACGAAGATATCATCAGTGGCATAAAGGTAGCTGCCATTCACGGCAAGAGCGACGTTGTCGCGGATGAAGTACTTCACGCCACCGCCGACCGAAAATACCGCGGCGTCAGTGTCGATATCGCTATCGTCGGCTTCGACATCGGCCCAGACAACGCCGGCGCTCAGGAACGGCACAAAGGCCGAACCCAATACGAGGTTGTACTCGGCACGGACTCCCAACTCGGTGCTCATATAGTGCTCGTTGTCGCGCAACCCAGCGACCAAGGCCACTTCGATTCCGTCGGCGACGAGCTGACCGTAAGCGAGCTGAATGTTTACTTCATCTCCCATCAGATTGATGTATCCTGCACCTTCAAGAACCTTGGTTCCCTTGTCCAGATTAGGGGTAACTCCGCCAGATTCCTTTTCAGCGGCGAACGCCGAACCCGCCAACATAGCTGCAACTGCAAACACGAACCACTTGTTACTCATCTGCTGTTTCTCCTGATTTGTTTCCTTTGTCTACGCGGGGAAGGATCAGCCTTCCCGCAACACAAGTCGCCGCTCAAGCCCATACATTACACAATAGTCCGGTGGTTGCATAGTTCTCCGTTCTTCCACACTGCTGTCCAAAATCAAATTATTTTGGACAGCAGTGCGCACCCGTTGGTCGGCTCGATGCTGGTTGGGAGCCTTATGATGACCACTTTAGTGAAGGTTTCTTTTCCTCTGTGGCGCACTCTCGTAAATAGAGGTTTATGAGATTCTGATACGGAATTCCGATCTCTGCCGCCAACGACTTGAAGTAGGCAATCGTATCCTTATCAAGTCGAATCGTAATAGGTTGCTTCAATTGCTTGGCGTAAGGATTCTTTATCCCCTTCATTTGTGAAAAGTCATAATGCTTTCTCATGGCGTCACCTCGTGTAATCTTTACCTTCGGACCTGTCCGCCTTCCTGGCCGATATAATCCGGATAACGGCGTCGTCTTGGCGGTAACAGTGGCACACCACCAACACCCTTAGCTTATAGCTCAATCCGAGCATGATGAATCGATCCTCGCTATCGGAATGGTCAGGGTCGTAATACCTTATGGCATTTTCATCATAAAACACGGTCTGAGCTTCTTCGAAAGAGACGCGGTGCTTCTTAATGTTCTGCTGATTCTTGCGCTCATCCCACTCGAAGCGTATTTCATTCATATGTACAGTGTACACA
>SKXR01000261.1 GCA_007128275.1 Kiritimatiellia bacterium
CGTGGAAGCTTGTCGCATAAGGCGTGTCGTCCACCGCGTGACCGCGGCGGCGACGTGCGGCTTCTGTAGCCGCGTCCGTAAGGACGTGGAAGCTTGGCGCGTAAGGCGAGTCGTCCACCGCGTTACCGCGGCGGCTACGTGCGGCTTCTGTAGCCGCGTCCGTAAGGACGTGGAAGCTTGTCGCGTAAGGCGAGTCGTCCACCGCGTGACCGCGGCGGCGACTGGTGCAGAGGCGGGTTCGACTACTCTGCCAGGAACACCTCAAGCCGGTAAAACCGCTTGCCGCCTGCCGGTGTGCTATTCGACGTGTCAGGGCCCTCGTCATCGACGAAGGCATGTGCGACCTCGGTCCCGCTCGTATTCGTAAACTCCCCTTCCGCCACACTCGCGAACTCGTTCCAGGTCAACGTAGGCGAGGAGAGATCGTCATCGGTATAATAGATCCGATACGTGCGACCCGGTTGCGCCATAAACGAAATATTCCGTTCGGCATCGCCTGCGGCCGACACGGCTTCGGTGACCTTGAAGATGGAGTCGGGATCCAGCGGATCGGTGCCGGCAATATCCTGCTGCCAAGCCGGCACGCCGGTGTTGTCGTAGCTGACATCCGGATCGAGCAGTTGCACGGTTTGGCTTTCCGGACTCGCGCCGCCCGCATTGGCGACTTGGTGCGGGTTCACAGGCTGCACGGTGACTGTAACGCTCTGGTCAAATGCGCCGGCTACGTCATACGACGTGTTCATGGTGAAGTTCGTCGTTACGGAGGACCCGTCGTCGACGATCACGGCGTACATAACAGGCGCGCCCTCAGGATCAACGACCTCGTCCCACGTGAATGTGGCCGTGTCGCCGATGGCGTAGTGTTTCCCGGTTTGATGTTCGGGGGCGGTGTTCAGGGCCGGTGGCGCAGTGACGTCATAGAGTTTGAGGAATTGCGCTTCGAAGGGGGCTGTTGCCCATGCGGGATCGTTATCCGGAACAGGGTTGAGAGCCACATACACGCCGTTGTCGATGATATCCTGGCCGTTACGCCCTGACGCGCCCCACAGGAGCGTGTCGCGCCGGTCCGGATACTCGTTATTCGGCCCGAGATAGGCCGCGATGTTGCGGACATTATAGGTACGGGAAGGGTTGATGCCCAACTGGGATACGAGACCCGAAGGGATGCCGAAGGTGTTGGTCCTCGAGGCGTCCCGGTCCAGATTTACGAACGCGAGCACGACGTCGCTGACGGCAGGCGAAGCGGTGGGCGTTTCAAATTTTGCGACCGCGAAAATGGTTTCGTCTGCGTCGTTCGAGTTCTGCGGGTTCAGGAACCATCGATTCGAGGACCGCAGCGCGGGGCTGAATTGGCGCGCCTTGCCTACGCCGGAATAGGCCGGGATCAGATTCTGTACGCCCAGCGAATTATTCGCCCACGCGGTCCACTGCGGTTGCATCGAGTTATACCGCTTGAAGTGAGGCACATACTTCCCGAAATTCAGCTCAAAGTAGTCAAAGCCGCCGGAGGGACCCGACTCCGAAGTTCCCTGGCCCGTTCCAATTTCCTGGCCATACATAATCATCGGCGCCCCATCTATGGTGCTACCGACGGCGTAGCGAATGAAGGCCTGCCAGGAATCCTCATAGCCTTCCTCGTCGTGCGATGTGTTGTTGAGCAGGACCAGTCCCTGCCCATAAGCCGCGCGCCGATCCTCAAAGATCCCGCGGTGCGCCGTGGTGTTGTTGGCCGACTGCCATGGGAAGACGATATTCTCGTTGAGAATATCGAAGTGGCGGTTGGAACGATAGGTGATGTTTCCGCCATCCAGCGATTCGCTCATGAATACAAAGTTCCATTTATGAGCCCGTGCGACGTTCATGACGTATTCCCAGAACTGCGGGGGCATGCCCTGCCCAAAATCGGCTCGCAAGCCGGCGATACCGCCTGTGGTCTGCGTTTCCGTGGACTCGCCGAAGGGCAGGCCGGTTTGTTCCAGCCAGTACGGGACGTACCGGGCGAAGTATTCCCAGACGGCGCGAGTCACGGCCCCGTTGCTACCGGAACCGCCGCGCAGGTCGTCCCAGTTCATCCAGTCGCCTTCGTTTTGGGCCATGGCCCGGCTCGTGTCGTCATCCGGATATCCGGTCACCAACGACGCATACCGACCAAAGAAGACGTCGGCCACATCCTGCCATTTCCCGAAATCGTTTCGGTCCGGGGCGGTGGCGATATTGCCGGCGGAACTCGCAGGGCCGGAATAGGCCTCGTTCCCGTCGTTGCGCGAGAAAAATCGCGCTTCCCGGTTTCTGATTTCGTCATCCGCCGACCAGCCCGACGTATCCAGCCCGGCGGCTTCGAAGAGTTCCAGGCCGATATCCGTGACCTCGACGTCAAAGGAGGTATGGTTAAATGGAGCGTCCAGCATGATGTAGACTCCGCGTGCGGTGGCGGCGTCCACAAAGTTCTGGAAGGCGGTCATGGATGAGGCGCGCGTGTTCCCGTCGCTCATCTGTTCCATGACTTCAAAGAAGTTCTTGACGGCGTAGGGACTGCCGGGATCGTAGGGCGGCGATCCGGGATCGCCCCACCCCCCGGAGGGCTCGCGTCCGTCGATGCCGTTGGGATGGATGGGCTGGAACCACAAGGTGTTGGCGCCCAGATCCACAAGATAATCCAGATTCCAGCGCTCGGACGTAAGGAGGCTGTCGAATGTGCTCCGTTCCGCGAAGGTCGGGCCGGTGGCGTCGATATTGAGGACGTTGATCTCGTACACGCGCATGTCACGCGCCAGGATGGGACTGACCACCACCGCATGATCGCGTCGTCCCATGCCGGTGTCGGTGTAATAGTACCAATTGGTGTCGCCATCCACTTTGTAGCGGGCGGTGAGCCGGTACGAGCCGGTCTTTTCCGCATGCAGGGTCAGCCTGTAATCGTTCGCCCCGTGTTGGGTCATCGGATAGGCGCGATAATAGCGGTTCTGATCGTTGGTGGTGATCAAGTGTCCGCCGGGAACGAGCAGCCCCTCCTGGGTGACGACCCCTTGATCATTCGTCCACAGTTGGCTGGCATAATCGCGGCGGTTCAGGTTGCTGAAGACCTCCACCGCCACGAGATCGGTGGCTTGGGGGTTGAAGATGATTTCCATGGAGAACGAATCGGCAGCCTCCTCATCGACAAAGAACTTGGTGGTGGTGTAGTTGGCGTTGATCCCGTTCACTTCGAGCACAGGGATGTTGTAATTGAATGTGGCGATATAATTGTCATCCAAGTTGCTGTAGAACTTGGTTTCGTCGGGATTGGTTCCTGAGGCGCTGAAGTAGACCTCGAGGCGATAGGTGCCGGGCCGGGTCAGGGAAGCGAGCACGTTGTTGGAATGCGTGACGTTCTGCCACGTCTGGTTGTTGTTGCCCCCGTCGTCCGAGAACCAAGGGAGGTTGACTTCGGTGAAAGCGCCGGGCGCGGTATCGATGGGGTACACGCGGTAATGGAAGGTGGCGCCGGTCACGTCGCTGGCGGGCGCATCCTTCCACGTCTTCGCTTCGCCGCCTACGAGAATCAGGCTGTCGCCGTCGGCCGTGACAAAATCTCCGATATGCGAAGCGTTGAAGTTGGTGGCGTTTATGTAGTCCAAGCTGCCGCCATTCGTGCGCAGAAAGACCCCGGCATCCCAAATGCCCCAATCGGCTTTGGCGGACGAGGCGGCGCACAGAAGGAGCGTTGCCGCAAGAAGTAGGGGAAGAGACCGGGAATGGGCAGGCATGGTCATTTTCATGGATACCTCAATGGAACGGATTTCGCGTAAACGTTTCACTACAATACATACAGTACAGTGATCGGCGTGGATCTGTCCAAAAAAAACCGGGAGTGATACCAAACGCTTAACCCTTCGCCCGGCCTACGGCGGGCAGGCGAGAGGAGGGGAGATCCCTTCATATCCCCTCCTCGGAGGGGTGGCCCCGCGCCTTGGCGGGGCCGGGGTGGGTTGGAAAGAATATGAGAAGATAGATTTCCCCCTTTCAGGCCTATCGGCAACACCTTCATGGGGGGGGCGAACCGTCCATGGCACGCCCGTGGCCGGAGATGGAAAAATTCGCGTTGTCACCCGACACGCGTCACCCGACACCCGACACGCGACACCCGACACCCGACACCCGACACCCTCGTCCCTTACGGCGCGATGCCGCCGGGATCAAGGCGTTGCAGGACGCGCGGCACGTAGCCCATTTCCTGCAGGATTTGCTGGCCGTCGCGGCCACGCACAAAGCGGATAAACGTCCACGCTTCCCGGGGTTCCTGTCCCCGGATACTGTAGAAGCGCAGGCCGCGCGCGTACGGGTACATGCCTTCATTGACGGACATAATGTTGCCCGGGATGCCATTCACTAACACAGCGCGCACACCGCTTTCAGGGACCAGCGTCATGCCTGTATAGCCGATACCGTTCGGATCCTTTCGGATGGCTTCGTTGATTTCGTCATAAGAGAGCAGGGGAACCGCGGACTCGACATAGGGTTGGTATTCCATTGCCAGCTCCTGGAATCCGAGGTAGGTGCCGGATACGGGATCGCGGATGTAGACGTTGATGGTCGCGTCCGGTCCGCCGACCTCGCTCCAGTTGGTGATCTCGCCCGTGAAGATGTCGCGTATCTCGGCCACGGTCAGGCCGCGTACCGCGCTCTCGGTGTTCACAATGACGGAAACGCCGTAGCTGCCGATGAAGTGGCTGCGTAGCCGGACATCGCGTGCGCGGGCCAAGCGCAGTTCGTCTTCGGTGGCAATTCGGGAGGCGGGAGCCAAGTGACAATCGTTGTTGAGCAAGGCGAGCATGCCGGCTCCGGTGCCCGGCGTCGTGAGTTCGAAGCGAATGTCCGGATGGTCTTTCTGAAAGACTTCGATCAGGCGCGGACCCAACTCTTCACCAAAGGTGTTGGATCCTGTGATGACAAGCACCTTCTCCTCTTCCGCCGAAGCCAAGCCCACACTGACCGCGATGAGCAGGGGAACGATCCATTTCCATGTGGTCTTCATGATGAGTCCCTTCTTTGCAATGGTCTTATACACTTAGACAGAATCCATCGGCCCGCGTTCGGAATTGCTTGAATCAGGCCACTTTGCCGGCCGCCTTCATGCGCTTCTGTTTAATCGTGACCAGCAACATCGAGACGCCGCCCATCAAGGCGAAAGCGACCATGACCGGATACCACGTGCCCCAGCCGTAGGCATCGATCAAGCGACCGGTGATCATGAAGCTGATGGCGGCGCCGTAGTATTGGAACGAATCGATCACGCCCGCGGCGAAGCCGGCCATTTTCTTGCCGCCGATATCCATCGGGGCGGCGGCGCCGACAATCGAATGCGTGGAGTTGACGGTGAGTGAGGTCAGGACCAGGAACATGCAGCCCAGGAAGATGCCCATCGGCGTGGGGCCCACAATGCCGGTGTAGACCACGACGGCGGCGATACCGATGACACAAGCCTCCGTGAAGTACAAGACCATGGCCACGGGGGAACGCGCGCCTTGGAAGACCTTGTCGGAGATCCAGCCGGCGGCGATGGAGCCGATGATGGCCGCCAGCGGCATGAGGTTCAGAGTCCAGAAGACTGCTGCGGGCCGCGTAGCCATATCCAGTCCGAGCTGTTCCTGGAAGTAGAGAATGGAAAGCTGGTCGGAACTATGGCGGACGGCGCCGGTAGACGCGTAGGCGACCGCATAGAACCACACGAGCGGATGCCGGAAGATGGTGACGAACGATTCCTTGATGCTTACCCGCGTGCCGACGGTGTTATCCAGCTCATCTTCGACCGCCTCGGGGAAGTTGGCTTGGGCCGGCTCTTCCTTGATGGTGAACGCCAATAAGATCGCGATCGCGGCGGTGACCATCGGTGGCAATATGAAAAGCATGCGCCAGTTGCCGGGTTCGGAAAAGATCACAAATCCGAAGATGGACATGTTGAACCCGGCAAGAATCAGCGGCGCCCAGTTGTTAATGCCGAACTGGCCGAGCTGGATCATGATGCCGAAGATACCGGAAAACGTGCCGCGCTCGGTGCGGTTGAACCAGGCCGCGTTCATCTTGATCATGCCGGGCGCGCCGAACGATTGGAACCAACCGTTCATCAGCGCCACGAGCCCGAAGGTCGATACGGTGGTGACGAGCGGCGAGAAACCAAAAATGAAATTGATGATGATGGTGCCGACCGCACCGATGAGCATGGTCCATTTCCCGCCGATCCGGTCGGAGAATAGACCGTTCACCAATTGGCCGGTACCGTACGCGAGCGACCAGATCGCAAAGATGTCGGAGATGTCGCCTGCGCTGAATCCGAATTCCTCCACCATGCCGGGCGTGCCGAAACGGAAATTGTAGCGGCACATGTAGTACGAGGCGTACATCAACCCGATCATGCCCCAGTTGATGCCGCGCCGCGGCTTGAATCCCGCGGGGGAGGGGGCGCTTCCTACACGTGCGTCCGATGTTTGGTGATTGCTCATTCGTTTATCCCGTTACGTTAGATCCGATGGCCAGATGAAAGACCACTTGAATGATGTAGCCGACGATGAGAAAGCCCATCAAGACGCGCATGCCGCGCCGTTTAAATGCGGGGCCGGCCAGCCCGACAATGACAAAGGGGATGCCGACGATCAGGGTGCCCGGGCCAAAGGGGCTGATCAACAGCGCGCCCGCAAGCAGCAGGACGAGGCCCAGCCCGATATCCATCGGGTGCCGCTCATTCTGTTCGCCAAGCCATTGGTACCCCTTGAACGTTTCGGCTTCGGAGAGCCGATCTTGCCACGCGTAGACGATCATGATGAGCGGCGCGACGACCATGATGGTGACGACCATGGCAAACTCGGCGGCGTAATCGCCGGTTGCGTAGGCGTTTTTTGCGCGGATCAGGAAGATGGGATAGGCAATGAGCCCGACGAGTCCCATGAACCAGCCCGTGAAGACCATGCGATAGCCGTGGTAGCGCTCGGGCGATGTATCCATATGCCGCAAGGCGAAGACGGAAAGCACCAATCCGATGAGGTTTCCGAGCAGGAGGCCGATGCAACTGATAACCGCCGAAACGGTCGCAAGCGCATGCACTTTGTGAACCGCCGGCACAATTGGAGGTTGTGTTGTAGTAGACATAGTGGGCAAGGCTAGCAAACCAGAAACGGAAATCTAGCAAAAAAGAAAAAAATGTGTCGGGTGTCGGGTGGCGCGTGGCGCGTGGCGCGTGGCGGGGCGGATTGCGGGCGTGTCAGCGGATGAGCCAGCCGTTTGTTTGTTGTCCTCGTCACAGGATGGCGGGTTTGCAACCCTCTGGATCATGGATGGAGGGCGACAAAGCCACCCGACAC
>SKXR01000052.1 GCA_007128275.1 Kiritimatiellia bacterium
AAAAGACCGTTGCTCCATCGATCGGAGGGATGGCTTGGGAGCAGGGTCAATACGTTCTCCAACCTTCTGCGTATTAGCGAGCCTGTTTCGCATTAAAGCGGCCGCCTTGGAGGGGCGAGTTATACGAGCCCGTGATATCGCGTTGAATAGAAATGGAGGCGGTTGGGTTTCCATTCGCGTTCCCGGCGTCGCATAGCTCCGCCCTCCGGAAAGATGGTAACCGCCACTTTTTCCCATGCGATGCAGAGAACGGAATGACCCTGGCCACTCCCCGTCTTGACGCTCGACTTCCGGATGGCCGATGGGCAGAGTCGCTCCGGGAGAAATGATTATGAGTACTGGACCGATACGAATCATGCCCTGTTTGGACATGCAGAACGGGCGGGTAGTGAAAGGCGTGCACTTTGTCGACATTCGCGATGCGGGCGACCCTGTGGAATGCGCCAAGGCGTACTGCGCCGCCGGCGCCGACGAATTGGCGTTGTTGGATATCACGGCCACGGTGGAGGGGCGCGGAACCTTGTTGGACGTGGTCCGCCGCGTGGCGGACGTCACGACCATTCCGTTTACCGTCGGCGGCGGCATTTCCGATGTCGACTCGGCGGGCGCCGTATTGGACGCCGGCGCGGATCGCATTTCAACGAGCAGCGCCGCCTTTCGCAAGCCGGATTTAATCCCCGAACTGATCCGGGCGTACGGTCCTGACAAGGTCACCGTGGCCATTGACGTGGACCGGAACCCGGACCTGCCGTCCGGTTACGAGGTGTACATTGACGGTGGACGGACCGCGACAGGAACAGACGCGGTGGCATGGGCGCGACAGGTGGAGCAATTCGGCGTGACCGTGATTCTGCCGACCAGCAAGGCGGGCGACGGGGCCAAGACAGGGTACGATCTTCCGCTCATCCGCGCGTTGGCACAACACACCGAGGCCGTGATCGTCGCTTCCGGTGGTGCGGGGGAGTTATCTCATTTCCTGGACGCGACGCGGGCCGGAGCGCAGGTGCTCCTCGCGGCGTCGGTCTTCCATTTCAACCACATCGGCATCCCGGAACTGAAAGCCTATCTCAAGGAAAACGGCGTTTCGGTCTGCTGAAAGTTGCGCGTTGCGCATGGTGAATAGGTGTTGCCAGCGCGGAGGGCGGGCGCTATGGTGTAGTGCTTTCAATCAATCAGCCATTGCGAGGTATGTCATGGGCAGAGTCAAAATCACGAAGAACAAGAACCTTTTGCGTCCGAAAAAGACGGGGGCCGCGAAGCGTCGCCGCCTGTTGGAACAACGGAAGCGTTTGATCGCCGCAGGGATGTCGGAAGAGCAGATCCGGCGGTACAACGAAATTCAGATCCGGGCCAAGCTCAAAGAGCTGAAGGTCTGAGGCGTGTCGGGTGTCGGGTGTGTTTACGCCGAATGAGGGGCTTCCGTTGCGACCTTGCCGCCGGCCCATCAACCATTAACCATCAACCATTAACCATTAACCATCAACCATTCTTCTTCCCCTTCCGCGCTTCCACAAACGATCGGATACCGAAATACAGGTATACGCCGCAGAGGATCGCCATGAGCGTGCGGACAATGACGGCCGACGGATTGTCGATGTGTTGCGGCCCCACGGAAACCATGTAGAGGGCGAAACGAACGGCCCCGACGGTGCCTAGAAAACCTAGAAAAGCGAGCGCCACAGCCCCGTGCATGGCATGTTTGCGGATTCCTTCATTCAGCAGGCCGACCACGCCGAGCACCAAAATCGGCGCGCCGAAGAAGGCGGGAATCAGCGCAGTGACCGAGGCGCCGCCGGTGGCAAAATAGGCGGCAATGCCCAACACGATCAGGGTCGCTCCTAGTGCAATCGTCATTTTTGACATGGATATCTCCGTAAAATATATGGCTCAATTGCGCATACTATAGATCGAAGATATCGTTTTGAACAGACGCGAAGTCGAGGAAAACAAAGTGACGCATCGCGTGTGAGCAGATATCTTCACCCGACACCCGACACCCATTATACGCCATGCTGTGCTTGACCGATAATCCCGATGCCACCGCCTCGTTCCTGCCGCGTGGCAGGACGTGGGAATGTGTATCCGTCGACGCGTTACCGGATCAGGATCGAGTGGTGTGGAATGTGTTCGGTTCCGGACGCCCGGTTTGGACCTGCAAGGTGCCTGTCCCCGTGGGCGCGCCGTATCCGGATCGGCGCGTGGTGGTGATTGATGTGGCGTCGGCTTCGCAGTTTGACGCCGCCATGGCGGCATTGAAGGCGGGCGGCGGATTGCCGGACGGTCTCATATGCATTGCGCTCGAGGGGGCCCGTTTCCGAGGTCAACACAATCGCCCATGGACCGCGTTGCGGGGGAACCTTCATTTGACGGCGCATTACCGCATAGACGCCCCTGCATCCCTTGTAGAGACCGGCCTCACTTTGCTCCCGGCCATCGCCTCCGCGCGCGCGATTCGTGAGGCGTCGGACCTGCGCGCCCAACCTCGGATCAAATGGATCAACGACATCCTGCTCGGCGGGAAGAAGGTGTCCGGGGTCCTCACCGCCACGCATGTGCAGGGGCCAATGGTGGAACGCGCCGTATTCGGGATCGGAATCAACGTGGCTTGCGCGCCCGCGATTGAGCCGACGCCTTTTGTGCTCATGCCGGGATCCCTTGCGGATTACGGGATTTCCTTGAGCAGGATACTTGAGGCCTTGATCGGCGAATTGGATACTGCCGTGGCCACCCTGCGGACGACCGGCTCCGCCGCGTTATACAAGGAATATCGGGATATGGCCGATTTCATCGGCCGCACCGTGTGTATCTGGCCCGAACATTGCGAAGACTGGCGTACCGCAAAACCCTTGTTGCAGGGACAGGTACGCGATCTCCTGCCTGATCTTTCCCTTGACATTGAAGGGAATGAATGTCCCGTACGCAAAGGACGAATGGCGTACCTATAGTTGAAGTATTCCACTTTTCCCGATGTGGCGCAGGGGTCCTCGACCCGGGCTGGACCCCCTCCAAGAATCCCTGACAGGTAAAACGTTTTAATTTTTTTGTTGAACAAAACGTGTTCCGGGGGTATTCATACAACACTCGCGAGGCTGAGTGTCGCTTGGTTGATGGTAAAACGCCCTGCACGGTTTGTCGGGGATTTATATAGGGACCTATTATGAAACAACTACAATTCCTTCACCGTTCCTTTGCCGTAGTCTTGATCTTGGTCTGTGCTTCCGTCATGACCGCGCGCTCGGAAGTGATCATCCAACTTTTCGAAACGGAATGGGAAGAAATCTATCGACGTCTCCCCGAAATTTCCGAAATTGGGTATAGCGGTATTTGGCACCCGTCCCCCGCCAAGTCGCCCGTGTCCGGCGGACAGTTCGCCGGCGGCGGCAATGTGGGCTATAGCTTGTTCGATCGCTTTGATATCGGTGACGTCCCGCAACGCGGCGATCGCGCCACCCGATACGGCACGCGCGGACATCTCCGCAAGATGGTGGATAACGCGCATCAAACCGATATCAAGATCTATCCCGATATCGTGATGAACCACGCCGGAAACGGGCCGCATTTCTGGACCTATCCCGGCATGCGCCCCAACGATTTCCACGGTTGGTGGAATCAAAACGAACCCGGCGGATTTCGCCGGGCGGAACGCATGGATGCCTGGGGCGACATCAACAATGGCTGGGGCCTCACCTTCCAACAGGAGTTGGTCAGCCTAATCGATATCGTCACCGAACGGGATAACCGCTTCTCCGGCACGCGCGGCTATGCGGTGCCGGACGAGTTTGTGCGTCAGCCCGGCCAATACGACCTCTACCCTTTCCATAACCCGGGCGATGCCCTGCCCGCAGAGCATCCGGTAGACTTCCTGAATCGTTGGATCAACTGGCTCGGTTTTGCGATGGATTTCGACGGGGTCCGGCTCGACGCGCCCAAGCACGTGGTCGCCGACTTCTTCGGTCAGCCCGGTTGGGGTTTCAACCACGAAATCCAGTTCAACTACAAACTGCGCCGCGGATTCGACAACTACACCAACGTCGATGAGCTGTACCAGAACGACCTGCGCCGTCGGGACAGCGCTCTCATCTTTTCCGAATTTTTCATCGGGTCCCAGAACGAGATCAATTACTGGCGCGACTTTGGAAACAAGTTCCGTTACATCGATTTCCCGCGCAAGAGTTCGATGATTTGGCCGGCGTTTGACGGCGGTAATCTGGCGGCCCTGAGTTCCTTTGCCGGTTTTAGTCCGGCCGAAGGCGTGATGTTCATTGAAAGTCACGACGAAAGCCCGCCGTGGCGTCGCGATCTCGGATACGCCTACATTCTTACCCGTGTCGGCCTCCCGATCGTCTATAGCACCGGCAATAATCTGTCCAACGACGAAAGCAAGGTGAACACGTGGATGCTTCCGGGACATCCCGGCGCCCTCGGCGATTACGGCCTTAACCGCATCCCCAACCTCGTCTATATCAATAACAACTTCGCGCGCGGCAACGAGTGGGAACGCTGGTCAGAAGGCGGCTTCTTCGCCTTCGAACGCTATGAGGATCTGAATGCCAGCGGCACACCGGATCAAGGTGAAGGACTCTTGCTCGTCGGCTTGAACACGTCCGGCAGCGATCAGACCCGCACCATTCAAACGGCATTTCCCCCGTTCACTCCGTTGAATGACTACACAGGGAATGGCGCCCCAATGACCGTGCAGAGCGACGGGACGGTTCAGTTAACGGTCCCCAACATGGACGGCCAAGGCTTTGTGGCGTATGCGCCGCTTAACGCCGAGGGGCCTGCTTCCGGAGAGCCGATTCGCTTTGTCGCCGATGGTTCGCCGGTGGATGAAATGGACTGGATTGTGCCGGGCGGGCGGCTGGCGGACGACAAACTCCGCACCTTGCCCCGCGTAACTACCGATGCGGTGGAAATTAATGTCCATTTCCAGCAACCGCCGGACGGGCAGACGGTGGATGGCGTCATGGTCAAGTGGGGCGAAGGCGATATCGCGCCCAACACCGATACGGAAACCCATTTTTATGATGGCGGTCGCGGCATTGTCAGCGGCGGTTTCCAGTCGGCCACGGAAGTGGCGCCCGGTCACTGGCGCTTAGTCGCCGACGTATCGCAGTTTCCTGAAGGGCTGCACACCATTCGCGCCCGCGCCTTCAATGGTCGTCCGGCTAATCTCCCGGCGCTGTTCCAAACCTTTTCCAAAACGATCTATGTGGACCGGCACGGACCGGATCTGGACGTGGTCAACATCGGCGAAGGCGACACCGTTCGGGGTAACCCCATGGTCGAGATCGTGAATGGCGATCGCTTGGCCGCCGCAGTGGATTACAGCTTGAACGGCACGGATTGGTTCCCGGCCGATCGCGTCATGCCCGGTTTCTGGCAGTTCGCCATGCCCAGTGTCAGCGATGGCGCACACACCCTGCATATCCGCGCGGGCGAATACGACTGGGGCGATCCGCGCACACGCATCAACGAATCCACGATCACGCGCACCATCACGGTGGAGAATCCGCCGATCCCGATGGCGATTACGTTTGATCGGCATATCCGTCCGGATGATGCGCACCTGAACGAAATCCACATGCCGTTCTTTACGGTGAAAGTGGAAACCGATTCCTCCGTTTCAGCCGATGACGTGACCCTGTATTGGAACGAATACGAGATGGTGGGCTTGACCGGTTCGGGCGAAGATATCCAAACGGTCTTTGACGGCCAATTCATGCTCGGAAGCGAAGAAGGCCGCCTGTGGGGTAGCTTCGTTAACGGTCCGCACGTCTTCGAGGCGCATGTCGAACACGGCGGCCAGACGTATGTCACGTCGCGTCACGTGGTCTTCAATCTCTTCGGTCAGAATCTCATCGATTCCGACGGAGACGGCATTCCGGATACCGTGGAGATGCCGTTCTTCGAAACCGGGACGGCTCCGGGCTATGGCCAGAAATGGCCCGGCGACAACAACGAGGATATGATCCCCAACGACGGGGAACATTGGACGCGCCTCAATCCCATGAACCATGACACGACCTACAACGGGACGTGGGACGGCGACGAGGATTGGAGTGGCGACGGCTACGCCAACCTGTACAAGGTCATGGTGGGCTACTGGGTGCACGGGAATGCCTACGAATACGGCATCTACGCCAACCACGCCGGGAACGCGACGCTGGACGCCGAATACGACTTCGGCGACGCCGGCGGGGGCGAGCCGCCGGGCGATCCGGCCGAGGTCGTCATCGATCCGCCGAATCCGGACAACACCGAAGGCGGCGCAACCGTCACGATTACGTACACGCCGAACGAAGGCCCCCTGCAAAGCGCTTCGACCATCTTTATCCACCTTGGCTTCAACGGCTGGAGCGTGGATGTGGAAAGCCGCGCAATGACCGATCTGGGCAATGGATCCTGGGAATACGTCGTAGAAATCCCGGATGAGGCGTACCGCATTGACTTCGTTTTCCGGAGTGGGGGAGAGTCGCCCGTGTGGGATAACAACAATAACAACGATTGGCACGTTTCCGTGGTTCCGAAAGGCGGGTTTGGCGCTGATTTCGTGATGGACGGGGCTTTGGACAGTCCGTACTACGAGCTGGCCCATTACAATGGCATGCGTCTCTGGGCCGCTGTGCGTGGAACTACACTATACGTAGCCACCTGGGGCACCGGTGGTGGCGGCAATGATCACATGATCTACATCAACGACCAGCTCGGCGACGCCGCACCATCCGCATGGGCCAAGGCGGGCTATGTCTTCCTGGGCGATGACCATATCTTCTTGGCGGGGGACGGCGACAATAGTTGGTCCGGTTGGTCCGGTACCGTAGGCCCCACTGCCACGGAGAATAGCGCCGACCAGGGAACCTTCAACTATCTCGAAGGCACGATCAATCTGGTGGAAGAATTCGGCGGCGTTCCCGAAGCCCTGTACATGGCGGTCGGTACCTATGCGAGAGACGACGGCAGCCCGTTGAATAATCAGGTGCCGGCGCCGTGGGATGTGAACGAGCACATCGAAGTCACCGAATTCCTGCGCGTGCCTATCAACTCGATCCGCGATGACACGGGCAGCGGCCACTTCGACGGCGGCAACCCGATGATGTGGACGATCGTAAACGGGAACGAGCAGGATGCGAATTACGGTCTGCGCCGTTTCTTCATCGACGAAGTCGCCGGCGACCAGGAATGGTTGACCGTCGAAGTCGAACCCCGGACGGGTCGTGACGGGGACATTGTAGACATCGAGCTGTTCAGCAATCTGAACCGCCGCGATTTCGCGGCGTTGCCGGGCAGCGAGGATTGGGACAGCATCTCATCGACCTCCCTGGACAC
>SKXR01000263.1 GCA_007128275.1 Kiritimatiellia bacterium
GCTGAGCCGCCGCAGTCCACAAAGAAACGACAGACGGGGGGGGGGGAATGGAGCGAGCGATGAGATTCGAACTCACGACAGCCACCTTGGCAAGGTGGAGCTCTACCACTGAGCTACGCTCGCTTCATCAAGAAACGACTCGAGCACTCTAAGAGGGCGCCCCATGCCTGTCAAGCGGTTGTTTGGAGAAAGAATGATTGATGGTTGAGGTCGAATGGTCAATGGTACCCCCAACACCCGACACCCGACACTCGACACCCGACACCCGACACCCGACACCCGACACCCGACACCTTGATCACCCCCCGAACAGAAGAGCCATCGCACAGCGTGCGCGAAGACGTGGACGATTTTTTCCGTCCGGGCGGCTTGCTGGAACGGGCCTGCGCCGATGCCCCGTTTCCGTTTGAGCATCGTCCGCAACAGCGGCAGATGGCGGGTGCTGTGGCGGACGCGATCGAGTTGCAGCGACATCTGGCGGTGGAAGCGGGTACCGGGGTTGGGAAAAGCTTTGCGTATCTCGTTCCGCTCATCCTCATGGCCGTGGAGCGAAAGATACAGGTGGTGATTTCCACGTACACGATCAGTTTGCAGGAACAGTTGATGTACAAGGACATTCCGTTTCTGCAAAAACACATGGGGGTGCCCTTCAAGGCCGCGCTGGTCAAGGGGCGCACGAATTACCTGTGCCTGAGGCGACTGGCCCGCACGCGACGTATGGAGGAGGATCTTTTCAAGGCCGGGAAGGCGGCGGAATTGGACCGGATCCAGCATTGGGCCGGCTCGACCGCCGAGGGCAGTCTGCAGGATATGGACGAACAACCATCGTCCGAAGTCTGGAGTTCGGTGTGTGCGGAACATGGGAACTGTCTTTGGCAGAAATGTCCGGAATACAAGCCCTGCTTCTTCATGCGCGCCCGCGCGGAGATGAGCGACGCCCACGTGCTGATCGTCAACCATCACCTCCTGTTCTCCGATTTGGCCATGCGCGCGGCGGGCGGTTCGTTCCTGCCGGATTATCGCATGCTGGTCATCGACGAGGCGCATCAGATGGAAGGCGTGGCGTCGGACCATCTGGGCATCCGCCTTTCACAGTTCATGTTTGAGTATTGGTTGCGCCGCCTGTACGTGCCCGAGAGCAAGAAGGGACTGCTCGCGTATCTTAACAAAGGCGAGCCGGTCAAGCTCGTCACCGATCTCTGGGACGAAATTCTGGCGATGTACGTCGAGATTGACCAATGGGCGGGGTTCAACGCCGGACCGCACAATCAACGGGTGGTCCACGAAGCGTTGACCCTTCGCTCGCGCGTCCCCGAGCGCATCGATCAGCTGACGCGCGTCTTGAAAGGGGTATCGGATGAACTGCAGGACGGCGAGATGTTGGCGGAACTGCAGTCGGCCATTCGTCGCGGCGAAGAGATGCGTAACGCCCTGCACGCGTTTCTCAATCAATCGTGCGAAGACCATGTCTATTGGGTGGAACAGCAGGGCGCGCGTCGCCGACAAACGGTGTTGTACGCGGCGCCCGTGGAAGTCGGGCCCGCCTTGCGCCAGGTGCTGTTTGACGAAGTGCCCAGCGTGGTGATGACCAGCGCGACGTTGTCGGTGAGTGGCGACATGTCGTATTTCCAAAAGCGGGTCGGCGCGGAGGACTGCGATGCGCTGAGTGTCGGGTCGCCGTTCGATTACCAGCGCCAGATGCGGGTGATCATTCCGAAGCACATGCCGGATCCGAACAACGCCGAACTGTTCATGCCCGCCTGTGTCGAGGCGATTCAACGGTATGTGTTGAGGACGAAAGGGCACGCCTTTGTTTTGTTTACCAGTGATCGGCTGATGCGACAGGTGGCGGAACAGGTGCGCGACTTCTTTGCGGATCACGATCTGCGTTTCCTGTTGCAGGGCGAAGGCATGGCGCGGCACGTGATGCTGGAAACCTTCAAGGAACATCCGGGCTGTGTTTTGTTCGGGCTGGACAGTTTCTGGATGGGCGTGGATGTGCCCGGGGACGCGTTGCGCAACGTCATCATCACGCGTCTGCCGTTTGCCGTGCCGGATCAGCCGTTGGTGAAAGCGCGCATGGACCGGATCAAGGAACAGGGCGGCGAACCATTTCGTGAGTACGCGTTGCCGGAGGCCATTCTCAAGTTCCGTCAGGGCGTGGGGCGCCTCATCCGCACGTCCTCGGACGAAGGAATCGTGGTGGTGCTCGATCAGCGCATCGTCACCAAACGCTACGGACGCCTGTTCCTTAAATCGATCCCCGAATGTCCTGTGGAAGTCGTTGACGAGTGAACTCGCACAATCTCCATTCACGTTCTCGGCTCACCGGGACCCCTACCACTCGAGTTGAGTTCTCCGCGGGCAAGGTGGGGCGAAGCGTCTCGCTGAGCCGCCGCGCGCGTGTGCATATTGACGGCGGCGCCCGTCTCCCGAAAGGGATTGTAAAAGAGCCGGAACCGGTAGATAATGGAGAAGAATTTGGTACAGGTCATCGTTAGAGGGAGAGGAGAATCATTATGCGCAACATGATGTTTGGTTTGCTGGCGGTAGGGTTACTGGGAACGGCGATCCACGCGCGGGCCGATGTGTTCTTCGATGCCGGCGTGAAACTCTGGTATGCGGAACCGAAGGTGGCTGATCGCGCAATGATGTATGGACCGTCCGCACGGATGGAGGTCGGCGACACCTACTGGATGCGCGCCTCCTATCTCTACGGCGAGTACGACTTCATCCGGAGCCGTGAACCGCGCCGCGTGCAGGATTTCGGACTACACGACGCCGAACTCATGGCGGGCATGAATTGGGACATTTTCAATTTCGGCGTGGGCGCGCGCTGGATGTCCGTGTTGATCGAAGAGGACGTAGCCGACGGGCAACGCGTCCGACGGCCCAACGCGTTCGGTCCCGCGGTGTCGGTTGGCGCGGCTCAGTCATTCGCCGAGTGGCCCTGGGGATTTGAAGGCAGCCCGTGGGGATGGTATGCGGGGGTGACGTGGATGTTTTACGACTTGGAAGACGATGACGGGGAGCACGTGAATCTGGCGGCCGGCATCACCCATGTGTCACACGGGATGCACAAGAGCATAGGATACCGCTTTAAGGAAACCTTCGACCATGAGCGGATGGAAGGGTTCACGGCGCAGCTACTGTTTGAGTTCTAGTGTCGTGTCCCGGACGTTATACCGATGAGAATCAGGCCTTGGCATCAGCCCACACTTTGCAAAGTGTGGGCCGGGCCGGTTCGGCCGGCGGCGGCGATCAGCCGTAGCTCTTGCGGTAGCGCGTCTTGCTTTCGCCGCTGTCGGTCGGCTTCTGAATGGGTTCTTCATCCTGCGCCGGCGTCGCTTCGGGAGCGGGCTCGGACGCGTTGGGCTTTTCCGCACCGCCGGTCGGGGCTGGTCCCCGTCCCTGTGTCTTGGCGATTTCCACGTATTGCATGCGCAACATCGTGAGGCTTTCATCGAGAATCTTCTTCTCGCCTTCTTCGAGGTTCCCCTTGGTTTTCACGCTCAAAGCTTCGAGGATATCGATCATGCCCTGTGCGCCGTCCAGATGGATCTCGCCGCGCTGCCCGCTGGGATCGGGTACCTGCCCGAGTTGTTGCAGGGCGGAGGTGGCGATCATGATCACCAGTTGACTAAAGGTGGACGGCAGGTCCTGCGGTCCGGATTGTTTTTGGTCCTCGTTCATGCTGGATACTCCTGTAACGCGTCTGTGGTTCGGATAATTCAGTAAAGGCCATTATCCACGTTGCGAGGCGTTGTTCAAGCAGGATTGGAAGAGAGGTCGGATCATGTCGGACGTCTGCGCCCGCTTGCGGATCGCCGTTTTCCCTGTTGGTCTTGGAATAGATCAACTCGCACTAATAGCCGGATTCTTTGGGGATGGGAGTAATAGCTTATAAGCTATTACCGGGAGGGCGGTCTCTAGTCCGTCCGCTTCACGTGCTTGGCGTGAGCCGCCGTTAAAGTGGGCAATGACGGCACGGGTTTTTCGCCCGCCTACGGTCTCCGCGACTATTCCTCGTCGTCCTCGGCCTGGTTGGCCTTGGACGGATACACGATGGAGATGACGCGTTGGTCGTGGTCGAGAATGCTTTTGGCGGCTTGCCGGACGTCTTCGCCGGTGACGCGGCGTATGCGTTCTTCCCGCAAGAACGTGTGATCGTATCCCAAGCCGTAGAGCTCGTTCAAAGCGCTCAATTGGGAGAGGGCGGCGTTGTCCTGCAGGGTGGCGTAGAATTCGCCTACGATCTGTTCCTGCGCGCGCGCCAGCTCGTCGTCGGACAGGCCTTCCGTGACGATGCGCTCGATTTCCCGGATCATCAGCTCTTCCAGTTCATCGACGGCCTCTTCGAAGGTGCCGGCATAGAGGACAAAGCGTCCAGGATCAAGGCCGGTTCGTTGAAAGGCGCCGACGAAGTAGACCAGCCCGCGTTTTTCACGCACTTCCATGCCCAGTTCCGAGGACAAGCCGGACAGCGCATTTTGAAGGATGTCCAAGGCCTCGAGTCGTTCGTCTTTGAGGTCCACGCCGGGAAAGGCCATCAGGTAAATCGTTTGTTGGCGCGGTTCGCGTTTTACGGCGCGGATGGGGAGTTCGCGCGGACCGATTGCGAGGATTGATCGCGGTGCATCGCCTGCGGGGATGTCCGCGAAAGCGGCCCCGGCTTTCTCCCGCGCTTCTTCGGGGCTGATGTTTCCGAAAACGGATACGGCCATGTTGCCCGCGCGTAGGTGGTGTTCGAGGTGCGCCACCAGTTCTTCGCGGGTCAGGCGGGTGATGCTGACTTCGTTGCCGACGGGCGTCCAGCGGTAGGGATGGTTCGGATACAATATTTCACGGACCATTTCATCCGCCTGGGTAAATGGCCGTTCGCGCTGGGCGCGGATATCGGCGAGTTGCCGTGCGCGTTGCCGCGTGATTTCTTCTTCAGGGAACGTGCTGTTCAGCAGGCAGTCGGCCATGACCTCCAGGAGTTGATCCAGGTCTTCAGTCAGGCTCATGCCTTGCAGCCCGAAACTATGCTGTCCGGAGAACGGGGCCAACCCCGTGCCGAGCGATTCGAGTTGTTCGGCGATGTCCCGGGCGGTGCGTGTTTCCGTGCCGCGGGTGAGGAGATCCGCCATGAACTGGGAGATGCCCTGGTTCTCTTCCTGCTCGGAAAGCTGTCCGCCCAGAAAGGCCACCGTGACATAGGTGAGGGGGAGGCGTCGGTCTTCGCGCACGATCAGGGGGATGCCGTTTTCGAGCGTGAGCCGGACCGGTTCGCGAATCAGCGGCTCTTCCGCTTCCTCTTCTTCGTCGATTACGGCGGTTTCCGGGGTGAGCAGGGCCGTCGTCTGATTCTCTTCCCGTAGATACCGTCGCAGGACGTCTTGGAGCGCGTCGGGGGTGACTTGATCAATCCATCGCAGATACCGCTCGGAGAAGCGGGGATCGCCGGCGTAGAATTCGCCGGAGGCGACGTTGTGTACCTGTCCCCGCATGGTTTGGAGGTCGACCAGGGTGCCGACCATGACTTGGCGGCGGGCTTTGGCGATTTCCTCTTCGGTGAAGGGGACGTCATGCCACCGTGCCATCTCTTCTTGGACCGCACTCAAGACGTCCGCTTCCTTTTCGGGATCGAACGAGGCGCTGATGCCGAAGAGGCCGGGTTCCCCGGGGGTGTAGGACCAAGCGCTGATGTCATGGACGAGTTGTTGGCGGTCACGGATTTCAAGGACCAGCCGGGCACTTTGGCCGCCGCCGACAATGGCGGCGAGTACGTCCAGTGCCGCGGCGTCGGGATGGTGCAGCGGTACGGAATGCCAGGCCCAGGACGCGCGCGAGACTTCGTAGACGCCGGTTTTGCGCGCGGTGCGCGGGGCCAATTGCGGGGGCTCGGCGGGAATGATCACGGGCGGACGGGCGCGCCGCGCGAAGGGCGCGAATGCCTCGCGCACTTTCTTCTCCACGTCGCGCGGGTTCACATCGCCGGCGATGGCGAAGATCATGTTGTCGGGCGTGTAATGGCGGCGGAAAAAGCCGAGCAAATCTTCGCGGGTGGTTTGCAGGAAAACTTCTTCGTAGCCGATGATGGGATGTTGGTATGGGTGCACACGGAACGCCGTATTCCAGAGCAATTTGCTGAGTTCGCGGCGGGGATCGTCCCGCCCCATCGCCATTTCCTGAAGGATCACCGTCTTTTCCCGTTCCCATTCATCTTCCGGGAAGGTCGCGTTCATCACGGCGTCGGAAAGGACGTCGAGTCCCACTTCCCAGTTGGCCGAGGGCAGAACCACATGAAAGACGGTGCGGTCCACCGAGGTGTAGGCGTTGACGCGCCCGCCCGCCGCATCCAGTTCGCGGGAGATGTCGCCGGGGGTCCGGGTCGGGGTGCCCTTGAAGATCATGTGCTCCACATAGTGGGAGAGTCCGGCGCCGAGGTACTCGTCTTCATGGATGGATCCGGTCCCGAACCATATCTGAATGGCGGTCACCGGTGCGCTGCGATCCTCTTTCACCAATCCGATGATGCCGTTATCCATGGTAAACCGATGGATGCGGTCATTGGACGCGCGCAGGACATCGGCGGGTGAGTGGGCGGTCGTGTACGACAGGGAGGGAGGCAAGGCAAGGTTGATCAGCAGAACGGGCAGAAGGAAGGCCAGGCGTGCACTCATACTATGCTTTCCGTTTCACGGACGTGGTGTTCGACGAGGGGGAAGGGGACTGGGCGGGCAGGAACGGGGTTATGAACGCTTCGTGGAAGTCATAGCCCCCCCCGAAATCGTCTTTGCTGTCCTTCTCGGTCTTTCCGAGGATGCCTTTATTGACCAGGTTAAAGACCATCTCTCCGAAATCTTCGCAGCGATGGATGCCCCAATGGGCCAGCACGCGATGGGCCAGCGGTCCAAACTCCTGCAAGGCGAATTGGCGAATGCCTTCCAGCAATTCTCTACCGCTTACGTGCCGGCCCGGTCCTTCGGTCGGTTTTTCCAGGGCTTGGATGGTGTGGTCCAGCGCTTTGCGGAGGAAAAGATAGGCGTGTTCATCGTAACGCGGGTCTTCGCGCACGATTTCTGCCAGGGCCTCGTTGTAGCTGATCTTTTTCATCGTCCGAATTTCGTTGTCTTTTCCGGTATTTGTCCGGTGCGGTCGTACAATATATGCGCACGAGATCGAAAGTCCATCGGAAAACCGAGACCGGCATGCCCGATCCTCGGCCCGCCTGCCGCCGCATCGCGGTGGCGGGCGAAGGCATCGCGGAACGGCCGCAACGCAAGACAAGAGAACCACGGATGAATACGGATAGACACGGAGGTTTTTTTCTGAGCAGCGAGTGTGTGTGGTCTTGATATAGAAGTAGTTACGAAACGCGTCGCATGAAAAACGTGCACAAAAACAAGAAAATGACGGATTGCAGTACGGATTTCAAGTGGGAGAAAGAAGAGAGAGAGGGACAGACCCCGCATCATAACTCGTTGACTTCCAACGATTGGAAAGGGGGTGCCTGTGCGCTTCCAACGATGGGAAATGGGCACTCCCTACGCGCCGGTATCGCTCCTTCGGGGCTACGATGTCTGCACGTTCTCGTTCGCAACCCGTGGTTCGCGGCGGGATATTTTCAGATTTTTTTCAGAAAGTCATTGACTCCGCCCGCGTTTTCACTAATCTTCGCAGCATTCATGACCCGCTATTCCCGGAACTAATCGGATCATGATACTAATCAATTGCTGTGGATTTTTCGCACTCTTCGCGTCCGAAGGGGGATAGAAGGGTTGCGTATTTATTGCTATTTTAGCGGCAATTGACGGCATTCTGCGAGACAATTTGATGGCGCATGGATTCTGAGTCGCCTGCCAAGCAGTATCCTCGTGATGGGCGAAGCACGGAACGACGGGGGTACCGTGTAGCCGAGCGGGTGGGATGCGCCCACGTAGCTCAGTTGGCAGAGCACGTCCTTGGTAAGGACGAGGTCAGCGGTTCGATCCCGCTCGTGGGCTCCAGGCTTTGTCCCGAGCAGCGCGAGGGAGAAGCCTGCCACGGCGTAGTTGCCGTGTGCGGCGACGAAGCCGGGCGCATGCGGTGGAGCGGCTCGGAACTACGCCCGGGCAGGTCGGCGGACGCAAAGTTTTGAGTTGGTTGGTTGAAGAACAAACAACGGTTAAGAGTGGTTAAAGACAACGGGAACGGAGGAACGCAATGGCTAAAGATAAATTTGAACGAACCAAGCCGCACGTGAACGTCGGTACGATTGGTCATGTTGACCACGGTAAGACGACGTTGACGGCGGCGATTACGAAGGTGCAGTCCGACAAGGGCATGGCCACCTTTATTTCCTATGACGAAGTGGCGAAGGCTTCGGAGAAGCAGGGGCGCCGCGATTCGACCAAGATTCTGACGATTGCGACGTCGCACGTCGAATACGAGTCGGACAAGCGTCACTACGCGCATGTGGATTGTCCGGGTCACGCGGATTACGTGAAGAACATGATTACGGGCGCGGCGCAAATGGACGGCGCGATTCTCGTGGTGAGCGCGGCGGACGGGCCCATGCCGCAGACGCGCGAGCACATTCTGTTGGCCCGCCAGGTAGGTGTGCCGGCCATTGTGGTGTTCCTGAACAAGGTCGATACCGTCGATGATCCCGAGTTGCTTGACCTCGTCGAGCTCGAGATCCGCGAATTGCTCGACAAGTATGACTTTCCCGGTGATGACACGCCGATTGTTCGCGGATCCGCGTTGGGCGCGGTGTCGGCGGAGAGTCCTGAAGCCGAAGGCGCGAAGTGCATTCAGGAATTGTTGGACGCCGTGGATTCCTTCGTGCCGGAACCGGTGCGCGCGATCGATCAGCCTTTCCTGATGCCGATCGAAGACGTGTTCTCGATCGAAGGGCGCGGCACGGTGGTGACGGGTCGCGTGGAGCGCGGGATCATCAAGGTCGGTTCCGAAGTGGAGATCGTTGGGTTGAAGCCCACGGTGAAGACGACGGTGACGGGCGTGGAAATGTTCCGCAAATTGCTGGACCAGGGCCAGGCGGGCGACAATGTCGGCTGTCTGTTGCGCGGCACGAAGAAAGAGGACGTGGAGCGCGGTCAGGTGTTGGCGGCTCCGGGCACGATCAACCCGCACACCACGTTCAAGGCGGAAGTGTACGTGTTGAGCAAGGAAGAAGGCGGGCGTCATACGCCGTTCTTCAAGGGCTACCGTCCGCAGTTCTATTTCCGTACTACGGACGTGACCGGCGACATTGAGTTGCCGGAAGGCGTCGAGATGGTGATGCCGGGCGACAACGTGAGCATGGACGTGAAGTTGATCACCCCGATCGCCATGGAGAAGACGATGCGCTTCGCCATTCGCGAAGGCGGCCGCACGGTGGGTGCGGGTCGCGTGATTGAGATTGTGGAGTAAATTGGGGTGGGCGAAGGGCGGCGGACGATTCGCAGGAAGCGTCGTCCGTCCTTCTGCTTGCCGATGGCCGGTGCCGGAAGCGGGTTTGGAGACGAGTGACGGTGCGGACTATCCACGCGAAGGCGCAGGGGCGCCGGAGCTTCGTAGGCCAGTAGCTCAATTGGCAGAGCACCGGTCTCCAAAACCGGGTGTTGGGGGTTCAAGTCCCTCCTGGCCTGCCAGGAATTTGAATGAGGCGCTCGTTTCGATGGCGTGCGGTTGGATGATCGCACAGGAGAAAATTTGACATGGGTAAATTAGGGCGAATGGTTACAGGCTTTCGGGACTTTCTCGACGAGGTGCGTCTGGAGTTAACGAAATGCACCTGGCCGACGCGGCCGGAATTGATGGAATCCACCGTGGTTGTGGTGATTTCCTGTCTGATTCTGGCGGGGTACGTCGGGGTCAGCGATTTCCTGCTGATGAACCTCATGAGTGTCATTATTCGCTGAACAATCTCTGAACTTCCGGTGATCTATGCCTAAAGAATGGTTCGTACTGCAGACGCTTTCCGGTCAGGAAAACAAAGCCAAAGAGAATATGGAGCGTCGGCTCAAGCTCGAGGAGATGGAAGACTTGGTCGAGGAAATCCTGATCCCGACCGAGAAGGTCTCGGAAGTGAAGCAGGGCAAGAAGACGACGACGACGCGCAAGTTCTTTCCCGGCTATTTGCTGATGAATATTGAGTTGTACGACGACGAGCGCAAGTTGGTCGAGAAATCCTGGTACTTTGCGCAGGCAACGCCCGGTATCATCGGCTTCGTGGGCGGGGATCGGCCCGTACCGCTGAAGCAGTCGGAAGTCGACACGATTTTGAATCAAATTGAAGAGAAGAAAGAGAAGGTCAAACCGAAGATCAGTTTTGAGCCCGGTGAGACGGTGAAGATTACGGACGGACCGTTTGTCAGTTTCAGCGGAGTGATCGAGGAAATCGATCCGGAACGGGGCAAGTTGAAAGTATCCGTATCGATCTTCGGGCGTTCCGCTCCGGTGGAGCTCGAGTACTGGCAGGTGGAGCGAGAAGCGTAAGAAGAAGAATGGTTAATGGTCGATGGGTGATGGTTCGTGGGAATCGTTTCCGTCGTCTGCTTTAACCATTAACCATTAACCATTAACCATTAGACTTCATCATGGCAAAGAAAGTTACAGGACAAATCAAGCTGCAGATTCCGGCCGGTCAGGCCAATCCGGCGCCGCCCGTCGGCCCGGCGCTGGGCCAGCAGGGCGTGAACATCATGCAGTTCTGCAAGGAATTCAACGCGACGACGCAATCGCAGGCCGGTCTGGTGATCCCCGTGGTGATTACGGTCTATCAGGACAAGTCGTTCACGTTCATCACCAAGAGTCCTCCGGCGCCCGTGCTGCTGAAGCGGGCGGCGGGCATTGCCAAGGGGTCGCCGACACCGAACCGCGAGAAGGTCGGCAAAGTGACCCGGGCGCAATTGGAAGAGATCGTGAAGACCAAGGAAAAAGATTTGAACGCCGACGGCATGGATCAGGCCGTGCGCATCATTGAAGGCACGGCCCGCAGCATGGGCATTGAGGTGGTGGGATAATGAGTAAGCATGGAAAGAAATACAACGCCGTGGCGGTGAAAGCCGGACAGGGCGAAGAACACGAACTGGAAGCGGCCCTCAAGTTCTTGAAGGAAAACCAGATTGCGAAATTTGACGAAACCGCCGAGATCGCATTTCGGTTGGGCGTGGACGCGACGAAGTCGGATCAAAGTGTGCGCGGCACGGTGACGTTGCCGCACGGCACCGGCAAAGACGTACGGGTGATCGTGTTTGCCACGGGGCCCGCCGCCGATGCGGCCCGTGAAGCGGGCGCCGCGGATGTCGGCTTTGAGGATTTGATCGCGAAGGTACAGGGCGGCTGGACGGATTTCGATGTGGCCGTCGCCACGCCGGAAGCGATGAAGGAAGTGCGCAAGCTCGGGAAAGTGCTGGGTCCGCGCGGGCTGATGCCCAACCCGAAGACCGGATCCGTGACGGACGATACGGCCACGGCCGTCAATCAGTTCAAGGCGGGTCGGGTGGAATTCAAGATGGATCGGCACGGCAACGTGATGCTTCCGTTCGGTAAGCTCTCTTTTAGCGTCGAGGCGCTGGTGGAGAACGCCCGCGCGGTGCTGGCGGCCGTGAAGGCCGCCAAGCCGGCCGCGGTCAAGGGTGTCTTTATCAAGAACTGCACGGTCACCTCCACCATGGGACCCGGCCTTAAGGTCGCGGCCCGGGAATTGGCGGCGTAACGGACGGATGGCGAGGAAGGAATTATGAGACCCGAAAAAGAAACAATGGTCGATGAAATCCGCGGCAAGGTGGACGGCAAGGTATTTGTGATCCTGGCCGATTATCGCGGTCTGGACGTGGCCAAGACCACGGATTTGCGAAGCCGGTTGCGGGGCGCTTCCGCCGAGTATTCGGTGGTCAAGAACCGGTTGCTGCGCCGGATCACCAGTGATTTGGAGTTGGACGCGTTGAATGCAGGGATCAAGGGGCCCACGGCGGTGGTTTCGGGCGAAGGCGACGTGGTTGAGGTCGCCAAGATTCTGCGTGCGTTCATCAAAGAGCACGACAAGCCGGTGATCAAGATGGGCGCCTTTTCGGGCGCGGTGTTGTCGGCCGAGGATTTGGAGAAACTGGCCTCCCTTCCGCCGCGTGTGGAATTGTTGGGCCGGGCCGTTGGAACGATTGCGGCTCCGTTGACCCAGTTTGTCGGAGTGTTGAATCAAAAAGTGTGTAGCCTGTTGTATGTACTGCAGGCCGTACGGGATAAAAAAGAAAAGGCCTGATGTAGTAAGCAGGCGTGTTCAGGAGGAGAGTAAGTCATGGCGGAAACAACAGAAACTACGCAAGCCGCGGATGCGGCTGAGAAGAAGGACGCCGTACAGTTGGACGGCAAAATGGCGGAATTTGTCGATTGGATTGAAGGCATCTCCGTACTCGAATTGTCACAGCTCGTTAAGGCGCTTGAAGATCGTCTGGGCGTGTCGGCGGCGGCTCCTATGGCCGTAGCGGCGGCTCCCGGTGCGGGCGGCGGCGAGGCCGAGGCGGCCGAAGAACAGACCGAGTTTACGGTGGTTCTGGCGGATGTCGGCGGGCAGAAGATTCAGGTCATCAAGGAAATCCGAGGTCTGACCTCGTTGGGGCTGAAGGAAGCCAAAGACCTGGTCGAATCCGCGCCGAAACCGGTCAAGGAAGGCGTTACCAAGGAAGAAGCCGAAGAGATCAAGAAAAAGCTCGAAGGCGCCGGCGCCAAAGTCGAGATCAAGTAGCCGGTATCGGTTACGAAGGGTGCGGGCCGTCGAGTGACGGTCCGTCGGATGTATTGGTCTGGTCGAGTTACACTTCCAAGAAGCAAGGTGCTGCATGGCAGAGAGAATTAATTACGGGAAACTTCCACATGTCGTAGATATTCCGGATCTCATCGAGATTCAGACGGCGTCCTACAAGGATTTCCTACAAAAGGACGTTTCTCCATCCAGACGGAAAGCCGTCGGTTTGCAGGCCGTATTCAAGGAAGTGTTCCCGATCGAAAGTTACGACGGGCAATACACGCTGGATTTCGTGAAATACGAGATTCAGGATCCGAAGATGTCCGCGCTGGAATGCATTCGCGAGGCGTTGTCCTACGCCGCCCCGCTGTATATCACGCTGCGGTTGAAAGACGGCGAAGAGGTCCGTGAAGAAGAAGTCTATCTCGGGGAGATCCCCTTGATGACCGAGCAGGGCTCCTTTGTGATCAACGGCGCCGAGCGGGTGGTCGTCAGTCAGTTGCACCGGTCTCCGGGCATCTGCTACGAGCAGTCCCTGCACGCCAACGGATCGGTGTTGTATTCGTTCCGGATCATTCCCGACCGCGGTTCGTGGGTGGAAGTGCAGTTCGATACGTCGGACATGATCTACATGTACCTCGATCGCCAGCGCCGCCGTCGCAAGTTTCTCGCGACGACGCTGTTGCGCGCGCTGGGTTATGGCACGGACGAAGAGTTGCTCGGATTGTACTACCAGTTCGAGTCGCTGTCGTTGAAAGACACGATTCCGGATGAAAAGATCGATTTCCGCGTGACCCGCGCCGATGTCATCGACGGGGATTCGCAGTCGATTCTGGCCCGTAAATTCGAGCCGGTGACCCGCGAACTGCTTAAGCAGATGAAGTCGGCCGGTTTCAAGAAGCTGGAAGTGGTGAACGTGTCTTGGGACGAGGGCATTTTCCTGAAGAGTGTCCAGAAGGACACCGCGAGCTCGACGGAAGAGGCGTTGAAAGACATCTATCAGAAGCTGCGTCCGGGCGATCCGGCCACCGTGTCCAACGCGAAGCAGTTGATCAAACGCACGTTCTTCGACGAACGCCGCTACGATCTCGGGCGGGTAGGCCGCTATAAGATCCTGCAGAAACTCGGCTTGGATAAGAACAACGATTCGCGCGTGTTGAGCGAAGAAGATCTCATCGCGGCGTTCAAGTATCTGATCAGCCTGCGCATGGGCGAGGGGTCGATCGACGATATCGACCATCTCGGCAGCCGTCGCATTCGTACGGTCGGCGAGTTGCTGGAGAACCAGTGCCGCGTGGGCCTGGCCCGTACCGAACGTCTGGTCAAGGAGCGCATGACGATCTTTGATTCGACGGTTGAGAAGCTGACGCCGCAGAAGTTGATCAATCCGAAGGCGTTGTCGGCGGTCATCAAGGATTTCTTTGGCCGCAGCCAGCTCTGTCAGTTCATGGATCAGACGAATCCGCTGTCGGAACTGACGCACAAGCGCCGCTTGAGCGCCTTGGGACCGGGCGGACTGAGCCGCGAACGCGCCGGCTTCGAAGTGCGCGACGTGCACTCCAGTCATTACGGGCGTATTTGTCCGATTGAAACCCCGGAAGGTCCGAACATCGGGCTCATCTCCTCCATGAGCACGTATGCGCGGGTCAACGAGTTCGGTTTCATCGAAACCCCGTACCGCAAGGCCGACAAGGGCCGGGTCAGCGATGAAGTGCTGTATCTGAGCGCCGACGAGGAAGAGAAGTACGTCATTGCGCAGGCCAACGCGCCCCTCGACGAGAAGGGCCGTTTTGTGCGCGACACCGTACTGGTGCGTTATCGCGGCGACTTCCTGGAAGTGCCGAAAGACCGCGTGGATTTCATGGACGTCTCGCCTAAACAGCTTGTGAGTGTGGCGGCCAGCCTGATCCCGTTCCTCGAGCACGACGATGCGAACCGCGCGTTGATGGGTTCGAACATGATGCGTCAATCCGTGCCCCTGATGATTTCGGAGCGCCCGTATGTGGCGACGGGGATCGAAGGCAAGGTCGCGGAAGATTCCGGCGTTTTGATTTCGTCCCGGGAAGCCGGCAAAGTGGCCAAGGTCACCGCCGACATGATTATTGTGTCCAAGACGGGGGATCTGCCGACAAAGAAGACGCCGGCGGACGAGTATCAGTCGTATGATTTACGCAAGTTCATGCGTTCCAATGCGGGCACGTGTTTCAATCAGCGGCCGATCGTGAAGCTGGGCCAGAAGGTCAAGAAAGGCGAGGTGCTTGCGGACGGTCCGGGGACGGATCAGGGCGAATTGGCGTTGGGCCGGAATGTGCTTGTTGCGTTCATGCCTTGGTGCGGATACAACTTTGAGGACGCCATCCTGATCAGCGAAAAGATGGTGAAGGATGATTATTACACCTCGATCCATATTGAGGAATTTGAATGCGGCGCGCGCGACACGAAGTTGGGTCCCGAGGAAATCACGCGGGACATCCCGAATGTGGGCGACGAGGCGTTGCATGATTTGGATTCCGGCGGGGTGATTCGCGTCGGCGCGGAAGTGAAGCCCGGCGATATTCTGGTCGGCAAGATCACGCCGAAGAGCGAGACGGAGCTGGCGCCGGAAGAGCGTTTGTTGCGGGCCATCTTCGGTGAGAAAGCCGCCGATGTGCGGGATACTTCGTTGACGGTGCCGAGCGGCGTGGACGGGATTGTGATGGACGTGAAAGTGTCGTCGCGCAATCCGGTGGCGCGCACGTCGATGACCGCCACGGAGAAGCGCAAGCAGCTGAAGCAGTTGACCGATGATTACAAGACTCGCAAACAGCAGTTGCACGACGATCTGACCGAAGCGATGAGCAACATCCTGCTGGGCGAGAAGATTCCGCTGGACGTGGTGGATGTGGAGACGGGCGAGATCATCATTCCGGCCAACCGGAAGATCACCAAGACCCTGCTTCGCAAGCTGGCTGCGGCGCACGATCATATTGAGATCGATCCCAGTCCGATTCAGATCAAGATCACGGGCATCATTCACGAATTCAGCGCGCGGTTTGCGGAGCTGGAAGAGGAGAACGAGCGTTCCTTGGAACGGCTGGAGACCGGCGACGAGATCGATCAGGGCATCATCAAGCAGGTCAAGGTTTACGTGGCCAGCAAGCGCAAGCTTGCGGTGGGCGACAAGATGGCGGGTCGCCACGGCAACAAGGGCGTCATTGCCCGGATCATGCCCGAGGCGGACATGCCGTTCCTGCCGGACGGGACGCCGGTGGAAATCGTGTTGAACCCGTTGGGCGTGCCTTCGCGCATGAACGTGGGGCAGGTATTGGAGACGCATTTGGGTTGGGCCTGCGAAAAGCTCGGACTGCATGCGGCGACGCCGGTGTTCGACGGGATCTCCGAAGAGCGCATCTGGGAAATGATGAAAGAGGCGGGTTTGCCGGAGAAAGGCAAGTCGGTCTTGTACGACGGCCGCACGGGCGAGCCGTTCGATCAGAAAGTCGTGGTGGGCAAGATTTACATGCTCAAACTGCACCATCTGGTCAGCGACAAGATTCACGCGCGCGCCGTGGGGCCGTACTCGCTCGTTACGCAACAGCCGCTGGGCGGCAAGGCGCAGTATGGCGGTCAGCGGTTCGGCGAAATGGAAGTGTGGGCCATGGAAGCCTACGGGGCGGCCTACGCGTTACAGGAACTGTTGACGGTCAAGAGCGATGACTTGTTGGGCCGGACGCAGATCTACGAGTCGATTGTGAAGGGTGAGAACACGCTGGAAGCCGGTGTGCCGGAGTCGTTCAACGTGCTCCTGAAGGAAATGCAGAGCCTGGTGCTCGACATGCGGATCCATCGAAGTACGGATTGAGGCGACGGCGAACGATTTAATTGAATGGAGGACAGGACATTGGAACACAGCGATGCGGCAAACATATTAGGCGTTGAATCCGATACCGGCCATGATTACGCCAGCATCACGCTGGCCTCTCCGGAGACCGTGCGTTCATGGTCATACGGGGAAGTCAAGAATCCGGAGACGATCAACTACCGTACGTTCAAGCCCGAAAAAGGCGGCTTGTTCTGCGAGCGTATTTTCGGCCCGACGAAGGACTGGGAGTGCGCCTGCGGCAAGTACAAGCGCATTAAGCACAAAGGCGTGGTCTGCGACCGTTGCGGCGTGGAAGTGACCTTGGCGCGGGTACGGCGTGAACGCATGGGGCATATCGAATTGGCCGTGCCGGTTTCGCACATTTGGTTCTTCAAGTGCACGCCGAGCCGGATGGGGCTGGTGCTGGATATGACCGCGCGGGCGTTGGAACGCGTCTTGTACTATGAGGATTATATCGTCGTCGATCCCGGCGACACGCCGCTGCAGCAGAAGCAGTTGCTCAGCGAGCTCGAATACCGCGAAGCCCAGGACAAGTATGGCGATGCGTTTGTCGCCAAGATGGGCGCCGAGGGCGTCGCCGAATTGATGAAGGAAATCGATCTCGAGAAGACATTGACCGAGATCGAAACCGAGATGGAAGGCACGCGCAGCAAGCAGACCAAGACCAAGTTGACGAAGCGCATCAAGGTCATCGACGGTTTTCGTCAGAGCAAGACCCGTCCGGAATGGATGATTCTCGAGGTGTTGCCGGTGATTCCGCCCGATCTGCGTCCGTTGGTCCCGTTGGAAGGCGGCCGATTCGCGACCTCCGACCTGAACGATCTCTATCGCCGTGTGATCAACCGTAACAATCGGTTGAAAAACCTGCTTTCCCTGAAGACGCCGGATGTGATCATCCGGAACGAGAAACGCATGTTGCAGGAAGCCGTGGACGCGTTGTTCGACAATGGTCGGCACGGACGTGCGGTGACCGGCGCGGGCAACCGCCCGCTCAAGTCGTTGAGCGATATGTTGAAAGGCAAGCAGGGGCGTTTCCGCCAGAACCTGCTCGGCAAGCGCGTGGATTATTCGGGCCGGTCGGTCATTGTGATCGGGCCGGAACTGGAAATGCATCAGTGCGGGTTGCCGAAAAAGATGGCCCTGGTCCTGTTTGAGCCGTTCATCATCCGCCGTCTCAAGGAAATGAGCGTGGTGCACACCGTGCGCAGCGCCAAGAAGATGATCGAACGCGAAGCCGACGAGGTCTGGGACATTCTGGAAGAGGTGACGCAGGGGCACACGGTCATGTTGAACCGCGCGCCGACCTTGCACCGTTTGGGCATCCAATCGTTCGAGCCGGTGTTGATCGAAGGCGAAGCCATTCGCGTTCACCCGCTTGTGTGTACGGCATACAATGCGGACTTTGACGGCGACCAGATGGCCGTGCACGTGCCGCTGTCGATCGAGGCGCAAATGGAATCGCGCCTGTTGATGCTGGCGCCGAACAACATCTTCTCCCCGTCGAGCGGACGGCCGATCACGACGCCCTCGCAGGACATCGCGTTGGGCATCTACTATTTGACCACCGAGTCGCAGACGGATCGTATCGCCGGGCGCAAGAAGGTGGACAAGTCCAAGAAAGAAGAACCGCAGCGGCTGCCGATTCTGGTTGATCCGGCGGAAGTGCAGACGGCCTATATCGAGGGGGCGTTGGGCATTCACGATCGGATCCGATTCAAGAACCCGGATCACGGGCGCGAAACCCTGCACGGCAAGAAAGACGACTCCGTCATTACGACCACGGTGGGTCGCGTGTTTTTCAACGAAATCTGGCCGGAGCAGATGGGCTTCATCAACATGATTGTCGGCAAGAAGGCCATGGAGCGGTTGATCGAGGAGTGTTACCGGTTAGCCGGCCAGGATGAAACCGTCCGGATGTTGGACCGCTTGAAGGAGCTCGGGTTCGAACACGCTACGCTCGCCGGCATATCCGTCGGTATCGGGGACATGGCGATCCCGGACGAGAAGGCCGGGATCATTGCGCACGCCCGCAAGACGATTGCGGAAGTGGAAGCGCAGTACCGGAAGGGCGTGATCACCGACGGCGAACGCTACAACAAGATCATCGATATCTGGACCCATGCGACGGACGAGATTTCCAACGTCATGTATCGCAAGATGGAATACAACGATAACAAGGATTATCTGAATCCCATCTTCATCATGGTGGATTCCGGCGCGCGCGGCAGCAAGCAGCAGATCCGTCAGTTGGCGGGGATGCGCGGCCTGATGGCCCGGCCTTCCGGCGAAATTATCGAGCGCCCGATTTTGTCGAACTTCCGTGAAGGGTTGAGTGTGCTGGAATACTTCATCAGCACGCACGGCGCCCGGAAAGGGTTGGCCGATACCGCGCTGAAGACGGCGGATTCGGGGTATCTGACCCGCAAACTCGTCGACGTCGCGCAGGACATTATTGTGTATGAGCAGGATTGCCATACGCTCAACGGCATTGAGATCAAGGCGATTTATGAAGGCGACGAGGAACTCGTTCCGTTGGAGTCCCGTATTGTCGGCCGGACGGCGCTGGACGATATTCGTGATCCGTTGACCAAGGAGATCATCGTGGCTGCGGGGCAGGAGATCGACGAAACCGCGGCCGGCTTGATCGGCAAGGCCGGCTTCGAATCCCTGCGTATCCGCAGCATCCTGACCTGCGAAACGCGTCACGGCTGCTGTGCGAAGTGCTACGGGCGCAACCCCGCCACGGGCAACATCGTGGCCTTGGGCGAACCGGTCGGTATTATCGCCGCGCAGTCCATCGGGGAACCGGGCACGCAGTTAACGATGCGTACCTTCCACATCGGCGGTACCGCCAGCTCGATCTTCAAGCAGCCGCAGATTGTTTCGAAACATAACGGCATTGTGCATCACCATGAATTGCGCACCGTGGCGGCCCTCGACGGCAGTTTGATCGCGCTGAACAAGAACGGCGTCATCGGGATTTACGATGCGGAAGGCCGGGAATTGGAACGGCATACGATCGTCATCGGCGCCGTGATCACGGTTCCGGACGGCGGCACGGTCAAGAAGGGCGAGAGCTTCTGCAAATGGGATCCGTATAACGTGCCGATTTTGGCCGAGCAACGCGGGTTGGTGCAGTTCCATGATTTCATCGAAGGCGTCACCGTACGCAAGGAGATGGATGAGTCCACCGGTCTCGAGGGCACGGTGGTCATGGAGCACAAGGAAGACTTGCATCCGCAGATCGTCATCAAGGATCCGGACACGAAGGAAGTGGTCCATTACTATTCGATTCCGGCGGGCGCGCACGTGATGGCGGGCGCCGATACGGTGGTGCCTGCGGGGTCCCTGCTGGCCAAGACGCCGCGCAAAGTGTCTCGTACGAAGGACATCACCGGCGGTCTGCCGCGGGTGGCCGAGTTGTTCGAGGCGCGCCGTCCGAAAGACGCCGCGGAGATCGCCAAGATCGACGGCGTGGTGGAGTTCGGCGGCATTGCCCGCGGCAAGCGACGCATTCTTGTGCGCGACACCGTGACGAACGAGGAAGAGGAGCATTTGGTGCCGATGGGTCGGCATATCGTCGTCTTCCAAGGCGATCACGTGCGCAAGGGCCAACAGTTGACCGAAGGTCCGGTGGTCCCGCAGGAAATTCTCGAAGTGTGCGGTCCTCAGGAATTACAGGAACATTTGGTGAACGAAGTGCAGCAGGTCTACCGTCTGCAGGGCGTGGAAATCAACGACAAGCACATTGAAATTATCGTGCATCAGATGTTGCGCAAAGTACGGATTACCGAGCCGGGCGATACCCAGTTCATCTGGGGCGAGCAAGTGGAGCGGTACCTGTTCCAGGAGGAAAACCAGAAGGCGATGGGCGAAGGGAAACGTCCGGCGGAAGCGACGCCGGTCCTGCTCGGCATCACCAAGGCGGCTCTGGAGACCGAGAGTTTCATTTCTGCGGCGTCTTTCCAGGACACCACGCGCGTCTTGACCGACGCGGCGGCGTTGGGTCGGATCGACAACCTGCGCGGCTTCAAGGAAAACGTGATTATGGGGCATCTCATTCCCGCCGGGACCGGGTTCCACATGTATCGCAATATCAAGTTGGTGCCGCTGGCGGAACCGATTACCGCCGAGGAATTATTGGGCGAGGATTTCCTGGAGGAGAAGAAATCGTCCTGAGAAGGGAAATCAACGGTTGAACCGAAGGCGCCTGTGATGCTACGTTCTGCCACTTCTGTTAGGAAAGAGAGACTATTATGCCGACGATCAATCAATTAGTGAATAAAGGGCGACGACCGCTGCGCAAGAAGAATAAATCTCCTGCGTTGTCCCGTTGTCCGCAGCGGCGGGGCGTGTGTCTTCAGGTGAAGACGCAGACTCCCAAGAAACCGAACTCGGCCCTGCGAAAAGTCGCCCGTGTGCGTCTGACCAACGGCTTTGAAGTGACGGCGTATATCCCGGGCGAAGGACACAACCTCCAGGAGCATAGCATGGTGCTGGTGCGGGGCGGTCGTGTGAAGGATTTGCCGGGCGTGCGGTATCACATCGTGCGTGGTGCGTTGGACAGTCTCGGGGTGGACGGGCGTAAACGGGGACGTTCCAAATACGGGGCCAAATCGCCCAAGGCGTGAGGATAGGGAATTATGGCAAGAAGACGTAGTGCAGTTAAACGACCGATACAGCGCGACGCGCGCTATCAAAGCCCCTTGATTGGACGCTTTGTGAGTCACATGATGAGCAAAGGCAAGAAGGCCACCGCGCAGAAGATTATCTACAGCGCGCTCGACGAGATTCATGAGGAGACCAAGGAAGATCCCATTTCGTTTGTGGAGCGGGCCTTGGACAATGTGCGGCCCCGTCTGGAAGTGAAGTCGCGGCGCGTCGGCGGTGCGACCTATCAGGTGCCCATCGAAGTCAGTGATGATCGGCAGATCGCATTGGCCTTGCGGTGGATTATCCAATTTTCCCGTTCTCGCAAGGGCGTGCCGATGGCGCGCGCGCTGGCGATCGAACTGATGGATGCCCACAAGAACCAGGGCGCCGCCGTCAAGAAGCGGGAAGACACCTTCAAAATGGCGCAGGCCAACCGCGCCTTCGCCCATTACCGGTGGTAATAAATCCCTTGAATCGTCAATGGAAAACGTGTTGGAACATCCAAACACATCCAAACAGGATTCCTCAGGCCCTCCGCTCGAAGCAGAGGGTCGCCGTCGTCCTCTGTCGATGATTCGCAACATCGGCATCATGGCCCACATTGATGCCGGGAAAACCACGACCACCGAGCGCATGTTGTTCTACAGCGGGCGCGTCCACCGGATCGGCGAAGTCGATTACGGCACCGCCACGATGGATTGGATGGAGCAGGAGCAGGAACGCGGCATCACCATTGTCAGCGCGGCCACGACCTTCTTCTGGCAAGAGCACCAGATCAACATCATCGACACCCCGGGCCACGTGGATTTCACCGTGGAGGTCGAACGCTCCCTGCGGGTCCTGGACGGCGCGGTCGGGATTTTCTGTGCGGTGGCCGGCGTGCAGCCGCAGTCCGAAACCGTCTGGCGCCAGGCGCGCAAGTACAAGATCCCCTGTCTCGCCTTCATCAACAAGATGGACCGCAAAGGGGCGAATTTTGATCAGGCCGTGCGTCAAATGCGGGAAAGACTCGCCGTATCGCCGGTGCCGGTGCAGTTGCCCATGGGCGCGGAAGACGAGTTCAAGGGGGTCATCGATCTGTTTACGATGCAGGCCTATATCTTTGATGTCACCTCGGAAGGGGTGAAGTGGGACACGCAAGCAATTCCGGA
>SKXR01000234.1 GCA_007128275.1 Kiritimatiellia bacterium
CTGATGGACAATGACAACGAGCGGGCCTTCTTCGGCAAGGGGTTTGGCGGCAATTGGCACACGCTGGGTATCAGCGACGGTACAACGACGTGGTGGGCGGATCGTGACCTGCGCGGGACCGCCGACAACGACGGTCGGGGCGGGACCGAAAACGTGTATCTCGTGGTCGGCAAGTACGACTTTGAGAATGACCGCCTGCAGGCCAGTGCCTGGAAGCAGGGCGATAACGGATTCCCCACCAGCGAGCCTTCGTGGGAGGTGACGGAAAACAACGTCAGCTTCGGTTCGTTCAACCGCATCCGCATTCATGCGGGCGCGGAAGGCGAAGGCAGAAACATCGGCGTGGCGCAGTTCGACGAAATCCGGATTGCGCGCGAATGGGCGCAACTGTTGCCCGGCGTATGCCCGACCTGGATCGGCGATCATGAGCGCGATCCGTCCGGGGATGTGTATCTCGGGGATCGCGTACGGTTCGAGGTGCAGAGTTTCCCGATCGGTCTGGGGCAGACGGCCGAAATGACCATGTTCTGGGCGGACACGTCGGAAACCACCCATGCCATGAGTTGGTTGAAGAACGAAGCCTCGAACACGTTCTGGAGCAATCGGCTTCAAATGGCGCAAACCGGCGATCATACGTATCGCTTCACCGTTTCCGGCAGCGGATGCGATGAGTCCACGCCTTCCACAAACGCGATCAAGGTGGTGGCGATTCCTCAACCGACCGCTGCGTCCGCCACCCGGGATGCCACGTTTACCAATTCCCAGATCAATCTCTCGTGGACGAGGAATACCGTGCCGCACGATGTGCTCGTGGTCCGGCAAACAACGGATACCGGCTGGGTGGCCCCGACGCAGGGCGCGGCGTACAGCGCCGGCGACCCGATCGGGGACGGGGTGGTGGCCTATCGGGGCGCCCTCACGGAATTCAATGACGGCGGATTGGCGCCCGACCAAACCTACTATTACCGATTCTACTCCGAAAACTGGGATTATTACTCCACCGCGTATGACGAGGCCAACGCCTCGACCGCGCCGGGCGTTCAGGAGATCGTCGTGGACGGCGATCCGTCCGACTGGGTCGGTGCGCCTCCGGTTCCGATCAACAGCGGGCATGTCTCCGTGAGTGAATACATCTGGCGCGATAAGATCGGCGAAGTGCGTACAGACAACGCCGGGCATCCGAACGCCGACATCGAGGAGTTCCGCATCTTTGCGGACGACACGCATGTGTATTTCCTGGTTGTGATGACGAACATCACGAACGTGGACCTTCCGTATGTGGCCGTCGGCATCGATACGCGCCGCGACAGCGGTAGTGCGGCCATGAACTGGCTGGGCGACGACGCGAACACCTTTGTCGGCGACGGCTATTTCGGCGACGGCGCGGCGGAGCGCTTCCCCGAGTACCAGTTGAATGTCCACCGGGTCGGCGGTTCGCCGCGCATCGAAGCGTATGCGCACGACGGCGAAAATTGGTACGAGCCGGCGGGGGCGCAGGCGGCCATCAGCGACACCCACAACGCCATTGAATTCCGCGTGGAACGAGCCGCCGTCGGTCTGGACGGCGCGTCCGTCGGCCGTTTCACCGTGGCCAGTTACATCAACAGCGGCGTGTGGAACAACGAGGGCGCGGGGACGGTGTGGATCGCCGATAACACGCCCGCGGCGTTGGATTCCATTTCCATTACAAGCTACGGCGTGACGGACAACGCGTACACCCGTAGTGCGTGGACGGAGGATTTGAGCGATGGCGATATCGATTTCTTCTTCGATGTGTCGTTCGGCGCGTCGGCCATTATCCCCAATCAGCGGCCCAGCCGGCCCGTCCTCGTTGGTCCCACAAACCACGCCGCGGTGGCCGGCAATCCGACCTTATCATGGAACCCGTCGTCGGATGCCGACGGCGAAGTGACCGGCTACCTGCTGGAAGTCAGCACCAACGCGAACTTCAACGGGGTCAGCGGAACCGAAAACGGACCGATCTACCTGCGCGTCAATTTGGATGCGGACACGACGTCCTATGCGTTAAGCACGATTGACGACCAGTACTACTGGCGCGTGCGCGCGCGCGATACGGCCGGCGAGCTGTCCCAGGCCACCACCCATGTCTTCAACGTGGTCGGCAAGCTGGATTCCGAAGGACCGGTTCCGACGCTGCTCTATATTGGAACGGATGTAGGCGGCTATTTCAACGGCGATTACGACGATCGGATTGCTCAGTTCGGGTACATTCAAGACGTGCTGGATTCGGAAATTGCCGCAGGCGACACCTTCGGTTTTGTTCTGCGCTGGGAGGATCCGAGCGGCGTCTACGCCACCAACAGGCAGCATGCCGGGGGCAGCGACCCGGGGGATTGGACGTGGAACATCGTCTCGGATCACGGACGTGTCTCGCCCAACTGGGATATCGTGGAATATCAGTATGACGGCGAAGGCAACCTGACCAACACCTACGAATGGGATATTGATGTGGCCTTCCACGCTTCCAACACCGCAGCCGTGGGGAACAGCGATCCGGTCATTACCAACTGGGTGCATGCGGCGTTCTCGATTCCCGACTACAACCCATTAACCGAGTACTTCCTTACCGTCAGCGCGGAAGACAGTTACACGGAAGGCGGCAGTTGGTGGGAACACGGGTCGTGGTTGAGCTACGGCGAGCCGTCCGGGGCCCCGCTCTATCATCGCGGTGGCTGGGCGGCGGACGGGCCGAACACCGCGCGGAACGTCACGACCAATTATCTGATCCGCATCCAGGTGCGTGACGACGATGACGATCCGCCGATTGTCTCCTCGGCCTTGTGGGGGGACGTGTCCATGATCGCCTCCAACAGCACCGCCGGGGAGTTGCCGTACGACGGGGCCGGCCAAGCCGCTATCCATCGGATCAGCGACGGTGAATTGGCCGCCAATAATGACCTGACCCTGCTGTTCAACATCTGGGATCGCTACACGGGGATTCAGCGCGGTACAACCCCCACCACGGCCGGCGACCACGGAACACTGACCAATACCAGCGTGACCATTGAAGGCTGGTTAACCAACAACACGTCCGCCTTCCGGTCCGATCTCAGCGATGAAGATACGGATCACGACGAGTCCTATACCACCTGGGTCTTCAATCCGTTGTACGAGGATCTCGGCGCGCTCTGGGGCCCCAACGTCCATGCCGCCGTCAGTTCGACCAACCGCGTGCTATTGCATCTGTTCGACAGCGACGACGATCGGCCGGGGGATCAGGCGGATCAGTTGCTCACGGCCGGCTTCATTCAGCTCTATGACGACGATACCGAGCCGCCGGAAATCGCCGAGTTCACGGTGGAAGGTTCCGGCATCACCGCCGAAGGCCTGCTGAGCGCGGGCGGCGTGGCGGTCGTCGGCGTCAACGGTCACCCGGCCACGGGCGACGGCGAGGGGGGCGGGGAAACCTTCTCGTTTGTGGTCTTGAGCCCGTTCCCGGAAGGGACGCGACTGTGGTTTACCGACGCCGGATGGAAGCGCAATGATCTTCAGGAATGGTCTAACTTGGATGAATTCCATGTGGCCTTCTGGGATTCCACCGGCGGCGAAGCCGTGGGTGACGTCATCACGCTGGTGATCACCAACCTCAACAATGCCGGGGACCAGGTGGCGGTGTATCAGTACGACGGAGAGACCAATCCCGCCGATGATCCGGAGAATGTCCATTGGATTTACGCGCTCAACATGGGCAACCATTGGCTCGAGGAGCATCCGGGCGGCGGCGGCACCAACAACCAGAATTCCGCGCTCTACTACGGCCTGGAAAACGAATACACGGCCATTGATGTTGTCGGCACCGGGTCAAGTCGCGTCAACTGGCAGTATATCGGCACGCGTACCGGTACGGCGTCGGACTTGTTGGAATCCATCAGCACCCGCGCCAACTGGCAACAACTGTCGGCTACCACGGATTACGATTTCGACGACATCTTTGACGGCGGATTCACCGTGTTCGGCCCGGGCGATCTACCTTGGGAAACACCGATTCTCACCGATGCGCAGATCAATCAAGGCGGGTACTCCATCACCGGTATCGTGCGCGACGTCACCACGGGTATTCAGCCCACCGGCACCAGTTGGGCGCCGCCGCCGCATTTCGCCCTGTTCAGTCACGAAGACGTGCTGATCAGCTCGAACAACTTCAGCTCGGGCATCACCTCGGCGGCTAACCAGTGGCAGACAGGTACCGTGGCCGCCGCCGCGGGCGTGTACGAAAACATCGTGCTGGGCGAGCACCAAGCTCATTTCGTGGTCTCCGACGCGGATAACGATCGCCCGTTCGATAATCTGCTGGCCACCAATACCCTGACCGTGATGGTGATCGACGACGATCCGTACCCGCCGCGGATCGGCCCCGCCCGTATGGAGATCAAGATGGGCGCCGAAACGCTGGCCCCCGTGCCGAGCGGTGATGCAGCGTTGTTGGCCGCGTGGAACTTCAATGACGAAGAAGACCGGTTCGGGGTGAGCCATGGGGCGGGGGATATGACCCATAATATCTCCGGGACCATCAACTGGTACGGTGGATCAACTCTTAATCGCGTGGGTGACGACCCGGCCGGTGAGGCGTTTTCTCCAACAGGCAGCGGAAACAACGGTCAGCACTTCCAGTTCGAGCTGGATATGAGCGAGTATATGGCTTTGATCATGACCTTTGGAACCTGGCGGAGTGGAACCGGATACGACGACGTTCAGATATCCTATTCAACGGATGGCGTCCAGTTCACCGCCTTTGGAGATCCGTACGATCCGCCGACATCCGGAACCGCATGGTCCGGGGCCGAAGTGGCGACATTCGACTTGAGCGCGGTCCCCGAGTTGAACGGCCAATCACAAGTGTTCGTGCGGCTTCGATTGGATGGCGCCTCCGGTGGAGCAGGCAATACCCGTTTCGACAACATCCAGTTCAACGCCTATCCGCTCTCGGACCTGATCTTCGAGGTCACCGACGCGCAGTTGGCGGAGATCAGCGGCGCGAATCCGTTGGAGTTCGGGTTCAATGTGTACGATCCGATCAGCGGCGTGCAGCGCGGTTCGACGCACGACGGCACGAACATGGTCGTCACCATCGACGGTTTATTCAACGACGATCCGGGCTATGACAACGGCTTGAGCTCGGCGGAAACGTTCACGGCCGATTCCAAGACCGTCTGGGCATACGACACCGAAATCCCCTACGAAGATCGAGGCGTGCTCTACGGCGACGGTACGACCTTGCGCGATATCGTGGCGACCTTCGCCGACATGGACGACGATCGACCCAACGACCGTTCCTGGTATTCCAACGCCGTGTTCGCTTCCTTGCGGATCATCGATGACGACGAAGATCCGCCGGTAGCGGCGACACATCGTTTCGGCGGCACCGCCGGAACCCCGTTGCGCGCGTTGCAGGTGGCGACCAATGACGCCACGCCCCAAGTTCTGACCAGCGCGCAGGATCCGTTGGTGCGAGGGCCTCGGCTCTCAACGGCATCCGGGAACAACGCCGATACGGGTACGGTTTTTGTGCTAACGGACGCCGAAATGGCCGATCCGGAAGCGCACGGCATCCGCTTCGCCTTCGGCGCGCGCGACGCATACTCCGGCGTGGCGCGGCCGGGAATGGATCTGCCCGAGGTCATGAGCTTCAGCCTCGGGAACGTGGTCATCGGCAACACCACGGGTTTCGATGCCGGCTTGAGCACGGCCCAGACGACGACGAATCAAGTGCTGACCAACGTGTGGACCCTCACGCGGACCTGGAGCCTGGAAGATATTACCTCGATGATGGAAGCGGGCAATCTGCCGGTCACCGTTACGATCCCGGACACGGACGACGACCGTCCGGACGATCAGGCGATCCTGGAAAACAAGCGGGTCGGTTTCATCAGCGTCGTGGACGACGATATTTATCCCCCGTTGATGGGCGCGCTCGACTTGAGCATCAGCTCCACGCATAACCTCTTTATCATGGGCTTCGAGGATTATCATGGCTGGACGAACGGCCAGAACTTCAGTTATGTCAACTGGGTATGCCATATCGATGAGGATGTCTGGATCGGCAACGACATCAACATCCCGCCGATTGCGGGGGACATGCCCAGTAAGGTCCGTGTAATGGGGATGCGCAATGATGGCACGGAAGAGGCCTGGCTGCAGATGCCGGAGCGGGAAGATCCGGGCACGTTCTTTGCCTGGGCAAAATTAAGTGCCGCCGGGGATCGTGAAGTGATCCTGGAAGGCCGTCAGGATCCGGAAGATCCTTGGACGAGTTTCGGGACGCGGAATATAACGAGCGCCGATTGGGAACTGTTCAGTTGGTCGATCGACGAAGAGGGGACATGGACCCTGCGTCTGCGCCGCGTGACGGGCGGCGGAACGCCCACGGTGTATTTCGACGATCTGGTGCTCACCAAGCTTCCGGCTTGGACCAATCAGGAAGAGATGACGGTGTCGTTCGAGGAAGCTGAGGATCAGAGCGGCATACATGAATATAGGCATGTGAGCGCGGCGGCCCCGGACTGGCAGCGGGGCACCAACATTACCGAGGGCGCCGTGGTCCCGGATCGTCTGGGCAGCCAGATCGCGCTGGAAGAGGGGATCGTGACCGGTTTCGTCTTCGCCGTGGATGCCGATATGGACCGGCCGAACGACCAGTTGCGCAACCCGGGCATCCCGTACGTAGCGCGCGTGGACCATACGCCGCCCATTCCGGTGAGCGGGTTGGAGGCCACGAGTGCGAGCGATCAGGAATTCCTGCACTTCGACGATATCGACGAAACCACCGAGATCGGTATCGCATGGGCTCTGTTCAGTGATGAAGCGACGGCGGCGGGGCCGCGCGCGGAGCCTTATATGGAATTGTCCCCTTGGGACACCTTCATCATCCGGTACTATGAAGTGGATGAAGGGGAGCAAGCGATCCCGGATGCGCCGACGACTACGATTACGCGCGCGACAGCGGGCTACACGAATGAACTTAATCATTGGGATCAAACCAATGCGATCCTGATCGACCTGAACTTCGATTCGTTCTATAAGATCGAAGTTGCGGGCATCGACCAGGCGGGCAATACTGGCGACTTCGTATCCATCATCGGCAATACCGATCGCTTTATCGTCACACAAGGCTTGGCCCGTACGCAGACGCGATCGGATATTTTCTGGGAAGCCCGATCGGACGAACAGGGCGTAATCCATCGGGAGTACGACCTTATCCGGACGGATGCGA
>SKXR01000039.1 GCA_007128275.1 Kiritimatiellia bacterium
CGAGCAGGCCGCCTCAAGGGAATTTGGACTGCGGTGGCAGAGTCCTCTGTAGCGAAGCGGAAGAGGACGGCGACACCGCTTTGGATGAAGACAAACCACACCGCGCGCGTCCAATCCAAAGCGGCGTGGCGAACACGCATTAGGGCATTGATCCCCGGTTACAAATCGGGACACCCGATGGAGCAATCGTTCCGTTACAAATCAACGACTTACAACACATTTCCTAATGCATGAGGAACTCAGGAGGGGATAGTTTCTGCGTATTTTGGAGGAAGAAGGGCTGGCTCTTTGCTCAGCCCGTGGTCGTCGCCGGCACGTGCGATTCGATATACGCCCGCACGGCCTCCAGGTCGGCCGGGACCGTTTCGCAACGCGTCGGGGCATCCCGCAAGAGTTCGAGATATTTGTGATGCGCTAAATCCTGTCCGGTCGCATCCAGAATCGCCTGGCTGAACTTCGCGGGATGCGCCGTGGCCAGGGCAATCAGGGGTTCATCCTCTTTCATAAACGTCTCGCCCACCGCCACGCCTACGGCCGTATGCGGGTCCATGAGATACCCGTATTCGTCATAGTATCGCCGAATGGTCTTCAGGGTGCTGTCGGTATCCCCGATGCCCGCCTCGAATATCTCGTCCACGCAACCGTCCGGGCCGAGCGGAAGGCGCATCGCGCCGTCTTTCTCGAATTGATCTATGAGTTGGCTGAGCCGAATCGAATCCTCGCCGACCTGATAGTAGAGGTATCGCTCAAAATTACTCGCGACCTGAATGTCCATGGACGGGCTGAGCGTGGGGACCACGTCGCCCAGACTGTATTCACCCGTCTTGAAGAATCGGGACAGGATATCGTTTTCGTTTGTCGCCAGGATCAGTTTCCCGATCGGCAACCCCATCCGATACGCGTAGTATCCGGCTAGGATATCCCCGAAATTGCCCGTCGGCACGGAAAAGCGGACTCGTTCCGCTCCGCTGGTCGTCAGCACATACAAGCCGGCGGAAAAGTAGTAGACGATCTGCGCAAGCACACGCGCCCAGTTCACCGAATTCACCGCGCCGAGGGCATAACGATCCTTGAACTTCAAATCGCGGAACAGCGTTTTCATGATGCGCTGGCAATCGTCAAACGTTCCTTCCACGGCCAGATTGAAGACGTTGTCATCGAGCACCGCCGTCATCTGCTTTTCCTGCAACGGCGCCACGCGCCCTTTGGGGTGCATGACGAAGATGTTGATCCGGTCGCGTCCTCGCACGCCGTGAATGGCGGCGCTGCCCGTGTCACCGCTGGTCGCGGCGAGGATGTTGAGACGTTGGTTGCGCTGTTCGAGAATGTATTCGAAGAAATTACCGAGAAATTGTAACGCGATATCCTTGAAGGCCAACGTCGGACCGTAAAACAGTTCCAGAATACGGATGTCGCCCACCGGCACCGCCGGGGCGATCTCCGAATGCTCAAACGGCGCATAACTCCGGTCAATGAGCGACCGAAGTTCATCGTCCGGCAAATCGACAAACAATTTCAGGATTTCGAAGGTGATATCCTGATACGAGAGTTTCGACCACGCCTCCAACCGGTCCCGCACGTCGGGAATGGATTCGGGGATCAATAGCCCGCCGTCCGACGCCAAGCCCATCATCACGGCATCCTGAAATCCCATTGCCGGCGTTTTGCCGCGTGTACTGATATATCGCATCGTATTCATAAGAAACTGGAACGAAGAGTACTCCATTTGTTCCGAGTGACAAGACTCTTCACGCGGCAGCCCGCAATCACAAACCGATCGAGAGATCGGACACGGCGTCATCGTCGCCGCCGCGCGCACGATTGCGCCGGGCTTGCGTATCCATCGTATAATCCCGGCCGTCGGAATGGATCATGATAGCGAGATCGCGGTCCGTGCTCAGCACCTGGTCCGTGCCCAACCGGCTCTGATAATATTGGCGCGTGGTTTCGTACAGGTTCACCGCCGGGCGTCCCATGTCTTCCAGTACCGGGCGCGGATTGCCGAATTCAAAAATGGCCAGTTCGGGATTGACCCGATCCAACAACGGACGCGTGCTTTCCTCCAGCGCGTCCAGAACCGCGCCGCGATCGGGCCGCATGGCGCGCGTGGGATTGGCGGCGCCGTGATGCGGGACCACCAGGATCTGCGCCTGAAGTTCGTGGGCGCCCCGCGTCTGCGCCAGATGTTGTTGCCCGTCGTAATGAAGCGCACCGGTAATCAGCATGGCAAAGTCGCCATAGACCACGCGCAGGACCAGTCCGTTATTCTCAATAATCCGGGTCGGCGTGGGCTGTCTCGCAGGACCCAGCACTTCGATGCGGAACGACTGGCCGTCCACTTCTTCTTCGAACAGGACATGGCCCGCCCCGACGGTTTGCGCCGTGGTCTTCCAACCGGACCACCGATTGATCACCGTATCGCCCCGCGATTCCAGCGCCGTCGCCAGCGACGGGCGACGCGGCCACTCGGGATGGCCGACCAGTTCATGGTACATGCTGCGCACCCGTTCATACGGGTACTGCGTATCGATATGCAGCCGCGGACCGAGCGAGGCCTTGAATTCATCGAACGTCATATCCGAGGACAACTCCGCCAACATGGGCGGCAGGAACAGTTGATGCACGCGCATCTGACCGAGGATATACGACGCGCCGGCGGCCCGTTCGGGCAACGGCGAGGTAAGGATCAATCCGTCCAGCGTGCGGATGGCGGCATGGGACATGTACTGCAGGATCGTTCGTTCCGCCTCGTTGCGACGGCCGCGCTCATGCTCCACGAACCCGGTATCAATGAGAATCCTTCTTCCGCCCGGCGATTCGACCAGGATGGAGCTCCCGTATCCGACCGACAACACGGTCACATGCAATCCGTCCGGACGCGTATCGCGCGGCGGCGCCACCCAAAGTGGGATGGTGGCCGCCAGCGCCAGGCCGCAGGCCAAGAGGACGGGCGCGCGCCGATGTGTCCAACCCCGCCGGTCACACACGCCCCGTATCCATTTCCAGAGGGGCTTGTGCCATACGAAAGCGGCGATGAAGAAATAGTACACCACGATCTCGATCACACGCGGACGACGCACGAACGGATACGGGAATATCGTGGCGCTGACATGTGCGAGCCACAGGAAGAACGAGGCAAAGATCCAGTTGGCCGCGCTCAAGAGCAGGGCAATAAAGGGTCCGATGACGGGGACCAGGCCCAGGAGCCCGGCGATCGCGCCCAGCTGCACCACGACGCCGATCAGCGGGATGGCAATCAAGTTGGCGTACGCCCCGGCAAACGGCCAGCGACAGAAATAAAAGGCCGACAACGGAATCATCATGCCGATCTGGATGGCGATCTGGGCTGCCAGAAAGGTGCTCACGCCTTCGGGCATGGCGGAAAACGCAAACCGACGGGTAACCCCGAGCCCTTTCTCTTCCAGGGCGTCCGCAATCAAGTACATCAACAGGCCGAACAGCACCCACGGCCCGATGAAGAACGGCGTGGTGATGAGCGTCCATTGGAATATGCCGATCAACGACGTCGCCACCACGAAAATGATCACCGCCATGAACCGGTTTCCGCGCAGACGACAAAGGAGTTCATGCGCCGGCATGGTGATCAGGGCCAGCGACAGAATCGCGCCGAACGACAAGGTGAACGACGGATCGACCACGACCAGCGGGTTATGAATCAGGATCAAGAACGCCGCCACCGGCACGCCGATCAGCACCGAAGACAATAGCCCCTTATCCAGATATCCCCAGGTTAATAGAAACAAACTGTTCATGATCACGGCGCGCAAGGTCGAGGGACGCGCGCCCGTGATAATGGCGAACACGACGAGGGCAAAGATCACGAAAGGCACGAACACCTGCTTTGGGAACTTCAACAGGGCAAAGATCGCCACGAACATGACGGTCAGAATCGTGACATGCAATCCGGACACGGCCAGCACGTGATTGACGCCCGACGAGCGGAAGTCGTCCACGATCTGGGCCTCGCTTTTTCCCATGCCCAGTCGCGACGCCACCGGACCGGCTTCCGCTTCGCCCGGGAATTGCGCGCCTTGCAAACCATACCGCAACCCGAGCGTCACGCCGCCCAGAAACGCGGATTGCGGATACGGCATGGTGCTTTTGAACAGCAACAGGACGCGATCGCGCAAATTCAGGGAAAACGACACCAACGGGTTGCCCGGCCGCACGTCCTGTCCTTCCGGCGCCACCATGCGCATCGGCGGCGGTTGACCGCGCGGCTGGTAGGGTCTCATGAGTCCGTAGATATTGTAGTTCTGCATGAATTGCCGCGCGTTGAATCCGCCCGGATTCGATTCGGCGCGCGCCACGGTGAGTTCGCCTTGAATCTGCACGTCGGCGCCATACGCGGCCGTGCGCGCAAACTCGTTGTAGCCGTCCATGCCGGGATGAATCGTCACCTGGATGTCGCCGCCCTCGACGCGGTAGAACGGGCCGCCTGCGGGATACTGGATGAACGCGGGCGTAACCATCAACACGGTTTTGAAATCGTACACGCGCGGATCGCTGGTGATCCGCGCCAACACGGTCACCGGCGATTGCGCTCGGCCCGGCCGGACGAAGGAGCCGATATGATTCGATATGCGGTACAGCGCGACGCTCCCGCTTGCGGGGCCTTCCAGCCACTCGATGCCGGTAATGCGGCTGAACGGCTGATCCAGCACGTATTCGGTGCCGACCGGGTCCGCAGCGCGCACGGTGATGACATCGCTGGTGATGGGCATGCGCGCTTGACGGAACATCCAGCGGCCGTCGGTATCCATCGCATGCGTGCCGTCTTCGCGGATCACCGGGAGGCGCGCATCCAGTTCGCCCACCATCCGGATCCGGATATCGCGCTCGATGTCCTCGCTCTTCTCGAGACGGAGCCGGCTGGTATCCGGCAGGTCCGTGCGCTGAATGAACTCCCGCGTCGGTCCCTCGATGCGGATCTCACCGACTTGCATGTCCGGCACGGTGTTGGCGCTGGTGTACCGGGTGTATCCAAGAAAGATCGCGCCTAAACATAAGGCGGGCCATACAACGCGGAACAGCCGTTGTGCCGCGGTGTCCGCCGTGTCGCCCGTCACCAGCCCCATCAGCAGGAGCAATCCGGCGATGCCCAGGGCGATGCCGGACGCCAGGCGCAGCCACGGCAACCAGGACGGATCCATGGGAAACAGCATCGCCAGGATGATGCCGCCGATATACAGATAGCAACCGCCGATAATCTTACTTTGCATCTTCATGGAACACTTCCACCTCGTAGGCTACTTCGCTGTAATACGCGCGATTGGAATCCCAGATCGCGGACGTTTCAATTTCCCCGCGCCACATGGCCCGTGCCGTATCGCGATAATCAGGATGAAAGAGGATCACACCGGCGCCCACCAACAGGGCCACCGCCATAATCCGCGTGAGCATTTTTACGCCTCGTTCCATGACGAATCCTTTGGCTAAGAGTGATCTGCAGGATAGTCCGTATCTTCTTCCGCGCGGGGACTACGAAACACATAGAAATAGACAAAGAAAAAGGGCAGACAGGGCAGGAAATAGAGGACGCCTTCCTGCGTGTAAAAAATGCGTTCCCGGCTGTACACCAGCCAGCCCAGAAAACCAAGCAGTCCGGCGGTGTTCAGTAACAGCACAGTAAGACGGAGTAACCAATCGGTCTTCATGCACTCCTCATCAGCAGGTTGACGACCGCCGTGATTTCTTCCTCGCTGTATTCGCGATCCGATTGATACTCGGCGATGTATTTCACGGCGGCGTCCGGTCGAAGCACCGGCGTCTTCGCGTGATGCACGGTAAACGTGGTCCGGGGCGAAAGAAATACAACAACCGAAACGATCCCCGGCCAGTCGATACCCGCGCGTTCCAGCGCGCCGCGCAGAATTTCCACATGTCGCTGACTTTGCCGAATCGGGTTGAACACGCGGATCGGAGGCTTGCCGGGTTCCTTGGTCTGGGTCCAACGATCCTCGCTTTCCTCGCCCTCGATGTGCCCCCGCCAATTCTTGGTCTCGATGGCGAAGATCCCCTTCGGCGACACCACCAAATGATCGATCTGGGCCGATGTGCGCCCCATCTTGACCAGGAGATCGTTGAAGAGATAATGGGTGTTGTCCAACGAATCGGCGAGTTTACGCGTCACTTCGGTTTCACCGCGTAACCCGGCTTGGACAATCTTCTCTTCCCGGCTGTTTTGACGGATGCGAATATAGTGGGCAAGAAAGAATATGGCCGCGGCAATGCCCAGCCAGAATAAGGTGTCCCGGCCGCTTACAAAATAGACCACAACCCCCGTGATCACCAGTGCCCCCGCCAAACCGGCTTCCCAGCGGAGCAATGTACGAAGGGTGTTCGTTTCCTTCTCCAGCGCCTTCCGCTTTCGGGTCAGCGAGGATTCTTCTGTCAGAATGCGGGCCATGGTCAGCCGCCCGCATCCTCTGCCGGGAGTCGTTCAACCACCTCGCCCGTGGCCGAGCGCGCACGCACGTCGGTGATGCGAATCCGTACGCGATCACCCGGTTGCGTGCCGGGCACAAAGACCACCAACCCATCAATCCGAGCCACCCCGTTGACCGTCGGATGCCGTCGATCCCGGTCCGTAACCGTCACCTCATATGTTTCGCCCAGTTCAACCGGTACGCCACGCGGGCTCGGGCGCTCCATGGTCGCCGTCGCGACCGCCGGCGCGTCCTCAAAAGGGACGTCCGATTTAGATACGACCTCGGCCCGGGCGAAACGCCCCATGTCCTCGATCACCCTGAACTCAACATGCTCGCCCAGTTCCGCGCCTTCCACAAACACCACTTTCCCGTCCACCCGGGACACGCCATCGCCTTCCCGCCCCATATCCGTAATGGTCCCGCGAAAGATCTGCCCCACCATGTCCGACTCAGGTACAGCCGGGCGGGCGGCCCGCGGCTCGCGTGCGGGCCGGCCCGGCACCGTCACGCCCGAATCGATCCGTTCGATGACCACCGAATCCGCCGTACTCCGACGCAAACGCGTAACCTCAATCACCACCACATCGCCTTTCTGCGTCTCGGGCACAAAGGTGACCAGCCCGCCGATGCGCGCGATCCCGGAAGCCCCTTCGCGGGCTTCGTCCACGACCAACACCTTATAGCG
>SKXR01000059.1 GCA_007128275.1 Kiritimatiellia bacterium
AAGAACATGGCCATGAAAAAGGCGGTCAGGGAACTGACCAGCCCGCGCGCGACGCTGTTGACCGGGAACGAGGACAGGGATACGCCGGCCAGAAAGGCGCCCGTGATGATCGGCAAGGTCAGCAGATGCGCGAGGCCCATGAAAAGGAATAGCACCATCAATACGGTGAGGCCCAGCGATTCCTGATCCAACTTCAGGCGCAGGACCACATACGGCATGATGACACGCAAACCGGCGTAGCTGCATGCCAGTAAAATGATGAGGCCACCCAACCCCCGCAAGACCGCGTAGCCGCCGTCCGGTAGACGGATCAGGACCACGATCATGAGGATGATCAGCAAGTCCTGTAGGAGAAGAACGCCGGTGACAAGACGGCCGAACGGCTCGAACATCTGTTGCCGTGACTTCAGCAGGCGGATAATGATCAGCGTAGAACTAGTGCTGATGGCCAGTCCGACATACAGCGCGGGCAACCAGTCCAGGCCGAGGAGGCGCGACAAAAGCACCCCGCCAAGACCGACAAATGCGAATTGGGCTAAGCCGACGCCCAATACCAAACGGTTTTGACCGCCGAATCGTTTGGGGTTCAATTCCATGCCCGCGCCGAAGACCAGCACGGCCAGACCGATATCCAACGCATTCCGGGCCACCTCCTCGTCCAACGCGAGGTTGCTGTAGCGCAGCCCCATCCCGGCGAGCAGCAGCAGCGGAATGAGCGGTATACGGAGCGCGCGCCGAATGGCAAAAGCGACGGCGGCCACCATGAGCAGTATGGCGAGGTCGATCATGTCGGCAGCACCCCGATATTCTTCAGCTCTTCGTTCTGGACCTTTAATCCTTCGACGCGGGGATACATCAGGTAGTTCACATCCAGTTCAACGAGATCATCGATAACGGACAAGTCGAACGCGTGTATCGCGCAGGGGACGCCGCGTGACCGGCATACATATGCCAGCAAATGATTGGTGTCCTCGATTTGGAGGGCGGACACCACCAGACTGGCCCGGTCCAAGCCTGCTTCCTCAAGCACGGACAAGTACTCCGCATTGCCGATCATCGTGTCGCCTCCGAGTCCGTATAACTTCGCGGGATCCACATCGATGGCGAGGGTGGTTTGCCCGGCTTCGTGGAGACGTTGGACAATCGCTCGTCCCAACGCGTTCATCCCGACCACAATGACGTGATCCGAGCGCACTTTCGGGGGCGTCTCCTCCTTCGGGTCCGTGTCGCCGGCACGAAACAGACGGAGCAGCTTGGCCTTTCGACACCAGGCATACAGCGGATCGCTGTACAGAATCATGTAGGAAGAAATCCCGATCGTGAGCATGCCGACCAGCGCGGTGATACCCAGGATCGGATCGTCAATGAGGCCGGTGGCCACGCCCATGGCCGCGAAGATGAAGGAAAACTCGCTGATTTGCGCCACCGTGACGCTGGTCTTGAACGCGGTGCGTTCGCTGTAACCCATGCGCGAGATGATGACCATGAAAATGAACGGGTTGCCGAGCAGGACGAACAAAGACAGGGCGATCGCCGAACCCAGATGCGCGCCGACCGGGCCAAATTCCATCCGAATGCCGAGCGATACGAAAAAGACCGCCAGAAAGAAGTTCATCAGGGGATGAACCCGGCGACGGAGATCATCGCTGAACGGCAGTTGCGCGAGGCTGATGCCGGCGAGAAAGGCGCCGATTTCCACGGATAATTCCAGCACATGGGCTGCGCCCACCACCAGAAAACACCAGCACAAACTCCAGATGAACAACATTTCCGGTTGACGTGCCGCCCAGGCAAAGGGTTTGGCCAGCACGTATTTCGACGCAATCATCATCAGAGCCAACAGGACAATCATCCCGCCGAACGACCAGCCCAACCCCGTGGCGACCTCGCGCAGCGCAAATTCCTCGCCGCGCCCCAACCCCGCCAGAAAGGTGAGGGCGATGATGACCACCAGGTCCTGGACCAGAAAGATGCCGACGGCGATTCGCCCGTACAACGAATTCAACTCCTTTTTCTGGTCCAACAGCTTGACCACCACGACGGTACTGCTGAAGGTCAAACCGGTCGCCAGAAAGATGGACTCCATCACGGTGAAGCCGATCAGCATGCACACGCCGAACCCGATCACAGCCGTGAACACCACCTGCCCGATACCGGCTACCAGCGCCACGGGCCCCACATCGCGGATCTTTGCGAGGCTCAATTCGAGACCGACCAGAAAGAGCAACAGGGCGATGCCGACCTCGGAAATCAGTTCCAGCGAATCCGTGAGGGTGAGCACGCCGGTTAAAGGGCCCAGGAACAGGCCGGCGAGAATGTACGCCACAATCGAGGGCATGCGGATCTTGGCGGCGAGGAACGCGAACAGCACCCCCGCCATCAGGATCAGGCCCAGATCATGAAGGTAATCGTCGTAAAGCATGGTGGTCCCCGCAAATCAGCATATCGCTCCGGCGCGAATATAGGAGATGGGTTGGAACCCTGCGAGCCTTTTTGAAGGATGGCATCACCCGCCGAATCGGATTCCGCACCGGTGAGCAGACATACGAATAAATGTCACACGTGTGACATTTATTCGTCATGGATGTGGGGCGGCGTGAGCGGGTACGGAGCCGAGCGCGCCGGTTTCCAACGATTGGAAAAATACCGGGAATTTCCTCCAATGATTGGAAAACCGGCTTAGTTCACCACGTTGATCGGCTTGCCGTTAATAAACGCCTGGATGTTTTCCGCAGTCGTGCCCATCAGGCGCGTGCGCGCCGCGACCGTGCCCCACGCCATGTGCGGCGTGATGAGCAGGTTCTTGGCCTTCATCAACGGGTTCGTCGGTTCGATCGGTTCCTTGGACACCACGTCCACCGCCGCGCCGGCAATGACATCGTTGTTGAGGGCGTCGGCCAGGTCCTGTTCGTTCACGAGGGGGCCGCGCGCCGTGTTGATGAAGAACGCGTTCGGTTTCATCGTGGACAGCAGGGCCTTGTTCACGAAGCCGACATTGTCCGCGGTCTGCGGGCAATGCAGGCTGACCACGTCCGCTTCGGCGAACAGGTCCGGGATCTCTTTCCATTCGAAATTGTCGTACCCCGGCGCTTCCCCCTTGTACACGTCGGCGGCGATGACCTTCATGCCGAATGCATTCGCCAGCTCGCCCGTGCGCCGTCCGATGCGGCCGAACCCGACAATGCCCATGGTGAGGCCGGCGAGTTCGGTGAGCGAATAGTCCCAGAAACAGAAATCGCCGCGGCGCGCCCATTCGCCGTCTTTCACGCGCTCGCTGTGATGGGCGACCTTGTGACAATGATCGAGCAGGAGTGCGAAAACGTATTGCGAGACGGTGTCCGTGCCGTAGATGGGCACGTTGGAAACGGAGATATCGCGCGCGCGTGCCGCTTTCGTGTCCACGATATTGAAGCCCGTGGCCAGCACGGTAATGAATTTCAGGTCCGGCAATTGCGCGATGGTTTCCGCCGTGATCGGCGTCTTGTTGGTCAAAAGGATGTCGGCGCCTTGGGCGCGTTCGACGATCTGGTCCGCCGGTGTGCGATCGTGCACCGTCAAGTCGCCGAGCGCTTCCACGCCGTCCCAGGGGTTGTCGCCGGGGTTCAAGGTATATCCGTCCAAACAGACCATCTTCATGCTTAATCCCTTTCGTTAATCAAATTAATCCAACGGAGACGCTAGCACGGGATTCCACTCGTTGGAAGGGAAAACGGAACGTCCGGGCTTGATGAATTCGCGCGGTCTGATATCCTTGCCCGTTAGTACTTTGAGTATGTTGATCCAAGAAGGAGCGCGCTATGAGCAAACCGTTGGTTGTTATTGCGGTGGGTGGAAATTCGTTGATCACGGATTCGACGCACATGTCGGTGTTGGACCAGTACCAGGCGGCGGGTCAGACCAGCCACCATATCGCCAGCCTGCTGGAGGCCGGATATCGGGTCGTCGTGACGCACGGGAACGGGCCGCAGGTCGGTTTTATTCTCATGCGCTCTGAACTCGCCAAGAATGTCCTGCACCAGGTGCCGCTGGAAAGTTGTGTGGCGGATACGCAAGGCGCGATCGGCTATCAAATTGAACAGACGCTGGCCAACGAATTGCGGCGCCGCGGGATGCAGGCGTCGCTGGCCACGGTGGTCACGCAGGTGGTGGTCGACAAGGATGATCCGGCGTTTTCGAATCCCACCAAACCGATTGGCCCCTTTTACAGCGAAGAAGAAGCGCGGAAACATGCGCAGGACGACGGGTGGGCGGTGAAAGAGGATGCCGGGCGAGGTTGGCGTCGTGTCGTGGCTTCGCCTCATCCGCTCGAAATTATCGAACAGGATTCCATTCGCATTCTGTTGGAGAACGATGTCGTGGTCATCGCCGTCGGCGGCGGCGGTATCCCGGTGATTCGCAAGGACAACGGCGACCTCGAAGGGTGCGCGGCGGTCATCGACAAGGACGCGGCGTCGTGTTTGCTCGCGAAGAATCTCAAGGCCGACACGTTCATCATTTCCACGGCCGTGGACAAGGTCATGCTCAATTTCGGCAAGCCGGATCAGAAGGCGCTCGATCGGATCACCGTGGCCGAGGCGAAACAGTATATGGAGGAGGGGCACTTCGCCGCCGGTAGCATGAAGCCGAAGGTCGAGGCGGCCATTGAATTCATCGAGGGCGGCGGCAAACACGTGATCATCACGCAGCCGCACTTGCTTGAGGAAGCCATTGCGGGTAAGAACGGAACGCACATTGAGCCATAGCGGAAGTGGGAAAAAGTGTTCAGTATGCAGTGTCCAGTCTTCAGTAGCGGACTGGAAAATACACTGAACACTGCATACTGAATACTGGATACTGAACACGGAAGACGGGCCTCCATTATGCACATGACCGGATATCAATGTATCAACTGCGGGGCGACGCTGGCCGTCGATTTCGACGGCTATGTGTGTCCGACCTGTAAGGGAAACCTGGACGTACAATACGATTACGATACGATCCGCGCGGCGCTGGAAAAGGGCGACCCGTTTGGGGGCGCGCGTCAGGATCAGTTCAAGTACCTACCGTTTCTGCCCATTCAATCCGTCGAGTCCGCTCCGCCGGTGCGGGTGGGCGCGACGCCGCTCTATCCCGTGCCCCGGCTCGGCGCGGTGGCGGGATTGAACAATCTTTATTTAAAGGACGAGGGGTTGAATCCCAGCGCCTCGTTCAAGGATCGGGCCAGCGCGTTGATCCTGGCGCGCGCGCGAGAGACGGGCGTGCAGGTGGTGTGTGGAGCAAGCACCGGAAACGCCGGCAGCTCGATGGCGTGCATGGCCGCCTCGGCGGAAATGCCGTGCGTCGTGTTCGTACCCGAAAAAGCGCCGCCCGCGAAGATTGCTCAATTGCTGATCTACGGCGCGAAGGTCATGGCTGTGCGCGGGACCTACGACGATGCGTTCGATCTGTGCGCGAAGGTGTGCGCGGCAAAAGGCTGGTTCAATCGCAACACCGGGTTCAACCCGTTCACGCGCGAAGGGAAGAAGACGTCGAGCTTCGAAATCTGTGAGCAGTTGGACTGGAAAGCGCCGGACCGGGTCATTGTGCCGACGGGCGACGGCAACATTATCAGCGGGATCTGGAAAGGCATGAAGGATTTGTACGCGGTCGGTTTGATCGATCAATTGCCGCGAATCGATTGCGCGCAGGCGGAGGGCAGTGCGGCCATCACGCATGCCGTGCACCGGCTGCGCGAGTATGGGAAGACGCCACTCGGTGTCGATTGGCGCTCGGTAAGCATTGAGCCGGTGAGCGCAGATACGGTGGCCGATTCCATTTCCGTGGATGATCCGCGCGATGGGATGGCGGCGCTACGGGCCGTGATCGAATCGGGCGGTCAGGCCGTGACGGCGTCGGACGAAGAGATTCTTTCCGCGATCAAAGACGTGGCAAGAAACTCAGGCGTTTTTGTGGAGCCGTCCTGCGCCTGCGCGTGGGCGTGTCTGCGCAAGCTGGCGGAGGAAGGGCGCGTCGAGAAGGATGAGCGGATTGTGTGCCTGATGACCGGCAGCGGATTAAAGGATATTCAGAACGCCCGCAAAGTGGCCGGCGAACCGACGGTCATCGATCCGGACCTGGATGCGGCGCTGGCGGCGTTGGGGTAATGAAGGCGACTCACCCGGAGGGTCCGCCCTTGCTGGCGTGGTCGGGCGAGGCGTCTGGCCGAGCCGCGGTTATGGAAGCGTGATGACCGATTTCACGTTGGGTAGGCCCGGGCACTCAGACAGCAATTCCCTAAGCAGGTTTAGCGCGGTCGGAATGTGCTTGAGGAAGCGGTCGCAACCCGGCAGTGCCCCAAGGCGCGCGTAGGCGCCGATGGCTTGGATCAAGCGCTGGACGGAAGCCCATGCAAAATCTTCGCGGCGGAACGTGCGCGGATCGGCCTTGGCCGTGTATTCGTCGAGCAACTGATTGCGCAGGTTGTTGGGCAGCGCCACGTACGGATCGCAGAGCAGGGAGGCCAGGTCGTACGCCGCCGGGCCCAAGCGCATGCCTTGGAAATCGATGAAGACGGGGTCGCCGCGATGAAAGAAGATGTTGCTCGATTGCAGGTCGCGATGGAGCAGCACGGGACGGGTATGCGCAAGCGCGCGCGCGGCGCGTTGCAGTTCGCGATCGATCTTCGCGATGAGCGACTCGTCTAGTTTCAAGTGACCGCGCAGATAGTGGTCGGTGAACAGTGCCCGTTCGTATCGATACAGCGCGGGGCCGAACGGCGGCATCGTCGGTACGCGCGATCGACGCAACGCGCGGGTCACGCGTCCGTGCAGGTCGACCACGTGGTCGAGGATGGCGCGATACGTGGCGATGAGAGCGGTGGAGGGCGGCAAAGCGCTCACCCGTTCCAATAACGAATCGGCGCCCACATCCTCCAGGATAGCCCAATATTCGGATGGGCTCGCGTACAGGATTTCCGGAACCGGCCAGCGTTGTTTGCGCAGAAAGCGGGCTTGCGCCACGTAGTAGCTGTTTTCCGTCCGCGCCGGATCGTAGCGCATGAGCATGACGCTCCGGCATGCGCTGGAGACTCGAATAAACGAGCGTGCGGAACCGCGGGCGGGGAGAACGTTCACGGTGTGCGGCTCGGCGGGAGCCTCGCCCTCCAATTGCCCGGCTATG
>SKXR01000273.1 GCA_007128275.1 Kiritimatiellia bacterium
ATCTCGTCATTCACCACGTGCGAGACCGAGGAGATGCTGACGGGCGGATTCTCGGTCTCCTGAACAATCATAACCCCCTGCTGCCCGTAATTCACGTTGTTCATGGCAAACGTGTAATGGTGGCCGGGACTGGCGGAGATCGAGCTGTCTTCCCCTCCCGTAAAAGCTCCTACAATTGTGGCCAAAGGCACCTCGCCGTCCTGGGTCCACTTGTAGCTCCAATCGCTGGACGCCAAAAGGAAATCATTACCGCCCCATTCGTGCGGCACGGTCACCCGCCAGACGTTGAGATCCAGCGCCATGGCATCATAGCCCCAGCTATTCCATTGGCCCCGATATCCGCGCGGATCCTGCGCGTTGGTCGTGGCCGCGAAGGCAAAAACGACGAAGGCGATCATGAACAAGACGGGGCGAAGCGCCCTAGCGGAATAAGGCCTCAGCCCGTCAATGATTTTGTGTGAAAACATCGGCAGTTCCTTACGTTCAATTACTACGTGGATCGGTAATAGATACCCCCTCAAGAGCAAATAGTAAAACGATTAACCCGCCTTTGACAAGAAGGAAGGACAGGAATTATCTCTAAGAGTGACCCTGAATAAGTGAAATCCGCCTCCTTCCCATGGCCATTCCCCTTCTTTTTCCTTCCCTCCCAGAGCCATACGCGTTTATCTTGGAGCCCACTAGCAGAGGAGCAAGGGAATTCTATGAGTCGTTGTATTGTCACTGGCGCAGCCGGGTTTATCGGATCGCACCTCAGCGAGGCGCTGATTGCGCGTGGACATGATGTGATCGGGATTGATGCGTTCATCCCCTATTATCCCCGCTCGTTTAAGGAGAACAACCTGAGCGGGTTGCGGAAGGAAAAGGCGTTTACGTTCCACGAGATCGATTTGCGCAGCGCGGCCTTGCACGACCTCGTGCGCGGCGCGGATGTCGTTTTTCATCTGGCCGCAATGGCCGGATTGATGAAAAGCTGGAGTGATTTCCAGTCCTACTCCTCCTGCAACGCCGAAGGCACCCAACGACTTCTGGATGCCGCACGGGACGAATCCATACCCCATTTCATCTATGTCTCCACGTCCAGCGTCTACGGTAAGGAAGCCACCGGCCCGGAAGATTCGCTCCTCGCGCCGTTTTCCCCGTACGGCATCACCAAACTGGCCGGCGAACAGTTGTGCCGCGCCTACGAAGCCAACTTTGGGTTGCCCATCACCATCCTCCGCTATTTCTCCGTGTACGGCCCACGGCAACGACCGGACATGGCGTACCACATCCTGATCCGCTCCCTCCTTCAAGGCGAACCGTTCACCCTGTTCGGCGACGGGGAGCAAACGCGCAGCAACACGTTCTGTGCGGACGGCGTGCAGGCCACCCTGCTCGCTTTCGAGAAACGCGAACAGGCATTGGGCGAAGTCTTCAACGTCGGCGGCGGCGAAATCGTGTCCCTGAACACGGTACGCGCCATGCTGGAAGAACTCATCGGGCGCAAGATCCAAGTCGACCGGAAACCCGCCCGGCCCGGCGACCAGAAACACACCTCGGCTCACATCGAGAAGATCAAGGGCAAGCTCGGCTACAATCCGGCCACGAGCGTCTACGATGGGTTGAAGGCCCAGATCGAATGGCAGAAACAACTGGCCTGACCCTCTTCCCATGCAGAAGCTGTTGACCATCGCTTCCTGGATCGACCGCCTCAACGAACGAGTCGGACGCTTGGCCTGCTGGCTCACCCTGCTGATGATCCTGATCGGCTCGTACAACGCCATCGCCCGATATGTCGGACGATATTGGGGCATCAGCCTCACTTCAAACGCGTTCCTGGAAATGCAATGGTATCTGTTCAGCGCCGTGTTCCTGCTCGGGGCCGCCTATACATTGCGCCATAACGCCCATGTCCGTGTGGATGTCCTGTTCGGCAGACTCAGCCCGCGCATACAGGCATGGATCGAACTCGTGGGCACGATGGCCTTCTTGGTTCCGTTCTGCATCGTCATGTTGTGGGTATCCTGGGCCCCGGTGCGAAACTCATGGTCGATCCTTGAAATGTCGCCCGATCCGGGCGGCCTGCCCCGGTACCCGATCAAATCGCTCATCCCCATCGCCTTCTTCCTGTTGTTACTGCAAGGGATCTCGGACGGCATCAAGCAATGGGCGCTGCTGAAAGGCCTGATCCGGAAGTCGATGGACGAATATCATCCGGGAGAGACCTGATGGATCATTGGCTTCCTCCCCTCATGCTGACGGCGTTGTTGCTCTTTATTTTTTCGGGCTATCCCGTGGCGTTTTCCCTGGGCGGGGTCGCCCTGATTTTCGCCGTCATCGGCGTCCAGCTGGATATGTTTCCCTGGCTGTTGATGCTCGCGTTGCCCGAACGCATTTTCGGGATCATGTCGAATTATGTCCTGCTGGCCGTGCCCTTCTTCATCTTCATGGGCACCATGCTGGAGAAATCACGGCTGGCCGAAGAGCTGCTGGAAACCATCGGGCTCCTGTTCGGTCCCGTACGCGGCGGCCTCGCGTTGGCCGTGGTGTTCGTCGGCACCCTCCTCGCCGCCGCCACCGGCGTAATCGGCGCGTCGGTCGTCGCGATGGGCCTCATTTCCCTGCCCGTCATGTTGCGGTACGGGTACAAGCCCACCCTCGCTACCGGCGTGATTTCGGCCTCCGGCACCCTGGGCCAGATCATTCCGCCCAGCGTCGTGCTGGTCGTCCTCGCCGATCAAATGGGTGTGTCCGTCGGCGACCTGTTTGTCGGGGCGCTGACGCCCGGGCTCATCCTCGCGGGCGCCTTCGCGATGTATATCTTCGGCGTCGCCCACTTCAATCCCGACATCGCGCCGGCCTTGCCGCACGAAGTTCGGAACATCGCGCCGTCCGTTCTGCTGCGTCGCGTCCTGCGCGTGATGATCCCGCCGCTCGCCCTCATCCTGATTGTCCTGGGCAGCATTTTTGCGGGCATCGCAACCCCGACCGAAGCGGGCGCCCTCGGCGCGTTGGGGGCCATGCTCATTACCATGATATCCGGCCGTTTCTCGCTCGGCGCATTGACGGACACCCTGGAATCGACCATGCGCCTGACCGCGATGGTGATGCTGTTGCTGATCGGGTCCACGGCGTTCGCCCTCGTCTTTCGCGGATTGGACGGCGATCTCTGGATTCACGACCTGCTGACCAATCTCCCGGGCGGAATCATCGGCCTCCTGATCATTACGAATCTGACCATCTTTACGCTCGGCTTCTTCATCGATTTCTTCGAGATCGCGTTCATCGTCGTACCGCTCCTCACGCCCGTCTTTCATGCCATGGGCGTGGACTTGGTCTGGATTGCCGTCATCATCGCCATGAACCTGCAAACCTCGTTCCTGACACCGCCGTTCGGCTTCGCCCTATTTTATCTGCGCGGGGTTACCCCGCCGTCGGTGAAAACCACCGACATGTACCGGGGCGTAATCCCCTTCATCATTATTCAACTCATTGTGCTGCTGCTGGTTCTGTTCTTCCCGGGTCTGGTGACGTGGTTGTTGTGACGGATAGAATCGAGCCAGGCCGGTCATGGCCAAGCCAAAGCGGCGTCGACGCTTCGCTCTGCCGCCGCCGTCCAAAAGAGACTACAGAGCAGGCGGACTCAAACGGAATGTGGACTGCGGTGGCAGAGTCCTCCGCAGGAGGACGGCGACACCGCTTTGGATGTACACGCCATACGCGGGAGGCGTGCGCAAGAACCCTCCCCGCCCCTGCTGCGCAGGGGCACCCCTCCAAAAGGAGGGGATAAGAGGTTGGGGGCGTGGTGGCCAAGCCAAAGCGGCTCGGCAGAAGCCTCGCCCTCCAGGGCGTTGCAGTGATACCTTTCTTTCTTCTGGAGGGCGACGCTCCGCGGAGCCGGAAGATACAGCAAGGCCACTGGACCGTACTCGGCCCGGCAGGAGCGAAAGCTGAAATAGATGCACAAAGGAGTGACACAACATTGGCGGGAAGCCGTGGACCGGGGGATGACCGAAGGGGCGGTTCTGCTCCTGGCGGATGTCGACGCGCAGCGATTGCACGTCGCGGAAGCGGGAGAGGCCACGCGTGAATTCGCTATCTCGACGAGCGATAAGGGATTGAGTGCACGCGCGCATTCACACGGGACCCCGCCCGGGTTCCACCGTGTCATCGAACGCTATGGCAACCACGCTCCCTTGGGCGCCGTATTCGAAAGCCGGGAGCCGACCGGACGTGTAGTTCCGCCCGCCGACTGGCGAGGGGCGTCTTCGGAAGACCTGATCCTCACGCGGATCCTGCGGCTGGAAGGCCTTGAGCCGGGAGTCAATCGGGGCGGCGATGTCGACTCCTGCCAACGGTACATCTACCTGCACGGGACAAACCACGAAGACCGGATAGGTCAACCCGCATCGGCTGGTTGCATCCGGATGCGCAACATGGATATCCGCGACCTGTTCGACCTAACCGAGAACCGTGACACGTGGTGTTGGATCGGCTGATCATCCAAGTCGGCTTCGGTAATCGTCATAGCTGAACCGGCGCACCACGTCGAACGTCCCGTTCCGGCGCCAAATACCGAACGAGGGATGCGGCACCCCGTTGAACATCGTCGTTTTCACCATCGTGTAATGCATCATGTCCTCGAACACGATGCGCTGGCCCACGACCGGCTCTTCCTCAAACACGTAGTCCCCGACGACGTCCCCCGCCAGACAGGACATGCCGCCCAAACGCCACCCGGATTCGCCCGGCTCCGGATCGCGCGCGCCACGCACGTCGGGTTTGTACGGCATCTCCAGACAGTCGGGCATATGCGCGGTGAAGGACACATCCAGCATCAACGTGCGCACGCCCCGACGCTCCACGCGATCGATCACCGTGGCCGTCAACACGCCCGTCCGCCAAGCCACCGCCGCGCCCGGCTCCAGAATCACTTCCACGTCATAGCGTGCCCGGACATCGTGTATCAAACGGATTAACAGGTCCACGTCGTATCCGTCCCGCGTGATCAGGTGTCCCCCGCCCATATTCAACCAGCGCGCCTGCTTAAGCAGCCCGCCGAACTTGGCTTCCACCACTGCGAGGGTCCGTTCCAGCGCGTCCGCGCCGCATTCGCAGAGCGTATGAAAATGCAGCCCCTCGATGCCGTCCGGCAAATGCGGCCCCAGCTCGTCGGCCGTCACGCCCAGCCGCGAGCCGATGGACGCCGGATTGTAGAGGGCCGTCTCGACCTCCGCATGTTCCGGATTGATGCGCAGCGCCGCGCTGACGCCCTGCGGGGGGAGGACCGTCTTGAAATGTTCCCATTGCGACAGCGAATTGAACGTGATGTGCGAGGCATGTTGCACGATGTCCCGCATCTCGCCTTCCAGATAGACCGGTGCACAGACATGCACTTCGCCTTCGAACGTTTCACGCGCCAATTGCGCTTCGTACAGCGAACTGGCCGTACACCCCGGCAGGTATTCGCGCACCAAGTCAAACGCATGAAAGAACGCAAATCCTTTGAGCGCCAGAATAATCTTCGCGCCGGTCTCTTCCTGCACCCGCCTCAACAGTGCCAGGTTCGTCTGAAGACGTGCTTCATCCAATACGAAACACGGCGACGGAATTTGGGATAGGTTCATACTCATGGGGCATACCGCGCGACGCTGTGTCCGCACCTCCTTCATGCGAATTCGTGCGGCAAAGAGATATCCACTTCCTCGTGCCACGGTAGCCCGCACCGGTTCAGCGCGTCCATGAACGGATCGGGATCGAACTCTTCGACGTTGAACACGCCCGGCTTCATCCACTGCCCGGTAAGCATCAATTGCGCGCCGATCATGGCCGGCACGCCTGTGGTATAGGACACGGCCTGCGCGCCGACTTCGCTGTACGTCTGCGCATGATCGCAATTGTTATAGATATAGGCGGTCTTCTCTTTTCCGTCCTTCACCCCTTGGATCTGGCAGCCGATGGAGGTCTGGCCCTTGTAGTTCACGCCCAGCGACGACGGTTCCGGCAGGACGGCTTTCAGGAATTGCAGCGGGACAATGTTCACTCCCTCATAGCGCACGGGATCAATGCGTGTCATGCCTACGTTTTGCAGGACGTCGAGGTGCTTGATGTACTCCTCGGAAAACGTCATCCAGAAACGCGCCCGTCGCAGTGTCGGGAAATTCTTTACGAGGGATTCCAACTCTTCATGGTACAGGAGATAAGATTCCCGGGCGCCAATGCCTGGATAGTCGATGGGCTTGTGCACGGACAACGGTTCGACCTCGTGCCATTGTCCCTTCTCCCAGTACCGGCCTTTCTGCGTGATCTCGCGGATATTGATCTCGGGATTGAAGTTTGTGGCAAACGCCTGACCATGATCCCCCGCATTGCAGTCCACGATGTCCAGATAATGCATCTCATCGAAATGATGTTTCGCCGCGTGCGCCGTAAACACCCCCGTGACGCCGGGATCAAAGCCGCAGCCGAGCAACGCCATCAAACCCGCCTTTCTAAACCGGTCCCGATACGCCCATTGCCACGAATATTCGAACTTCGCCTCATCGATCGGTTCGTAGTTCGCCGTATCCAGATAGTGTACGCCGGTTTCCAGACAGGCGTCCATGATGGTCAGATCCTGGTACGGGAGCGCGACATGGATGATCAGTTCCGGTCGGTAATCCTTGATCAGGCGCACAAGCTCGGGAACCTGATCCGCGTCCACATGGGCCGTCGCGATATCGATACCCTGCCGCTCCTTCACCGCTTTGGCGATGGCGTCGCATTTCGATTTCGTGCGACTCGCCAGCAGAATATCCGTAAAAACCTCCGGGACGGCTGCGCACTTGTGCGCCACCACATGGCCGACTCCGCCGGCCCCAATGATCAGTGTTCTAGACATCAAACGACCTCCAGCAAGCGTGTGTCAGGGGAATACGCAGACAGGGTACCGGACCCCTCAAATAAGTCAACATCCAGCGGCGCGCGGAACAGGGTCGATAAAGCGCATAATAGCTTATAAGCTATTGGTCGAATTCGAGTAATAGCCTATAAGCTATTACCTGCCTGTTGGCAGATCTATTGGTATGCGTCTTTTCGATCGTCGATCGTCAAGATGAAGACGACCCGCTTCTGTTCGTCCA
>SKXR01000109.1 GCA_007128275.1 Kiritimatiellia bacterium
CATGAACCATCAACCATGAACCATTAACCATTTACCGGGTTTCATGAACAAACTTCGACTGGCCAGTTTTGGAATACGCGGATTCGTGGGCGAATCGTTGCCTCCATCCGTGGTCATTGACTTTGCTTCGGCGTTCGCCACGTATACGGACGGGGGGCGCATTCTGCTTGGACGCGATACCCGGTATTCGAGTCCGATGATCCATTCCGCCGTGCTGTCCGGTCTGCTTAGCACGGGTTGCGAGGTGCTGGATTTCGGCGTATGCCCGACGCCGATGCTGCAATTCGCCGTGAAGCCCTACCGCGCGGCGGGCGCTATATCGATCTCCGGCGGTCACAACGCGCCGGGTTGGAACGCCGTAACCCTCATTGGCGCGGACGGCGCGTTTCTGGAACCGTTCGGCGGCGAAACCGTGCTCGACTGTTTTCACGCCCGGGATTTCCTGAGACGGGACTGGCAAGGCATGGGGACCGTCCGACGGGTGGGCGATTTCGCGTTGTCGTACTTCGACGCCATGGCGGACATGATCAATGTGAACGCGATTCGCGAAGCGGATTTTACCGTATTGATCGATCCGGTGGGCGGGGCGGGCTGCTCGTATCTGCCGCTGTTTGCCGATCGATTCCGTTTTCGCTTGGTGCCGATTAATGCACAGCCTTCCGGCTACCTCGCGCGCGAACCCGAACCGCGTCCCCGTAGCGCATTGCAAATGGCTTCCATCATCCCTCATACCGGCGGCGATGTCGGCTTCGTACTGAGCAGTGACATGAGCCGCATGTCCGTGGTCACCGAGACCGGCGAACCGATGAGCGAAGAGTATACGTTGGCGTTGATTGCCGATCATGTGCTGGCCAAACGGACCGGGACGTTGGTCACCAATATCTGTACAACGCGTACCGTGGACGATGTGGCCCGCGCTCACGGCGCGTCCGTGACACGGACGCGGGTAGGGCAGGCGTATGTGCTGGACGCGTTGGCCGACGAACAAGGCGTGGTTGGAGGCGAAGGCAGCGGCAGTGTGGCGTTGCCGGAGTTCAGCAACGCCTCTGACGGGTTTCTGATGATGGGACTGATCCTGCAAGCCATGGCGGAAAGCGGACGGACCGTGTCGGCGCTGCTGGGGCAACTGCCTCGGTACGCCATCGTAAAGCGGAGCGTCCCCTGCGGATCGCGCGACGGGTATCGCGCCATTGATGCGCTCAAAGATCACCGGGACTTTCTGGGGGATGGCCTGGTCGATATGACGGACGGGCTTCGGGTGGATTGGGCCGATAGCTGGGTGCATGTCCGAACCTCACAAACACAACAGTTGGTCCGGGTGATTGCCGAGGCCACTACCAGAGAGGAGGCGGAACAGCGGGCGGACGACGCCACGCGCGTTCTGCAGCAGATCTTATGAAGGAAGTGCTGAAAGTCGGGGTGTCGGGTGTGCGGGGTGTCGTCGGCGCGTCGTTTACCCCGCAGTTGGCCGCATCCTTTGCAAAGGCTTTTGGCACCTATCTTGGCGAAGGGGTGGTCATTGTGGGACGCGACACGCGCCCGACGGGGCCGATGATTGAGCATGCGGTCGTGGCCGGACTCCAAAGCGTCGGGTGCAAGCCGGTCATGGTGGGCGTGGTTCCGACCCCCTCGCTTCTCTATCTCGTCCGGCAGGAAGGCGCGCGAGGCGGCATCATGATCACCGCCAGCCACAATTCCGTGGAATGGAACGCCCTCAAATTTGTGGATCGTCGCGGCATGTTTCTGGGGCCGATTCATGCGGAAGAACTGTTCGACATCTATCATCAACAGGATTTTCCGTTTGTGGCGGAATCGGATATCCGTTCGGCGGTGGTGCGGGAAGAAGCGGTGGCGCCGCATTTCGACAAGGTGACATCCTATGTCGACGCGGCGGCCATCCGTGGGGCCGGCTTGCGGGTGGCGGTTGATTGTTGTAATGGCGTAGGCGCGCTCTATTCCCGGCGGTTTTTGGAGGAACGGCTCGGGTGCAAGGTCGACGCCCTTTTCGACGAACCCACGGGTCGTTTCGAACGCGATCCCGAACCGTTGCCGGAGAACCTTGCTGCGTTGAGCGAAGCGACCACGCGGCTCGGGTGCGCTATTGGGTTTGCGCAGGACCCGGATGGTGATCGACTGGCGGTTGTGGACGAAACGGGCCGTCCGGTCGGCGAAGAGATTACCGTCGCGTTGGCCGTGCGCGCTGTCTTGGCCCATCACGGGAAGGGCCCCGTGGCTGCGAATCTGTCGTCCGGACAGAGTGTGGAAGCGGTAGCGCGTTCCTTTGGATGCGAGGTTACCCGTACCCAGACCGGTGAGATTTATGTTTCCGAAACCATGCTGAAGATCGGCGCCGTTGTCGGTGGGGAACATACCGGTGGCATCATTATTCCTGCCATTCATCCCTGCCGGGATAGTTTCGGCGGCATGGCCGTGATCCTGGAGATGATGGCCTTGACCGGGCGCACCATCAGCGACTTGTGCGCGGAGATTCCGCGATACTGTCTGATGAAGGACAAGCTATCCATCGGGGCCCAGCATGCGCCGGGCATCCTGCGTAGACTGCGACGCGAATACGAAGGCCATCCGATGAACTTTTTGGACGGACTCTTCATCGACTTCGGGGATCGCTGGGTCCATGTGCGGCGTTCCAACACGGAACCCGTGCTGCGCATCATTGCGGAAGCCCCGACGGAAGAGGGTAGTGCGGCGCTTATCACCGAGGTGCGCGCCAAGGCGGAAGAGGGGATCGTTCTCCCGGGGTAGAGGCCGGCGCACTGGATTTCGCAGTTGCGTTCCCCTTGAAACCTGCTAGTTTATGCCTCGGACTATTCCACTGTTCCAGAAGGGATTTCGGCATGATTTCACAGCGCATATTGTTGGCGGTTTTAGTGGCAAACGTGGCGGCGGCATCGTTCGCCTCGGAAGCTCAATTACCGGAAACCGACCTTTTTGAAGAGGCGCCCTGGACGTTGACCCTCGGGGTCGGCTACACGAAGTTTGAAGGCGACCAGGTCGTGGAGAACGCGCCCTTCCTTGGATTGCGGCTCGGCTACAGCGCGGATGTGCGCTGGACCTATGAACTCGGTTTGGATCTGGTGCCCCGGGCTAAGGCGCGGGAATTTGATGGCAGCGATCGGCGTACCATCAGCGACGATATCTGGATGGTTCGCGCTGGGCCCGATGTCTTGTACCATTTCCGCACGACTGAGAATTTGCGTTTTGATCCCTACCTCTCTGCCGGATTGGGTTTCTATCTGACCGAGAAGAAATTCCTGGCCAGCACCTTCGAGCCGTATGGTTCGTTGGGCGCCGGACTATTTTATCACTTCAATAATGAATGGGCGTTGCGTGGCGATGTGCGCGGAACCATGGTCAGCCGGAAGACCGATTTCAATCTGTGGTCCATGGTGGGGGTGACCTATCGGTGGGGACCGCAGCCGGCGCCCGAATACCAATTACGCGGCGGCGATCTGGACAGCGACGGCGATGGCATTCCCGATTGGTTGGAATTGTTGATCGGCACCGACCCCTACAATCCCGACACGGACGGCGACGGCTTGTCCGACGGCGAAGAATATTGGATCTATTTCACCGACCCGCTCAATCCGGACTCGGACTATGACGGATTGACCGACGGCGCCGAGGTGCATGTGTATGGCACCGACCCCTTGAATCCGGATACGGACGGCGGCGGCGTGTACGACGGCCATGAAGTCATGGAAGACGGAACGGACCCGTTGGATCCCCGTGACGACCTGCAACTGTACACGTTGAACATCGAATTTGATTACGACAAATCCGATTTGCGTCCGCAGTATTTTGACGAATTGGATATCATCGTCCGCGTGTTGCAGCGCGATCCCGGCGCGACCGCCCGTATCGAAGGGCACGCTGATCGGCGTCCTCGCTCCGAGCGAAATTACAACATTCGCCTCTCCGAACGTCGGGCCAATGCGGTGTTGAATTACATCGCCGATATCGGCGGCATATCCCGCGACCGGCTGTCCGCGCACGGGTACGGATTTGACCGTCCGATTGCGCCGAACGACACGGAAGCAAACATGCAGCGCAACCGCCGCACGGAAATCTATATCCGCCCTAGCGTCGAGTAGGAGCCGCAGAAAAACTCGGAGCTTGGTATCTGGTGATGGGTATTCGTCTCGGACGATCACCGGTCACCCGACACCGAACACCCGTTATTCGGTCGCCGCGCGCACCAGGATTTTTTCCGCCGCTTTTCCGCCGAGAGTGACCGTGACATCGTTTTCCAAGCGAACGGTCACGGAATCCGCATGCACATCGCGTCCGAGCAATGAAAGGCCGACGCCGGGTATAAGTCCGTTCTTTTCCGCGAATTGGAGGAAGGCGGGATCCTGATCCGCTACCCGCGCGATTTCCGCCGCGGTGTCGGGGGCGAATTCCGAGAGGGGAATCAGCCGGACCTTTCGGATTTGTCCTTTGGCCGTGGGGATCGGATCGCCATGCGGGTCGACTTGGGGATGATTCAGCAGTTTATCCATCCGCTCCAGCACCTTGTCCGAAACGGCGTGTTCCAGGGTTTCCGCTTCTTCATGCACCTCGGACCAGTCCAGTCCCAGCACGTCGACCAGGAAGAGTTCCAAAATGCGGTGCCGCCGAAGGACGTGCAACGCCAACTGTTCGCCGCCGTGGGTCAGGCGTATGCCGCCACGGGGTTCGTAATCCACCAGCCCGGAATCGGATAGGGTCTTGACCATGGCCGTCGCCGTGCCGGGCACGACCTTCATGGCCGAAGCCAGTTTGCCCATCGGCAGCAGGGACGTCGGATCCTCCTGTTGCTGGAGGTAGATTTGTTTCACGTAATTCTCGACTGTACTCGTAATCATGGCAAAAGCATACCTCCCTGTTGACATGCAGGCAATAGAATTATAGTGTTTGAATGCATGTTAATAGAAGTTTGAGGAATCAAAGAAGGGGGTTGAGCTATGCGTATGTTCGGAGGGATGATGGTGGTGTGGATGATGGGGTTACTGGTCGGTTGTGCGCCGGGCCCATCGGATGAGGAACAGGCGTTGACGTATCCCTATCGCGTGGTGACCACCGTGGGCATGATTAACGATCTGGTTCGGGAAATCGGCGGGGAGCGGGTGGAGGCCGTCGGACTGATCGGGGAAGGAGTCGATCCGCATTTGTACAATCCGACCCGCTCTGATGTGGCGGCATTGATGCAGGCGGACATCATCTTCTACAACGGCCTGCAACTGGAAGGTAAAATGACGGATGTGTTGATTCGCGTGGGGCGTGCGGGCAAACCGGTCTATGCGGTCACCGACCTGATCGATCCCGCGTATCTGATGGAGCACGACGAGTTGGAAGGGTATTCCGATCCGCATGTCTGGATGGATGTGAGTGCCTGGATGAAGGCGTTGGACGTCGTGGCCGAGGCCTTGTCCGAGTTCGATCCGGCGCATGCCGAGGAGTATCGGGAGCGAGCCGCATCCTACAGCGCGGAGTTGAGCGCGTTGCACGAATACGCCCGGCAGGTGATCGCCACGATTCCCGAACGCAATCGCATTCTGATCACCGCGCATGATGCCTTTAACTATTTCGGACGGGCTTATGACATGGAAGTCCGGGGGATTCAAGGGCTGTCGACGGAATCGGAGGCGGGACTGCTGGATATCAATCGACTCGTGGACTTGATTGTGGATCGCGAAATCGGTGCGGTCTTCGTCGAAACCAGCGTGGCGGAAAAGAATGTGCACGCGCTGATTGAAGGTGCCCGTTCGCGCGGTCAATCGGTACGCATCGGCGGCACCCTGTTCTCGGATGCGATGGGACCGGCCGGCACCTATGAAGGCACGTATATCGGTATGATTGATCACAACGTGACCACCATCGCCCGCGCCTTGGGCGGCCATGCGCCTGAACAGGGGTTGCACGGGCGCTTATCGAATTTGTGAGGAGCAATGCACATGGAAACTGTACAACCGTCACTTATGCGGAAGGATGCGCGGGTCGGCGGCGACCATTCGCCGTTGTCGCCGCTGTCCATTGATGACATGACCGTGGCGTATCACCGGAAACCCGTATTGTGGGATGTGGATCTGGATATTCCGGAAGGGCAACTGATCGGGATGATCGGGCCCAACGGGGCGGGGAAGAGCACCTTGATCAAGGCGGTCCTCGATTTGATTCCGGCTATTTCGGGGCGCGTGCTGGTGTACGGGAAACCGTATGCCGAACAACGCCGTCTGGTCGCGTACGTGCCGCAACGGGAAAGCATCGATTGGGATTTCCCGGTTAGCGCACTGGATGTGGCCGTCATGGGGCGGTACGGGCAAATGGGCTGGTTCCGGCCGGTCAGGCGCAAAGATCGGGAGGCGGCGCGGGAGGCTTTGGACCGGGTCGGTATGGCGGAGTATGCCGATCGACAGATCAGCCAATTGTCCGGCGGCCAGCAGCAACGGGTCTTTCTGGCCCGGGCTTTGGTGCAGGACGCGCGTCTCTACATCATGGACGAACCCTTGGCCGGGGTGGACGCCGCCACGGAACGCACCATTGTACGTCTCTTACAGGATCTTCGCGCCGCGGGCCGCACGGTATTGGCGGTGCACCATGACCTGCAGACCGTGAAAGATTATTTCGATCAGGTGATCCTGCTCAACATGCGCGTCGTGGCGGCAGGGCCCACCCGGGAGATTTTCACGCAAGAGAACTTGGAAAAAACCTACGGCGGCCGTTTGACCCTGCTCGACGAGGCCGCACAGGCCATGGCGCAAGACGGCGGCGGATAATGAGCGCCTATTTCGACAGCACCGACCTGATCCGGGTGATCACCCTGGCCGATTACAATACGCGGGTGGTTATGTTGGGCGCCCTTATCCTGGGGATGGCTTCCGGCGTGATCGGTTGTTTCACCCTGCTTCGAAAACGCGCGCTCGTCGGCGATGCGGCCAGTCATGCGACGCTTCCGGGCATTGCCCTGGCTTTCATCGTCATGACCGCCTGGGGCGGGGACGGCAAGGCGTTGCCCGGCCTCTTGTTGGGCGCGACGCTCGCCGGGTTGGCCGGCATGGGTAGTATCCTCGCGATCCGACACGCCACGCGCCTCAAGG
>SKXR01000123.1 GCA_007128275.1 Kiritimatiellia bacterium
CGGATGGCCGGTCTCCAGCATCACGTAGTTCGTAATGTCCACGACGTTGTTGATCGGCCGGATACCCGCCAACGTCAGCCGTTTCTGCATCCAATCCGGACTCGGTCCGATGGTGATTCCGCTCAACACGCGCGCCGTGTACCGCGGGCATCCTTCCGGGTCTTCCACGGCGACGCTCGTCAAGGACTCAACCGGGGGCTCGCTTTCCGACAGGGTAAACTCGGGTAACTTCAAGGTCGTTCCGTACAGCGCCGCGACTTCGCGTGCGATGCCGATGAGGCACAGGCAATCGGGACGGTTCGGCGTAACTTCCAGGTCCAATACCGTCTCGGCCGGACCCAGCACCTCGGAAAGCGGCGTGCCCGGCGCCCACTGATCGTCCAGCACCATCAATCCCGAATGATCGTCCGACAGGCCCAGCTCGTCTTCCGCCAACAACATGCCGTGCGAATCCATCTGACGAATCTTCGCCTTTTTCAGTTTCATGCCGTTCGGCAACGTCGCGCCGACCGGCGCGAAGGGGACCTTTTGCCCCGCCTTCACGTTCGGCGCGCCGCACACCACTTGGACATCGGCGCCACCGCCCGTCACCCGGCAGATCGTCAACCGATCCGCGTTGGGGTGGGGCATCACGCTCAACACTTCGCCCACCACAATGCCCGGGAACTCGCCGCCGACCGTTTCGATGCCTTCCACTTCCACACCGGAAAACGTCAGCTTATCCGCCAACCCCTGCACGGTGTCGTCAAAATCCACGTAGTCCTTTAACCAACTGATCGGTAACTTCATTGTCTTCGCACTCTCTTGGTCCGATATTTCGCTCGTCGCTCTTTCGCTTGAAATCCAATCTTCTTCCGCGGCGGTTCAGGAGCCGGAGGAGGATCGATCATATCCAGAATGCGTCGTAGTACGTCCACGATGGCCGCGTCATGGCCGTCCAGTCTGGCTTTCACCTCGCGCTCCAAGGCATGCAGCTTGCGCGACAACTCCCGGGTATCCGTCAGAACTTCCCGCATGCGCACGAATGCGCGGACAACAAACACGCTCATTTGAATAGCGGCAGGACTGTTTAGGACGGTCGCCGCCATTAGAGCGCCGTGTTCGGTGAACGCCAAGTGCCGATATTTGGGAGACCGGAAGCGTTGCGAGGTGGTCACAGATTGTGACCACATATTCTTAACTTCTTGTGGCGTAAGCTGAAACATAAAATCAGCCGGGAACTTGTCCGCGTTACGTTTGACGGTTTGGTTCAGTACTTTGGTGGTAACGCCGTATACGTGCGCCAAGTCACTATCGAGAATCACGCGCTGCCCCCGAATCGTGTGGATGCGATCTTGGACCTGGTTGGCACCGTATTTCTCCACTGTCTGGGTCACGACCACCTCAAAATTGACTCAAATACCGCACGTCGTTTTCGTACAAATGCCGGATATCCGTGATCCCGAACAGGATCATCGCGATCCGTTCAATGCCCATGCCGAAAGCGTAGCCGGTGACCTCGCCGGGGTCATAACCGACCGCCGTAAATACATTCGGGTCCACCATGCCCGCGCCCGCAATCTCGATCCAGCCGCTGTTCTTGCACACGCGACAGCCCTTGCCGTGACAGACATGACACGAAAAATCGACTTCCACGCTCGGTTCCGTGAACGGGAAAAAATGCGGGCGAAACCGTATCTTCGTGTCCGGCCCCATCGCCTCGCGCGCGAAATGCGAGAGATCGCCTTTCAAATCCGCCAGCGACACCTTCTTGTCCACGTACAGCCCTTCGATCTGATGAAAATTTGCGCTATGCGTCGCGTCCGGCGTGTCGCGCCGGTAACAACGGCCCGGCGCAATGATCCGGATCGGCGGCGGATGCGACAGCATGTACCGCACCTGCACCGGCGACGTATGCGTGCGCAGCAACAGGTTCGGATCGTCGAGATAGAACGTGTCTTTCACGTCGCGCGCCGGATGGCCCGGCGGATGGTTGAGCGCGTCGAAATTGTTGAACACCGTCTCGATATCCGGTCCATCGGCCACAGTGAACCCCAGCGTGGAGAAGATTTCGATTGCGCGATCCGTCAACTGCGTGATCGGATGTTTCGAGCCCAACCCGCGCCACTGGCCGGGGAGCGTGACATCGAACGCGCCGGCGGGCGTCGCCCCGCCCGCGGACTCGAGTTCGGCTTTACGCGCGTCGAACGCTTCCTGGAACGCGTCCTTCAGGTCGTTGACTTGCTGCCCGTACGCGCGTTTTTCTTCCTTCGGAATATCCTTCAGGTGCTTCATCAGGTCGGGGATCAATCCTTTCCGGCTGATATACTTCACCCGTACGGCTTCCAGCGCCGTGGCATCGCCCGCCGCCTGAATAGCGTCCAACGCTTCCTTCTTTATCGCTTCGATCTGTTGCATAACAAAAAGTTCCAATGATTGGAAAAAAACGCTCAAAATCTTCCAACGATTGGAAAAGTGCCCTCAAAACACTTCCAACGATTGGAAAATCTGAAAAGTATCTATACCGCGCCGCGGACGGAATGTCACGCGTTGAGGCGAACGGCCTTTTCGTGCTTGCCTTGTCGTGCCGTTATGGGATTTCTAACGCATGTAACGCGGCGATCTGGCAGTGGAGGAATGAAGGTATGGGGCAGGCAAAACAGAAACAGCGTGAGTGTCCGGTTGCGGGACGCCGCATTTCCCCGGCGGAATGCGGTTCAAAACGGATCAGTGAGTACGCCTGTCCCTCGGAGTGCCCGTTCAATCCGTGGGGCATGGACCAATACGATAACTATCTGGCCATAGAGAATCGACTGGAAGCAAAACAGATGCGGGCGGTCGGGAAACAATACCCTTACGGGATACCAGGACTCTCGGTGGAACCCGACACGGATGAGGTGAGCAATCTGCGGAGCTACTCGGTCCTGCGGAGAGCCATGATGGGGGTGTCCCTCGATTCGTTCGCGTTGAAAAATGATGAGCGCGTGTTGTGGGAAGCCAAATGCAGGATGCGGATAGCCGTTCTCGAAGTGCGACAAGTCATCAACGACGAGGATCTGGAGCTCGTAGACCGGCTGGATACGCCGCCGACGCCGTTCTTGGCCAAGGACCGGGCTCTGGCGTCTCGCGCCGCCCGCTTTGATCGTTTTCTGGTGTGGATTTTTGATTTGCCCTGTTATGCGCGTGTACACGGTGTCGCCGCCGTCATCCCCGATGACCCGGAGAGGGAGGGCGAGGAGATCATTACGGCTCTGGCCGTGTATGCGGGCGGCCCGCCCGATCCCGAGACGTTGCGGGCATGGTTGCAGGAAAACGATCTGCGCATGTACGAGGCGCTGCATGCGTTGACCTCCGTCAAGAAGCAGGCGTGGATCGACAACAGTACTATTAAACGGCGCGAAACGGTGTTTGCGGTTGATAGGCCATGGTCCGAGGTACGAGCCCGCATGGAGGGTCATCCGGACTTGCACGAGATCCCGCCGGACAGCGAAGACGTTCCCGAAGGCTACGAGGATGTCTGGGACTGGTTGGTGGATGACGATGCGTTGGAGAAGATTACAGGCATGCGTTCGCCCATGACCGGCTACCCGCCCGGCACCCTGGCCGCGTTGGGCGTTATTGCGGCCCGGAAGGGGGAAATCCATGTTCAAGCCTTCAGTGACGCGTTTCATGATTACATCCAAGGCCAACTGGAGGCCGTGCTGGAAGGTCCGCTACAGTTGAAAGCGTCCTTTGAAGATGATCTGTCGAAGAGAATATGGGATTCGCCTATTGATTACGATGCCTCGCTCGTTCCGCCCTCCTTGTTTGAGAAGAAGGGAGGATTGCTGGGGATCACCTACCGAGTGCCTCAATCGGAAACCGCCGGCATGACGAGGGAGAAACTGGATGCGATGATGGACCGCGCGACCCTTGACATCATCGAGCAGGCGTTTCCCGTGTTGGGCGGGCGAACGCCGCGCGAGGCCGCGGCCTTGCCGGAGTGGCGGCCCCGGCTGATTACATTCCTGAAGGACCGAATCCGTTCACTGGACCGCGAGAATCTGCGCACCGGGAAGAACCGGGATTTGGGTGAAGTCGTACGGGAGTTGCGTTTACACGAAATCGACGTGCCGCCTCCGCCGCCGCGCGAGGTTCCGGATTACGATGTTGATTACGAAGTTGATGAGGATGAATCCAATGAAGGCGAGTGGTTCGAGACGGAGGCGCTACCCCCGCTGCCCAAGCGGAAGCTTGAAAAAGCCGAAGTGGACGAGCGGTTCCACCTCATGGGCGTCACACCCGGTGATTCCCGCGAATGGCTTGTGGACACTCTTGAGGATGTTCCCCCACTTTTGCAGGCCGTGGCGGACATTATTGTCGGCCGGCATGCGACGTCTCCGGAACAAGACGCATTTTGTTCGATCACCTATCTGACGCTGGACTTTTATGATTTGGATGAGCGCGAGATGGAAAAGCGCCTGTACACCGCGGCATCGCGCTTGGTCGATCGCGTGCAGAAATCGGACGGTTCCACGATAGCGACGGAGATTGAGAAATCCGCACAACCCGCGTTGTTGGAGCGTTTGTGCATGATGCTCTTGGTGGCGGAAGACGAGGGGGAAGGGGGTTCCTTCCTGACGTATCGGCATGTCCTATGGCTTTCGTGCCTCATCGGTGCCCTCGAAGACTTGCGCATGGGTCCGGACGAATGGTTGCCTGCGCGGGAGTGATTCCAAAGCCTGAATTCGGCTCCGCAGGAGCGTCGCCTTCCAAGAGAAAGTACGACGTTGTACTCACGGCACGGGGGGGCGAGGCCCTTGTCTAGCCGGTCGCGGGATAGGCGCGGCGCGTCAACCCCGCCCGATATCGGTCGGGAGGTCGCGGGCGATCTTGATCTTGAACAGGTGCGCGGCATTTTCCCAGAAGATGCGGTCGCGGTCCCGGTCGGATAAGGGCAGGTTGTTCATGAACTCGATGTAGGTGCCCATGTTGGAGATCGGCCAGTCGGTTCCGTACAGGAGATAGCGGGGTTCGCCGGCGTAGAGGATCATGTCGCGGAGCTGATTGCGCATGTATTCCTCGAAATGAGATGTGAAATTGCCGAGCACGAGCCCGGAAATGTCCGCATAGACGTTCTTGTTCTTGTAGACGACCTCCATGCAGTCGCGCACCCACGGGTTGCCGACGTGGCAGATAACGATCTTCATCTCCGGGTTGTCCACGGCGACGTCGTCGATGTTCAGCGGATGCGCGTAGCGGAGTTTGCCTTTCGGTGTGTACGTGTCGCCGGTATGAAACATCACGGGCACATCGAACTCGACGGCGAGATCATAGATCACCTGACACCGCTTGTCGTAGGGATAGAACGGTTCATAGCCGGGATAGAGTTTAAGGCCGACGACGCGTCCGTCCTTGAGATAATCGGCGATTTCGCGCAGATCGCGTTCGCGATAATTGAGGTAGCTGATGCCGGCGACGACGTGCAGGCCGGCATGACCTTCCGTGGCGCGGATCACGTCGGCGGTGGAAGGGCGGTGTTCGTTGACCTTGTACGAGGTGAGGACCATGGCATGGTCCACGCGATTTTCCTGCATGGTCTGCAGCATCGCTTCGAGGCAGACCTCGACCGGGCGCCGTTTGTCCTCTTCGTAGTTGTTCAGATGCGTATGGACATCAATGATCATGCCGCCTCCTCTGTTGGGTCCACGACGTTGTCCTGTGCAGTATAACCATGAATCGGCCGTTTCGCGAAAAAAAGATAATAAACAGTTGACCCCGCTCCGGCGCGCCGATATATTGACTACTAAATCGGTAGAGTGTATATAGAGATGATCACGCGACGAGCCAAATATGCCTTGAAGGCGCTTCTGTATCTGGCCCAACAGCCGGAGGGGCAGACGGTGCTGATCCGCGATCTGGCGAAAGCCGAGCGGATTCCGAAGAAGTTTTTGGAACAGATCCTGTTGGATCTGAATCGGAAAGGGATCCTGCAAAGCCGGAAAGGGAAGGGTGGGGGATATTTGCTGGGACGTTCGCCGGCCAAGATCATGATGGGGGAAGTCATCCGGCTCACGGACGGGCCGTTGGCCCCGGTGCCGTGCGTGAGCAAGACGGCCTATCATCGGTGCGAAGAGTGCGTGGATGAAAAGACCTGTCGAATTCGCCGGGTGATGAAGGACGTGCGGGACGCGATCGCCGGGGTGATGGATAAGACGAGTTTGGCGGATATGTTGGGTAAAAAGGGGATGAAGGGCGCGTAAAAATTTTTGGTTAAGTAGTCTAGTAAATAGGTAGAGTAAATAGCGCGATGGAGGGCGGGATGAAAAGGACGTGGCGAGTGTGGTTGTGGAGTGCGGTTCTGGTTGTGTTGATGGGGACCGGGGCGCAGGCGCAGACGGTGGAACTGTTGAATGTGTCGTATGATCCCACCCGGGAATTGTACCGGGAATTTAATGCGGCGTTTGCACGACATTGGCGGGAGAAGACGGGGCAACGGGTGGTCATCCGCCAGTCGCACGGTGGGTCGGGCAGTCAGGCACGGGCGGTGATTGACGGCTTGCAGGCGGACGTCGTGACCTTGGCCTTGGCGGCGGACATCGACGCGATTGCCGAGCACGCGGGCCTTCTGCCCGCGAATTGGCAGGAGCGGCTGCCCAATAACAGCGCTCCGTACACCTCCACCTTGGCATTGCTGGTGCGGAAGGGGAACCCCAAGAACATTCGCTCCTGGGAAGACCTCATTCGTCCGGACGTGCAAGTGATCACGCCGAATCCGAAAACCTCGGGGGTGGCGCGCTGGAACTACCTCGCGATCTGGGGCTATGTCCTGCGTCGCGAGTTGGGCGAAGATTACGTACAGAAGCTTAAGGATCCGGCCTTTGCGGATGAAGTGGCGGCGGCACAAGCGAAGGCGCGGGAGTTCGTCACCAAGGTGTATAGAAATGTGCCGGTGCTCGACCGCGCAGCACGAGCGGCGACCAACACATTCGTCCAGCGGCGCATTGGCGATGTACTGATCAACTGGGAAAACGAAATCCTGTTGAGCCAGAACGAGCTCGACGCCGCCGGCGTGGAAGTCGTGATCCCCGAGATCAGCATCCTCGCGGAAACCGTGGTGGCGCTCGTCGACAA
>SKXR01000105.1 GCA_007128275.1 Kiritimatiellia bacterium
GCGGCTTTTTGCGTCTACCAAACGGAATTTGGAATGCGGTGGCAGAGGCCTCCGGAGCGAAGCGAAGGAGGACGGCGACACCGCTTTGGATCAAGTCAACCAACCACACCATGCCCAAGCCAAAGCGGCGTCGACGCTGCGCTCTGCCGCCGCAGTCCAAAAGGGAACAACCGGACAAGCGGCCTTAAGGGCATTGGGGGAATCGGCTTGGGCGGTCCATACAGGCTCTTTATCGCGGTCTACCGGCTAAAGCCGGAACTACCAGCCCCTGACACCCCACGCCCAATGAATCGTCGGTAAAACCGAACGCGCAAACCCCCTAACGGTCTATACCCGTGCGGTGTACTAGATAAGATACACCCCATTACGACCGCGAGGGGCAAGAGGGCGCGAAGGATGTGTCAGGTTTTCCGCCTTTCCCCGACTGATGTAAGAGGGTTTAGGAAGGATAAAGGCGACTCCCACAGGGGAAAAGACGAGGCAGAGCCATGAACGAACCGGACAAGACCATTAAGATCTATTTACGGGAAATCGGTCAAGTCGACCTCTTGACTCCGGCCGATGAAGTCCGTCTGGCGAAACGCATCAAGCGGGGCGACGAAGAAGCCCGCCAACTCATGATCCGCGCCAACCTGCGACTGGTTGTGAAGATCGCGCAGGACTATTCGCGGTACGGACTGCCCCTGCTCGATCTCATTTCCGAAGGCAACATCGGCCTCATGAAAGCGGTGGAGCGGTTTGACCCCAAGAAAGGTGGCAAGCTGAGCACCTACGCCGCATGGTGGATCAAGCAATCCATCAAACGCGCCTTGGCGAATCAAAGCAAGACGATCCGTTTGCCGGCGCATCTCGTCGACAAGATCGCGCGCATGCGCCGCATGCAACACAAGCTGATGGAAGAATACGGACGCGAACCGACCAACGAAGAGTTGGCGGTCGCGCTCGAAGTGAAACCGACCGTGATCAGTCATTGGAAGACCGTGGCCCTACGGCCCACTTCGCTCGACGCCCCCATCGGCGATGAGGATAGCGGTGAATTTTCCGAGATCGTGGGTGACGACCGGGTACAGAATCCTTTTGACGGCATCAACGATCGACAACTCAAGGAAGAGGCGGAGGAATTGCTGGGCAAACTCGAACCGCGCGAACGGACCATACTCAAGTATCGATATGGACTTCAAGGCGCGCGGGTGGAAACGCTGGAAACCGTTGGAAAACGATTCGACATCACCCGCGAGCGCGTGCGACAAATACAGAACGCCGCGCTTCTTAAGATGCGGGAAATGATGGAAGCCAACGAACAGCGAGCCTGATCGACAGAAAGGATCCGCCCATGAGCCTGGACAAACTGACCGCCGCCATTCGCGATGTACCCGATTTCCCGAAGGAAGGGATCGTCTTCAAGGATATCACCCCCATCCTTTCCGATCCCGCCCTCTTCCGGGCCGCGGTGGACCTGATGACGGAACGCCATCGCGGTGCAGGCGTGATCAAAGTGGCCGCCATCGAAGCGCGCGGTTTCATATTCGGCACGGGCGTGGCCCGCGAACTGGATGCGGGCTTTATCCCGATCCGCAAGCAAGGCAAATTGCCGTATAAGGCCATCGAAGCCTCGTACGACCTCGAATACGGGTCGGCCACCTTGGCCATGCACATCGACGCCGTGCAAAAAGGCGATCGCGTGTTGTTGATCGACGATCTACTCGCCACGGGCGGCACCGCGCAAGCTTGCGTGGGCATGATCGAAGAACTCGGCGGCATTGTGCACGCGGCGGATTTTCTGATCGAACTCGATTTCTTGAAAGGACGCGAAAAACTCGCCGGCTACGATGTGCACACCTATATCCATTGTTGAGGCCACGCCGGCCGGCTTTCCGGGTGCTCGGTGTTCGATATCCGGCCCTCGTACTTCTCGACGAACGAACAGCTTCCCCTTGATCCAACGCATGCCGGGTTTCTTCGCCCTGGTGATCGGGCTATTCATCGCCTTTGCCGCCTCCGCCGAGGCCGTGACAGTCCGGCTCGAAGGCGACCGCCTCTGGCTTCAGGCGGAAGACGCCTCGCTACAAGCGGTCTTGCATGGATTTGTGCATGCCGACGTGCGCGTACAGCTGGATCCCGCACTGGAGGACGTCCGCATCTCGGCGGATATCCAGGACGCGGACGCCGAGCGGGTGTTGGCGGAGTTGTTTGACCCGGTAGGATACGTATTGATCTGGGACGTCATGGACGGACCGCTCGGCACGTGGCCGAAACTGGCGGAGATCCAGGTGTTTCGACCCGGTAACCGCGAAGAGATACGTCCCTTACAGGATCCGGACTCGTTTCAGGTCGTTACTATGCCCGACGGAAGCGGCATCGAATACATCGCCGACGAAATCCTGATCGGATTCGCGCCCGGCTCGGATCCGGACGCCATCCGCCTCCTCATCCGGCAGATCGGCGGGACCGTCGTGGAAAGTATTCCCGAACTGGGCGTCTATCGGATTCGGCTACCGCTTGGAACCAATGTGCCCGCCCTCATCGATCAACTCGCGCGCAACGCCTTGGTCGCGGAGGTCGAACCCAATTTCGCCTATCGCATGCCGACACCGACCATCGTCCCGGATCGCGGCGCCCCTCCATCGGACATCCCCGTACGCAGGCCGCGAGACGGCGCGCCGCCCATCGCCGTGCTCGATTCGGGACTGACAATGCGCCCGGACATGGAGGGATTGATTGTCGGCGGATTCAACGCGCTCCATCCGGACCGCCCCCCCACGGACACGGCGGGGCACGGCACCCAGATGGCACTGATCGGCACCGGCGCGGTACGGCCCGGCGGCTTGGAAGGCGGCGACGGCGTGCCGGTCATTCCTATCCGGGCGTTCAACGACGACGGCATCACTTCCAACTTTGCCCAGATGCGCAGCCTCTATTACGCGGCGGACCAAGGGGCGTCGGTCCTAAACATGAGTTGGGGGTCACCCGCCAACAGCGCCTTCCTGGAACACGCCGTGGCGGAAGCGGTCCGCGCGGGCATGCTCGTCGTGGGTTCCGCAGGCAACGAGCCCTTGAACAAACCCATGTATCCCGCCGCCTATCCCGACGTTATCGGAGTCAGCGCCGCCCTCCCGGACGGCTCGCCGTGGCCGCAAACCAATTATGGTGATTTCATATTCGTCGCCGCGCCGGGCACCGCGACGTTCCCCGTCGGCTATCAAGGCGAACCCGGCTCGTACGCGGGCACGTCCATTGCCGCCGCCACGGTTTCCCACGCGCTCGGCTTGTATTATGAGCGGCATCCCGGCGCCACACCAAGACAAGCCCGGGACGCGCTGAGACGAGCCGTTACCGTGGAAGGACAGGCTTGGGACCCGCATCGCGGCCACGGGGTACTCGACCAAGAGGCGTTGGAACGGTTGCTGCGCTAGAGGAGCACCGTGGCGGACACTGACCACTGAATACTGAATACTGAACACTACTCTTCCCCGTCCCCCGGCGCTGCTTCAAGCACCCGACCCAGCGCTTCCTGAAGCGTTCTCAACCCCGATGCCGGAATGACGATGGCGTCCCGACGACCACCGACATCCTCCGTGATCCTCAAGAAACGGCCTCGTTGATTCTCTCTCAGATCAAGGAAGAACACCTTGCGCTCAACCTGAAACTTCTCACTCGCCAATTCATTGTCCACGGTTCGCCCTCCCTCCTTTACCTGCACGTCAGGTTCCGGAAGCAGTATACCCACAAAACGCCGCGATGCTTAGTGCGGTTTAGGTCGATCTGTAGCCCCTCACGGCGTACCCGGAAGGTATCGCACAGCGCCTTTACCGTATGGAAGTGTTTGCTGCGCTTCTGTTTAACTCGCTCGTGTTCCTCGACTACGAGCACCCATTTACTCGTCATGGCCTGCATGCTTGTTTTCCTCATTGATAACAGTCCTCCATGGCAGGATTCGTGGTTTTTCGTCGAACTCACGATCCTGCCGGACTGTTACCGAAAATGGTGAAGAACTACACTGGGAGGGGTGGCCCCGCGCCTTGGCGGGGCCGGGGTGGGTGGGGCAATATACCGAAAAAGAATTGGGCAAAGGCCTCAGATTCCCGAAAGATCTAAGTTCTTCTCCGAGGCCCACCTGAACCCTGAACCCTCATCTTGACAACACGCGCATTTCCCCGCATAAACGCTCGGTTCACACATACGGCGGTCGCAGCCCCCCGCCTCATCAAAACTGAAGGAGCCTGTTGTGTCATCGCATTCCCCGTCCCCGTCGCCACCCGCCCTGGCGCCCATCGCCATCGTGGTCATTGCCGTCTACGCCGCCACGCAACTGCTGGCGGACATCGCGAGCCTGAAGATTGGCGTGGTGTTTGGTCTCGCCGTCGATATGGGCACTTTCATCTTCCCGATCACCTTTACCCTGCGCGATCTGGCGCACAAGGTCCTCGGACGCCGCCACACGCGGGTGCTAATCGTCACGGCGGCCCTGATCAATCTCGTCGCCGTGCTGTACCTGATCGGCGTCGCTCAAACGCCCAGCGACGACGGATGGGGGCTCGGAGCGGAGTACGCGGCCATCTTCACGCCCGTGTGGCGGATCGTGGTCTTCTCCATCGTTGCCCAGATCATCAGCCAGTTGATCAATACCGAGGTCTACCACTGGTTTGTCGTCCGCGTCACGCGTCGATACCAATGGCTGCGGGTACTGATCAGCAATACCGTGAGCATCCCGATCGACAACCTCATTTTCGTGGTCGGCGCCTTCGGATGGGCGATGCCGTGGAGTACGGTCTGGGACATCTTTCTTTTCGGACTCCTTGTCAAATACGGCGTGATGCTCTTCAGCATCCCGCTGATCTATACCACGCGCTACGACGTCGACTGAATAAAGCGAATTGTAACGTGCGATGCGATGCGCTAAGATCCCCGGTCATGAGGAATGATCCATGACCTTGCGCCTCAAGACGGCATTGCTGATTATGCTGACCTTCGCGCTCCTTTTCACGGGTATGATTGTCACGGCATATCGCGTGCTCAACGAAGGGTTTCTGCGTATTGAGGAAGATTTTTCATTTCAATCCTCACAGCGTCTCCATGCCGGCATCGAAAGCCTGGAGGATGTCCTGCGCTCGTTGTCCGGCGACTGGGCGCATTGGGACGACACCTACGACTTCGTACTGACCGCCGACCCTTCCTACGTGGAGGAGAACCTCACGGCCCTTTCTCTCGCCAACCTCAATTTGAATCTCGTGGTGATCCTGGACACCGAGGGATCAATCGTGTTCGGCACGGGCTTTGACTTGGAAGAGCAAGCGAAGATGGATTTGCCTTCCGGGATTCAACGGTATATCGAATCCGGAGACCCGCTGGTTACACACGACCCGGACGATCCCGACAGTTGCCATACGGGCGTGCTCGCCCTGAAAGAGAAAGTCGCGATTGTCGCGTCCCGTCCCATCCTGGATAATCACATGGAAGGCCCGTCGCGCGGCGTCCTGATCTTCGGATTCTATCTTGATCACGTCCTCGTTGGGCGGCTGGAAAGCGCTTTGCGCCATCCATTGCACTTTCAACCGGTTCAAGAAACCACGCTGGACCCCTTTCATCAGGATGTCCTGCGCAGACTGACCCGGAAAAACCTCTCCCACGTCTCCGACTTCACACCCGACCACCTGCAAGGCTACACCTTGATCAACGACATCGAAGGGGAACCCGCCCTGCTGGCCCGGTATACGTTGCCGCGGGACATTTACCGGGAAGGACGGCGCAGCGTCCAAATTCTGGCGACTTGGATGTTGCTTTCCGGGATCGCCTTCGGCTTGGTGGTCTTTGCCGTGCTGCATCGTTTCGTCTTGTCGCGTATTGCGCGCATCGCGCATGGCGCGGAAGCGATTCGGAAAAATCCCGGCATGGCCGCTTCGATCGAGACGGAAGGGCGCGATGAAATCGCGGCGCTTGGACACTCGCTCAACGGCATGCTGGACGCGATCCGCGATTCTCACCTCCGATTGGCCTCCGAGAAGGAACAATTGTCCGTAACCCTCCGCTCCATCGGGGACGGGGTGATCGCGACGGACGCCGAGGGCCGCATCCGCCTCATGAACCGGGTGGCCGAATGGTTCATCGGCCGGACGGAGGCGGATGCGGCGGGTCAGTTGCTGTCGGACGCGGTCAACCTCTTTGACGAGAGGACCCGCGACCTGCTGGCCAATCCGGTCGCCCCCTTTCTGGAGGCCCCTGCATCGGCCGCCCCGTCACGCCAGGTCATTCTCGTTCCGCACAGCGGCGAAGAACGTCTTATCGAATTGAGAGGCGCGGCCGTACTCGATGAAGCCGGCCGGCCCACCGGCGTCGTGCTGGTGTTCCGGGACATCACCGAGTCCCGGCGCATTGCGGAAGACCGGTTGCAGGCCAATAAGCTGGAGTCATTAGGCGTGTTGGCGGGCGGCATTGCGCATGACTTCAACAACATTCTCACGGCCATTACCGCCAACATCTCCATGGCTCGAATCAACATGGAGCAAACGGACGAATTCGAGGAATATCTGGCGAGCGCCGAGCAAGCCGCCATGGATGCCACCGGCCTGACACACCAGTTGCTGACGTTCGCGAAAGGAGGAGAGCCGGTCAAACGCCTGATGAACCTCCATGAACTGATACGCGAATCCGCCACCCTGGCGGCGCGAGGGCGCCCGGCGAAGTGTGAGTGCGACATCGCGGACAGTTTATGGCCCGCGCATGTGGACGACGGACAAATCAGGCAGGTCCTGCACAACCTGGTCATCAACGCCGCCGACGCCATGCCGACCGGCGGCGTGATACGCGTATCCGCGCATAACGCGGAGCGCGGGCACAGCCCGGCGGACACGCCTACGATATGCATCTCGGTGGAAGACCAGGGAACCGGCATTCCCGACGCCCACCGGGACAGGATCTTCGACCCGTATTTTACCACCAAACAAAAAGGTAGCGGCCTGGGGCTGGCCACGACCTACTCCATCGTCCGGAAACACGACGGGTATATACAACTGCAATCCACCAGCGGCAAGGGAAGCCGGTTCGAGGTCTATCTCCCGGCCGCACCGGATGAATCGCCCGCGCACACCGGTCGATCCGACAAAATCGTCCGGGGAACGGGTCGCATTCTCGTCGTGGACGATCAGGCGGATATCCTGAAAGTGGTCTCCAGCGTCCTGAAACGTGCGGGCTACACCACGACAACAACCGAAGAGGGTTCGGAAGCCGTCAATGAATACCTTGACGCATACCATAGCGGCCAGCCGTTCGACGCCGTATTGATGGACCTGACGATACCCGGCGGGATGGGAGGACTGGAAACCCTGGCGAAAATGCGCGATATTGATCCGGACGTGCGGGCCATCGTCGCCAGCGGATATTCCAACGACCCGGTCCTTGCCGATTTCAAGCGACACGGGTTTCGCGCTGCGTTGGTGAAACCATTCGGCAGCGCCGAGCTGAGCGCCATCGTACGTCAGGTGATCGACAGCACGGAATGAGGACACATGATGAGTCGACGTCCCATACGCACACCGGCCGTCGCCGGCATGTTTTACCCCGCTGAGCCGGAACCGTTGACCGGCATGGTGCACGAATTCCTGAACGTCCCGCATGGCTCCGGCCCCGCCCCCAAAGCCATCATCGCGCCGCATGCCGGGTATGTCTATTCCGGCCCTATCGCCGGGACGGCGTATGCGCAATTGGAAGGAGCCCGATCCATCATCCGGCGCGTCGTCCTCCTCGGCCCCTCGCACCGCGTGCATGTCCGCGGACTTGCCGCCCCGGAATCGGACACCTTCGCCATGCCGTTCGGCGACGTACCGGTGGACCGCGCGGCCATCGACGGCCTGGCGGATTTGCCCCAGGTTACGCTCAACGAGGAAGCACACGCGCCGGAACACGGACTGGAAGTGCACCTGCCTTTTCTGCAGCTGACACTGGACGAATTTTCCATTGTGCCCTTCGTGGTCGGCGACGCGACACCCGAAGAGGTCGCGGAGGTCATCGCGCGGCTGTGGGGCGGACCCGAAACCCTGATCGTGATCAGTTCTGATCTCAGCCATTATCACGATTACGACACTGCGCGGCGCATGGACGAAGCCACCTCGAAGGCCATCGAGACCCTGCGCCCGGAAGACATCGGCCCGGAACAGGCCTGCGGCCGTATCCCGATTCAGGGCCTGTTGATCGTGGCGCGCGAAAAGGGATTGCGCGCGGAGATACTGGATCTGCGCAACTCGGGTGACACAGCCGGCCCGCGCGACCAAGTGGTGGGATACGGAGCCTATGCCGTCGGATAATCGAACGAGGGATGCGGACTCATGCGCACCCCTCTTATGTGGCCGCCGCGGTAACGCGGTGGAAGTCGAACTGAAACGGAAGGTCCGCCACGCCGTAACCGGCGCGGCTACGTTCCGCACCGTCTTATGAGCATGTTCAGCGAAGATCAAAGAGACACGCTCCGCACCATCGCGCGGGAATCCGTTGAGCATGGCCTTAAATGTGGGCGGGCGCTCCCCGTGGTCGAATCCGATCTGCCCGACTGGTTGCGGGAACCGCGTGCCACATTTGTCACGCTGGAAAAAGACGGAGAACTGCGGGGCTGCATCGGCTCGCTGGAAGCGCGGCGCCCCCTGGCCGAAGATGTCGCGGACAACGCCTACGCCGCCGCGTTCCGGGATCCGCGCTTCGCGCCGGTCCATGCGGACGAATGGCCGACACTCGATCTGCACATCGCCGTTCTGTCACCGCCCGAGGCCATGAGCGTGACTTCGGAGGAGGATCTGCTGCATCAACTGCGACCCGGCATCGACGGCCTGATCCTCGAAGAGGGCCGCGCGCGCGCCACGTTCCTCCCTTCGGTGTGGGCGCACACACCGGATCCGCGCGACTTCCTGCGCCACCTCAAACGCAAGGCCGGCCTCCCCCCGCACTACTGGTCGGATTCGATCCGCGCATACCGCTACACCACACAATCATTCCCGGACTAGCAGCCCGTTGAAAAAGTCATAGCCACACCGTTCCACGCCCTTACGGGCGCGGCTACGTTGCCCATTTCTTCGTAGCCGCCGCCGTGAGGTGGATGGCATGCCCGAGGAGCGTTCTTCAACGGGCTCCCAGGGTCAATCTGTTCTCCAGCCTAAATCCGCCTTAACGAACAGGAGTCGCGAAAACCAGCGGCCTTGGAGGGTCGAGCTCTGCGAGACCGGTTCGCGGCGACGCGCCTTTGTCGTGCGTGCCGACGTTTTGGAGGGGCGAGCCCTCCAAAACAATGGGTAATCGTCGGATGTGCCATTCAATGCAGAGAACGGAATGATCCTGATTCCCTTGCCACACGCTATGCGTAGGGGTATAAGCGCGGGATATGGCTTGGCGTTCCATTCTTGCAACGTGGCTCATCGCGGCGTGGCCCCTCATTACCGGCGCCGGCGTCAATCCGCCCGCCACGGTAATCGGCATGGATTTTTCCGAGATCGAGATCGACGGCGTGCACGTCGTGATCGGCGACGAACCCTTGTGGCTCAAATCCATACGGACCGACGGCGGCACGTTCGATTCAACCCTTGGCGCATGGGTCGCCGACGCGGGATTGGAAGTCGGCGTGGGCCGACTGATCATTCGCCTGGATCGCGACGACATCCCCTCTTCAGACCTCGCGTTATCGCTCGTTTACCAGGAAATGCACGGCAGCGATTTTGTTGTGCAGTTGCTGGACGACGACGATCGCATTGTCGCGCTCGATTTATTCTCCAATATTGTCTCGGCCGGACGCGAAGCCAAGACGGACACGTTCATCATTTCCTTCCTGAATCACCCGACCGCGACGCAGATCGTGTTGCGCCGTGTCCGCGGCGAGGTTCGGATTTATGGCTTCGCAATCACCCCCGTCGCTTGCGAGGTGCCCCTCCTCGATTGCGACGAAAACGAGCTAGCCGGTATTCTCGGACGCGAGATGATGTCCAATGACGCATTGGCGCGCGAGATGGAGCGGATCGTGGGAAAACAGGCCCGCACGGTGGACTGGAAACAAAGCGCGGTCCAGATCCCGGTGCCGCTGTCCGAGAAGAATGAAATCGCCCACGACGCCCTATCGAAACCCGGCTATCCGGAATACGAACCCGCCACGGAACCGGTCGTCGGAAACATCCTGTTGTCTTCGACCGGCACGGCCCTCTTCTTCGCCTCCTCGTGTTTGAGAAAATTGAACCTCTATCATGCCGGCGCCATCGCCGAAATCCCCGGCTTGCTCACCAGTCGCGATGCCTTTGACTTGCTGCTCAGCGGCGCGGCGCCCGCCGCCATCATGAGCATTCCCATGACCGTGGCGGAACGGGAGCAGTTCTACCGGAATTTCGGGTATCACCCCATCGAAGCGCCCGTGGCCATGGACGCCATCCAGCTGGTCGTCAGCCGGGACAATCCGCTGAACAGCCTGACCATCCCCCAATTGGACGCCATCTACGGGTCGGAAAGGCGGGCGGGCGAAACCCAGCTGATCCGAATGTGGGGCGATTTGGGGTTCGACGGTGAATGGCGCGACAAACCGATAGAAGCGTTCGGAGGGACCGCCTCCGGTGGAACGGCGCGTCTCTTCCAATCCCTCGTTCTACAGGGCGGACCGTATCGCGAGGATCTCCTGACCAAAGATTACCGGGGCGGGTATTACCTCGGCATTGTGCGCGAGGCGGCCACGAATTCCGCCGCTATCGGATATTCGAACCTGCAGCATCAACATCCCAACATGAAGCGTGTCGCCTTGGCGCGCAACAGCGGCGAAGAGCCCGTGCCGATTGCCGCCGACACCGTGCACAGCGGCGCGTATCCATTGAGCCGCTACCTTTATATCTATATCAATGCCCCCACTCCCGACCGAATGGACCCGGTGGTGCGCGAGTTTCTGCGCATCCTGTTGAGTCGCGAAGGGCAGGAATTGGTGGGCGAGAACAGGCAGATTCCTTTGGGGGTCGAACAAATTCTGGAAATCCGCCGGCAACTGAATCTGTAGCTACAAAAGCGGAATCCCCGTTTCAGCGAGCCTGCCCATCAGCAGACGGCTGCGGATCATCATGCCGCGCGAGGCGGTGGCCGATGGCCGGCTCCCACGCCTTCCGAACGCGCCGGGCTTTCGCGCGTTTGACGATGGTGGTGCTGCCCGGCGAAATCCTGCGGTTCATAGACGTGCGGATGCGGTTTGCCGACAATCCGCGGCGCGTGATGAGGATGTCGCATGTACTCGCGCGCATGATGCATCGATTCCCGCAAACGATCCCACAGGATTTCTGTGCCGCACTTGAGCTCTTCCCACGCGTCGGAAGGGGCGCTCTCAATCTCCTGCAGCTTACGCCGGGCTTCATCCCGTTTCCGCATGATCGGGCTGAGCCGTTCCTCGTAGAATATCTTGAGATGCGGCGCAACCCGCTGGAGCCCCGCCTCCAACCCGTCGATCTCGGCGCTCCACGCGTCGAGCTGCTCTTCTAAGCGCTCTATGTATTGTTTTTTCAGGCTCATCACACACCTCGCTTTCACTATAAGAAGATACCCTATATAGCCATCGGCGAATAGCTGACCGTGCCGAAAAAGGCGATTTTTCATGACGGAGGACAACCCGGTCATTCCAAGATGACGATTTGGGCCGACGCGACGAAATGCAACTGGGGGGGGTGATCATCGCGCACCCGCTCACAACAGACCGGCTTGGAGGAAGCGCCGAACACACACGCGCGAGGCCCCGATGCCATGCAAAAAGAGGAACCTTGGCGATCGACTGGGGTCGTTTATTCATCACGCTTTTCGCTATGTAGCAGGGGGTCGCGACCGGAGTGTACGTGATTTAGGGGAATAATGCCCCGGCATGAAGACTCGGACTCATATACCCATGAATTAGCGAGGCTTCTATGATCATGCCTAACACAACACGTTCACGCACCGAGACCACGCCTCGCGTGAACCCCGCCACCTGGGTCGAGAAACACGGCGCCTACTTGCATCGCTACGCGATGTATCGCCTGGGAAACGAGACGGCAGCGAAGGATGTCGTGCAGGAAACCTTTCTCGCCGCCATGAAAGCGAAGGACCGCTTTTCCGGCAAGTCCAGCGAACGCACATGGCTAACCGGCATCCTCAAGCACAAGGTCGTCGATCAGTTCCGGGCAAACGGACGCGAGCAGGCGTACGAAGACCAGCACCTCGCACACGAATTACAACGCGCCGAACACGCCTATCTCGACCGCAAAGGGCGCTGGAAGGTCGTGCCGACGCAGAGTCATACCCACCCCGCACAAGCGCTCGAACGCGCCGAATTCTGTGAGATGTTCGCCGGCTGTCTATCGCAACTACAAGGACGCTTGCAGACCGTCTTCACCTTGCGCGAAATGGAAGGACAAAGCTCGGAACAGATATGCCGCACCCTCAACATCACAGCGAGCAATCTCTGGGTGACTTTGCATCGCGCGCGAAAACGGTTACGTTCGTGTATGGAAGCTAAACGAACCGGCTCGGCGGGGACATGTTGTGAGCACGGCTAACCCATTCATGAAACGATTCGCGTGCGTTGCGATCTTGCTCCCTCTCTTCCTACAGGCGGGAGAACCGGTGCTGCACGAGGAGTTCCGCTCACTGGACGCATGGGAGCGGTTAACATTCCCCAAAATCCCGGACCATACCGAGTATGCCATTGAAGCTGATGATGACCGGGCCGTGCTGCGCGCTGAAAGCCGGGCTTCCGCATCGGGACTCGTCAGCAAGGATTCGTTCGATGTATACGCGCATCCACGAATGAACTGGCGCTGGAAAGTGGACAACATCTATTTCAACCGCAACGTGCGGGAAAAGGACGGCGACGATTATCCGATCCGCATCTATGTGCTGTTCGAATACGATCCCGACAAGGCCTCATTCGGACAACGCGTCCAGTATCGCGCCGCGCGCCTGTTGTATGGCGAATATCCGCCACACCGCACGCTGAACTACGTATGGTCCAGCGCGGAGGACACGCCGGACATCTATCCGAACCCGTTCACCGACCGCGCGCGCATGATCCCGCTGCGGCGCGGCCCGGCGCACGTCGGCGAATGGGTCGAGGAATCGGTTCACATTGTGGAGGATTATCGCCGCGCGTTCGGCGAAGATCCGCCCCGCATCGCCCGCATCGCGATCATGAACGATTCCGACAATACCGGCGAAGCCGCCGTGTCCTGGGTGGATTGGATTCGTGCGGAATAATTCGCCACGCCCAAGACTCCTATTCACTGAAGCATACAACCGAACACGAGAGGAGCTCACTTCATGTCATTCACCGTACACACCAAAGAATCCGCCCCGGCCGAATCCAAACCGGTCTTGGAACAGATTGAGAAAGCGTTCGGGTTTATTCCGAACATGTCCGCCGTTTTGGCCGAATCGCCGCTGGCCTTGACGGCCTATGCGACCGTAACCGGTATCGCCGAAGAGAAATCCAAGCTCACGCCGGAAGAGCAGCAGGTCGTCATGCTGACCGTCAGCCACCAAAACGGCTGCGACTACTGCGTGGCCGCCCACACCAAGTTGGCCGACATGAAGAAGGTGCCTGCAGCCGCGGTCCATGCGATCCGGGAAGGGCAGAACCCTTCTGACGAAAAACTGTCCGCACTGGTTCGCGCTACACGCTCCATCATTCAAGAACGAGGCTGGATCGATGCAGACGCCCTGAACACGTTTTTGAATGCGGGCTACGAGAAAGCGCACCTGTTGGACGTCGTGACCATTGTTGCACTCAAAACAATCAGTAACTATACTAATCACATCGCCGCCACACCGCTTGATCCGGCCTTCGCGTAGTGGGTTGACCCGCCTGGCGGCCCGCGATAAGGCCGGCAAGAGCACAAACCCGGGGAGGCAGGAATATGCCCGAGCAACAGACGGACGCGGTCCGCGACGCCGTTGATCATTTCATGAAAGGACTGATCAAACGAAATCCCGGCGAACCGGAATTCCATCAGGCCGTGCACGAAGTCGTCGAATCGCTGATGCCGGTCGTATTGGATAACGAGCGGTACCGGCAGGAAGAGATCCTCGAACGCATGACCGAGCCCGATCGCGTGGTCATGTTCCGGGTTACCTGGGAAGACGATGAAGGGCGATTCCGCGCGAATCGCGCGTGGCGCGTGCAGTTCAACAACGCCATCGGCCCGTACAAGGGCGGGCTTCGCTTTCACCCGTCCGTCACGCTCGGCGTATTGAAGTTTCTCGGTTTCGAACAGGTGTTCAAGAACAGCCTGACCGGCCTGCCGATGGGCGGCGCGAAAGGCGGTTCGAACTTCAACCCAAAAGGCAAGAGTGATCATGAAGTCATGCGCTTCTGTCATTCCCTGATGATCGAGTTGCATCGGCACATCGGCGAAGATACCGACGTGCCCGCCGGTGATATCGGCGTGGGCGCGCGCGAGATCGGCTACCTGTTCGGCCAGTACAAGCGGCTGGAGAATCGCGTCACGGGCATTCTCACCGGCAAGGGCCTTTCATTCGGAGGCAGCCACGTCCGTACCGAAGCGACCGGCTACGGGTGCGTGTATTTCTGCCGTCACATGTTGAACGAGCGCGGCGAGGAATTGAAGGGGAAGGCGGTCACCGTTTCCGGCTCCGGCAACGTCGCTATCTATGCCGCGCAAAAACTGATTGCGCTCGGGGCCAAGGTGTTGACCCTTTCCGATTCGTCCGGATTTGTGCATGACCCGGACGGCATCGGTACCGACAAACTGGAATTCATACGCGCCCTGAAGGAGGAGCGGCGCGGGCGGATCAACGAATATGCGGAGAACTTCAAGGGCGTGACGTTTCACAAAAACAAACGCCCGTGGAATGTCCCGTGCGATATCGCCATGCCGTGCGCGACCCAGAACGAGATCAGCGCCACCGACGCCAAGACCCTTTTGGATAACGGCGTGATGGCGGTCTGTGAGGGCGCGAACATGCCGACCACACTGGAGGGCGTACACGCGTTCATCAAGGCGGGCATTCTCTACGCGCCCGGCAAAGCCGCCAACGCGGGCGGTGTTGCCGTGTCCGGCCTGGAACAAAGCCAGAACGCGTTACGCCTCTCGTGGAGCGCCGAGGAAGTGGACGAGAAACTGCAAACCATCATGAAGAACATCCACGCACAATGCGTGAAGTACGGCAAGAACGGCAAACACATCAACTACGTCAAAGGCGCCAATATCGGCGGATTCGTGCGCGTGGCGGAAGCCATGTCGGCCTACGGGGCGGTGTGAAGAAGGGTTCAGGGTTCAGGATTCGGGAGATAAGATTATGAAAGCCGCCGATTTGTTCATGCAGTGCCTCGAAAACGAAAACGTGGAATATGTCTTCGGCGTGCCGGGGGAAGAGAACCTGGATTTCCTGGATTCCCTGTCCCGTTCCCCGATCACGCTGATTCTCACGCGTCACGAACAGGCGGCGGGCTTCATGGCCGCCACGTACGGTCGTTTGACCGGCAAAGCCGGGGTCTGCCTCTCTACGCTTGGGCCCGGCGCCACGAATCTGGTTACAGCGGCCGCCTACGCACAACTCGGCGCGATGCCCATGGTCATGATCACCGGCCAGAAACCGATCAAAACGAGCAAGCAGGGCCAGTTTCAAATCATCGATGTGGTCGACATGATGGGGCCCATCACCAAATACACCAAACAGATCGTCAATGGCGGCGCCATCCCGTCATGCGTACGGGAAGCTTTTCGCGTGGCGGAGGAAGAGCGGCCCGGCGCCACCCACCTGGAATTACCCGAAGACATCGCGCGCGAAGACGTGCATGGCCGTCCGCTGACCGCGAGCCACGCGCGGCGGCCGGTCGCGGAAATCAAGGCCATCCGCCACGCGTTGGACCTGCTTCAGAAGGCACAACGGCCCTTGCTCGTCATCGGGGCGGGCGCGAACCGGAAGTTGACCGCAAAGATGTTGCGCGCGTTTGTGGACAAGCAAGGTATTCCCTTCATCAGCACGCAGATGGGAAAAGGCGTCATTGACGAACATCATGCGTTGTTCCTTGGCAACGCCACGGTCTCCGATAACGACTTCCCGCATCGCGCAATTCAGCGATCCGACCTGATTCTGAACGTCGGTCACGATTCGGTGGAGAAGCCGCCGTTTGTCATGACCACGGGCGAGCGAAAGGTCATTCACATCAATTTCGCGTCCGCACAGGTCGACCCCGTATACTTCCCGCACGCCGAACTGGTTGGCGATATCGCCAACAGCATCTGGCAATTGAACCAATCTCTCGAACCGCAGGCCCATTGGGATTTCAACGCCATGACGCGGGTGCGGGACGCCCTGAACGAAGACCTGGAACGAGGATGCGACAACGCGGCGTTCCCCGTCATCCCGCAACGCCTGGTCCGCGACGTTCGCAAGGTCATGCCGAACGAAGGCATCATCGCCCTCGACAACGGTATCTACAAAATCTGGTTTGCGCGTAATTACCGGGCCTATTGCCCCAACACGGTGCTGCTCGACAATGCCCTCGCCGCCATGGGCGCGGGCTTGCCGTCGGCGATGGCGGCCAAACTGGTGTTTCCTGAGAAGAAGGTCCTGGCGATTTGCGGCGATGGCGGGTTCATGATGAATTCGCAGGAGATCGAAACCGCCGTGCGGCTGGGCATGGACCTCGTGGTGCTGGTTCTGAACGATTCCGCTTATGGCATGATCAAATGGAAGCAACAGGCGATGGGAATGGAGAACTACGGCCTTGAGTTCGACAATCCGGACTTCGTCAAATACGCCCAAAGCTATGGCGCCAACGGACATCGCCTGAAGAACACAGAAGACCTGATTCCGCTGCTCACAACGTGCTTGGAGGGCGAAGGCGTACACGTGATTGATGTGCCGGTGGACTATTCCGAAAATGACCGCATACTGAATAAGGACATCCCGGAACAAAGCCGGGCGTTGAAGGTATAGAAAGGCTTCACACCATGCTCAAGAAATCCTATCCCTATTACCTGGCCAACAAACCCGTTCAAGCCAACCGCGACTTGAAGGTGACGGACAAGTACACCGGCGACGTCGCCACACGCGTGGCTTTGGCCGATGCGAAAGCGATCGACCAAGCCATCGGCAAGGCGGTCGACGCCGCCCCCGCCCTCTTTGAAAGAACGCCCTACGAGCGACGCGACATCTTGCAGCATTGTGTGGACCGCTTCAGGGAACGCGCGGAGGAATTCGCCATGGCCCTTTGCATCGAGGCGGGCAAACCGATCAAGGACAGTCGCGGCGAGGTGACGCGCCTGATCGACACATTTCGCATCGCCGCCGAGGAATCCGTACGGATCAACGGCGAAGTGATGAACCTCGAAATCGGCCCAAAATCCAAAGGATATCGCGGTTTCACGCGGCGCGTGCCCATCGGCCCCTGCTCGTTCATCTCGCCCTTCAACTTCCCGCTCAATCTCGCCGCGCACAAAGTCGCCCCCGCGCTCGCGGTGGGGTGTCCGTTTGTCTTGAAACCCGCCAGCCTCACGCCGATTGGCGCATTGCTCATCGGCGAGATCCTCGCCGAGACGGATTTACCGGAGGGCGCCTTCTCCATTCTCCCCTGTCGACGAGACGGCGCGGAACTGTTCACCACCGACGAGCGCCTGAAACTGTTGAGCTTTACCGGCTCGCCGGATGTGGGCTGGAAATTGAAGAGCGAGGCGGGCAAAAAGAAAGTCGTTCTCGAACTCGGCGGCAACGCCGCCTGCGTCGTGGACGCCGACGCCGACCACGACGACGCCGTGGCGCGCATTGTCTTCGGCGCGTTCTATCAATCCGGCCAAAGCTGCATCGGCGTGCAACGGATCATCATTCACGAATCCGTCTATGACGAAGTGAAAACGAAATTGGTGCAAGCCACCAGGAAACTGAAGAGCGGTGACCCGAAAGACGAAGAAACCTTCATCGGCCCGATGATTTCGGAGAAGGAAGCAAAACGGTTGGAGGAATGGATTCACTCCGCGGTGCAAGCCGGCGGCACACTCCTGTGCGGCGGCGAACGGAACGGCGCGATCCTGGAAGCGACTTTGCTGGAAGACGTGCCCAAGGATCAGGCGATCTGCGCCCAGGAAGCGTTCGGCCCGGTGGCGGTGTTGAGCGCGTTCAAGGATTTTTCCAACGCGCTCGACGAGGTCAACGACAGCGTGTTCGGATTGCAGGCGGGTATTTTCACGCGCGACATCTATCACATGCTCGAAGCGTGGGACCGGCTCGAGGTCGGCGGCGTCATCATCGGCGACGTGCCGTCCTGGCGTGTGGACCACATGCCGTACGGCGGCGTGAAGGACAGCGGACTGGGCCGGGAAGGCGTCCGTTACGCCATGGAAGACATGACCGAAATTCGCAACCTCGTGATCCGCACGCCCTGACAAAGGCGGAAGAGTTCAACGCAAAGACGCAGCGTGCCTGACCCTGCCGATAAACACCGCACACGCGTTCCCGGCTCATCGCGCCGACATACCGCCGTGTTCCTTGCCGAGCGCATGAAGCTGTTCGATCACATCGGCCAACTTGCGACCGGTCGGCGTGAGGTGATACTCCACATGCTTCACGGCTTCGGGAATCTCCGTGCGCTCGATCAACCCGTAAGCAGAAAGCTTGCGCAAGCGCTCGTTCAAGATCTTCTTCGAGATGCCCGGGATATAGCGTTCCAGTTCCCCGGGGCGATGCACGCCTTTGTGAATCGACGCCACCACGCCCGCCGACCATTTGCAGCCGACGACATCCTCGAGACTATGGTACGTCGTGCGTTCGTCCAGACTTAGATATTTCTTCTCCATCATCTCTCCATACGGCACAAGCGCACCTGCGTCAACCAGGCACCATTTTGTGCCCACTTTCTCTTTTCGTCCAACGCGTTAGCGTGTGAGGAGTGACCGCAATTCCGCGGCACCAATAACGAAGGAGAAGAGAACATGGCAAACAAAGCAGTATTCTATCATGCGGGTTGTCCCGTCTGCGTGGCGGCCGAGCAACATGTGGCGGCCGCGCTGGACCCGCAACAGTACGACGTGGAGATCGTCCATCTGGGCGAGCAGAAAAACCGTGTGGCCGAAGCGGAAAGCGCGGGTGTAAAATCCGTGCCCGCGCTTGTGCTGGACGGACAACCTTACCACATCAACTTCGGCGCCGATCTCGATGTGTTGAAGTAATCATCGTTTCCGCACAACAACGCCTCCGGCGCGAAAAGGCCCCCGCCGGAGGCGCTTGGCGCATGCGGAAGGGTCGGTAGTTAAGTTATACGTACCCACCCCGCCGGTCACCATGCGCTTCGCTGAGGTGACCGGCACCTCTCCCGGGAGGGGATAAGAATAGGAATTAGGACGACAACAGGAACACCTCCCCTCCTTGGCATGTCTCGCCGGAGTCCCGACGCGAAGCAGTCGGGTCGAAGGCGGAAGGGGACCGAGGGGTGGGTTAAGAACGTGCACAAGAAACAAGAAAAGGACGGATTGTAGTACAGAGGGCGCGGCGGGAAAGAGAATGGCAGAGGATCTCCGTGTTCTCCGTGCCCTCCAGCGAAGCGGATGGTAGCGTCGCCTCGCTTGAACTTTCGGCACAGGGAGCCGGGCGCGGACCACGGAACGCCTTCCCGGTCATCTCGACCGGAGCGCAGCGGAGTGGAGAGATCTCCGCCGACATGACCACCGTTTTCCAGGATTGAGGCGACGCGGCACAGCGAACATGCCGCTATTTCTCTGTCCCTCCAACCTCTTTCCTTACTCAGTTGACGCCTCCAAGCCGGTTGGCTACCGTTTCTCTATGAAAGCGCTCATTCAGACCGGTTCCAGCAGGCGGTGCCCGGGCTGCCTGACAAGCGAGGAAATGAAATGAAAAGATTACTGATTATTTCTATGTCTCTATTCCTCTTACCACGTCCTACGGTTGCTCAAAATGAAAATTGGCCATCGAAGGACATTCCCATTGTAATCGTACATGGCGCTTGGGGTGGAGCGCATGATTGGCGTGCTGTAGAAAACAAATTGAATAGAGACGGATATGAGGTCAGAAGAGTTTCGTTAACGGGCCAAGGCGAAAGGTCGCATTTGATTTCATATTCAAACGATTTTAGCACCCATGTTAAAGATGTTGTTAATATGATTGAATTTGAATACCAGAAGGATGAACAAATATATCTTGTGGGTCATAGTTACGGTGGAAATGTCATCACGGGGGTATCGAGTCAAATACCGGAAAGAATAAAAGGTTTAGTTTATGTCGATGCGTCAATAACTACTCCGGAGATGATGGATAAGAAAGATTACCTGAGAAAATTCGGGTTTGAGGGTGAAATTAGTCCGGATAATTTTTTGATTTCGCCATTCTGGCCTCTTTATTGGGACGATCCAACCGGATCCAAAGATGTCCCTCATCAAGCAAAGACGCTTCTTTTCCCAAAAAGCGAATTCCCGAAATCTGAAGAGGCTTCTCAACTACCAGGCTCCTTCATCTTACTCGCTGGACCTGATTGGCAGGTAGGAACAGAATTTGAGCCATCACAGGGTTACAAAGAAGCAGAAAACAGAGGGTATTATATCACGATTAAACCTTGGGAACATAATGCACACAGGGATAGAGCAGATGAATTCTATCCCGTACTGCTCGAAGCGTTAGGGGAGACGCTTGGTTTGATGGAAGGCGGGAAATCCAACCCCATGGTGCTCACGCAAGCCGACCATAAGGGTGAGGTGAGCGTTTCCCCGGGCGCCGAAATTGAGGTGGTGCTGCCCGGGAATCCGACCACGGGATACGAGTGGACGGTGGCCCATACGGATGCGTCGCATCTACCCCTGGTCGATTCATCGTACGAAACCCGGTCAGACCTGATCGGGGCCGGCGGTGACTACCGATTCCAATTCAAGGCGGTCGCTTCCGGCGAGGTGCATCTGGAGCTGATCTACAAGCGAGCCTGGGAAGCGGAGGTTGCGGAATCGTTTCGCGTTACCGTCAAAATTCTATAAACGCGCGCCGCATGCCGCTGCCGTATCCGATCCATCGCCCAAATCGCCAGAGGGGCAGCCCGGAAGGGGTCTGTCCCCAATCAGCCCCATCGTAATACACGGCGTAAGGGAACTTGGTAGATAGCATGCGGTGGTAACCATGCACCGTAACATGTATGCCGGCGAATAGGCGCAGCGACTCGATATCCGCGGCCAAGGACTCTTCGAAATAGTCGCCGATACCTTCGCCCTGCTCCTCGTAAAACTCATATCCCCGGGCCAAATCCTTGACGGCGGACCGGAGGAGTACGATTCTCACTTCCTTCTCTCCCGAAGCTCCCTCTTTGCCTCCTCCCACGGCACGAACTCGTCCTTGCCGGCCTTGAACGCCTCGTCGCGATCCCGAAGTACATCGCCGTGCCAATCCGGCGACGGATAATCCTCCGCGGATCGGGTCAAGTCCTCCCAGAGTTCTTCCATTGCCCGAAGCTTCTCTGCCCGTGTCAGCTTGCCGAGGTCAATTACAGTGTTCATGGCTGCACGATACCCCAAAGATTCAGCTTCTTCCAGTCCTTTCAATTCACGTTTCCGGGCCAAGTGACTGAGTGGATGCTTACCCCCTGTTCCACCACCCGCTACGCTGGAGGACACGGAGCATGCGGAGTGAACCTCATCCCCCATCACCTTCCCCTCCGTGACCTCCGTGCCCTCTGCGGTTCAACTCTACCGCTCGCACGCCGAACGCATCGCAGTCACAGCCTAACACCCTCTCAATCATCCCGTCCTCCCGACTTCCGTCCTCCGACTTCTGACCTCCCACTTCTAACTTCCGACTTCTGA
>SKXR01000088.1 GCA_007128275.1 Kiritimatiellia bacterium
CACACGATATTCGTTGGCAATGGACGCATCGTCCGTGTGTTCCGGGTTCACACTCGGCAACGCCACCAGTTTCTTCAGTAATTCGATTACCTCAACATCCGCCACGGATCACCTCTTTCCGAGGCGCACCATAAACCGAATACATTCCACAGTGCAATCCCGCGATTTCACGCGACGCCCCTTTGAAGCATACGTCCGTGCGGGGAAACGTAGAATCGTGCCAGGGCCAATTCCTGTACACACGCAACTCGTTGTCCATCAATGACGAATGACGAAAGACCCAAGTCCGAATCAAATCCGAAACACAAAACCCGAATCTACTCTGGGAAAAGTGGCGGCTACCTATTGAATCCATCGACGCATTGAGTTACGCGGCAGCATATTGCACCACCATAGCACCGCTCCCGCTTTTCGGAATTCGGGCTTCGAGCTTCTTTCGGGCTTGGGTGCTTCGTCATTCTTTTCAATGGATTATGCAACTGAACGAATATGCGCGGCCTCACCCGCCCGCATCCGGACGGGGATTGCACATCCATTCCACTCCACGTATAACGCGGGTCAGATGACTCCGCTTGACATACAGATTGTACATGGCCCCGCCGTCCTGCCCTTCGTCGACGATCTCGCCCGACTTCGTATCGAAGTGTTCCGGGAGTTTCCGTATCTGTACGAAGGGGACAAGGACTACGAACGGAAATACCTGCGCAACTACTGCCAATCCCCCGACAGTATCTTCGTCATTGCCCGTGACGGTAAACGGGTCATCGGTGTTTCGACCGGCGTGCCGATGCGGGACGAAACGGTGGAGTTCAAGCACCCATTCATCGAATCGGGGCTCGACCCGGAAACGATCTTCTATTTCGGGGAATCCGTACTGCAGCGGACCTATCGAGGTCAAGGCCTGGGCGTGCGCTTCATTGAAGAACGGGAAAACTATGCGCGTGCGCTCGGCCGATTTACGCACACGGCCTTCTGCGCCGTGGACCGCCCCGACGATCATCCGCGGCGTCCGCCGGACTACGTCCCGCTCGACGCGTTCTGGCGCAAGCGCGGCTACGCGAAACAGCCCCACCTGCGCACGACCTTCGCGTGGCGCGATCTCGACGAGAAAACGGAATCGCCGAAACCGATGACCTTCTGGCTGAAGAAGCTGTGACCGTACGACGCGACCGTCTCCGCCGTTTTGGGTGTTCGGTGGCCGGGGAGCGGTGTTCGATGTTGGGCGTCCGCCTGCAGTGAAGATTGAACACCCGCTTCGCTCAAGGTCGCGAAGAGCGCGAAGGATTTCCGCAAAAAGGCGAAGAGAAGCGCAAAAAGGTTGTATATGGCTCGCCGTGCCGCCCGCATTTATCCCCTCCGCCGGAGGGGTGTCCCCCGAAGGAGGACGGGGCGGGTTGAAATCCGCACCCATCCGCCCGGTACCATGCTCGAGAGGACCACGGATTGCGATCCGGCCAGCCGCTGACGGATCGGATCCGCCCCGGAATGGCGTTTCCGCCTCCTTTTCTGTGTCCCTATTCTCTCCGTAAGTCATTGATGCTCTAAAGAAACCTGTGGTCCGCCCCCGGGTGACTCCCAGGAGATCACGTCGACAATTGGACGACTGCCTGCTGACAATTAGACGAACCCGTACTTGCAATGAGACGAAGTATCGCTTACACATTGCCTCCATGAGTGACGAGACAATGTATCCGCGCTTTCTGCGTCAGCGCGTGGAGGAGGCGCTGGCGGATTCGCCGGTGGTACTGATCCATGGCCCGCGGCAGTGCGGCAAGACCACGCTTGCGCGACAGGTGGGCGATGAGACGGGGTTTGCCTATTTCACTTTTGACGACGACGTTCAGCGGGAGGCGGCCCGGACCGATCCGGTCGGCTATGTGGCAGACCTGCCGGAGCGGGCGGTGCTGGACGAGGTGCAGCGCGTCCCTGAACTATTTACTGCGCTCAAGGCGACGGTGGATGTACGGCGTAAGCCGGGCCGGTTTATCCTGACCGGGTCGGCCAATGTGCTGCTGGTGCCCAAGCTGGCGGATTCCTTGGCCGGGCGGATGGAAATTCTCCGGCTGCATCCGCTTTCACAGGCGGAACTTGGCGGTGTCGCGCCTGATTTTCTAAGTCGTTTATTTACGACGAACTTCATTGCGGGGCGATCCGGAAAGCGGTTGGGTCAGGCACTCACCGAACGGGTGGCCGGGGGAGGTTTTCCGGCGGCTCTGGCACGTGCCGGTCAGCGGCGACGCGCTGCGTGGTACCGGGATTATGCAGATACATTGATCCCGCGCGACATACGGGACCTCGCGCGAATCAGCGCACTGGAAGCGCTGCCGCGATTGCTGGCGCTGGCTGCGGGGCAGTCCGCGGGCTTGGTGAATGTGTCCGAGCTGGCGGCGCCGTTTCAGATCAGCCGACAGACGATTCGCGAGTACCTGACGCTGTTGTCGCGTATCTTCCTGCTGGACGAATTACCCCCCTGGCACAGCAATCGGATGAAGCGGCTGGTGAAGACGCCCAAGCTGCATATGGGCGATACCGGGCTGGCCTGCACCCTGTTGGGATGTAACGCAGACGACCTGTGGGGAGACCGCCCGCTGTTTGGGCGGCTGCTGGAAACATTCGTCTATCAGGAGCTGCGCCGACAAGCCAGTTGGCAGGAAGAAACGGTCTCTTTCAGTCACTTCCGCGACAAGGATCAGGTGGAAGTGGATGTGGTGCTTGAGTCGGAAGGCCGCGTGGCCGGCGTGGAGGTGAAGGCGTCTTCCACGGTGACTGGCGACGACTTTAAGGGGCTGCGCAAACTGAAGGATGCCGTCCAAAAGAGTTTTGCCGCGGGCGTATTGCTTTACGACGGTGAAGCGGCCGTGGGCTTCGGTGACAGGCTTTACGCCATTCCTATCTCGAAGCTTTGGGAGCCTGGCTGACGCAAAGGTTGTACATGCCGTCCTTACAGCCTCAAAACACCACCGAAAAGAGGCTCTAAGCTCCACAAAACGCCACTTTCACATCCGTAAGTCATTGATGCCCTAGAGAAACCTGTGGTCCGACCCGGCCGAGCTAGGATGAGCCCGGAAGAAGAAGCGCCGTAGGACGGTCCTCCGGGCCGTCCGCGAGGCCGAGACAGAGGCCGTGCAAAAAAATGATAAGAACACCGTTTTCCTCTTTCTTCATCCAAGCCGCTACCCGGCCACGGTGGGCGGCGCGGGAGCACCGCCCTACGACGGGGGCGGCCTCAGCCCTGATACAGAACAGCTTATGAAGATGGCCGCATGAAAAACGTGCACAAAAACAAAGAGTTGACGGATGGAGTATCGACAACGCGGATGAGAGCGGCGGCCGATCTTCAATGCTGAGGCCATGGTCTCTTAACGCAGCAGAAGGCGTAAGTACGCTGCACATACCGCGACTTCTCTGTCCCTTCAATCTCTCTAGATCTCTCCCTCGATCTCATGTCCCCTCGACAGGCCAAGGCGACCGCACACGGCCGCAGCGCATCAGGAATTCCACTACTCGCATTAGGCTATTCGCCCGATACACATTTTGCTTGGAGTTTGTCAGCGTTAGCATGTTGGGAAGTGTGTACCCCTCCATGCGGGAGAAGCCATGAACGTTGCGCGTCTTGCCTGCTGCCTGTCCGCCCTTCTGCCCATCCCCACCCTCGCCCAATTCGGCGGCGGCTCAGGCGAGGTCGGCGAGCCTTATCTCATCGAAACCGCAGAGCACCTGAACGAGGTGCGCAATCATCTGGGGGCACACTTTCGCCAAACGGCCGATATCGATTTGGGTGTCGATCCGTACAACAGCGGCGCGGGTTGGTCGCCGATTGGAACGTCTGCGGCGAAGTTCACCGGCGTCTATGACGGTAACGGGCATACGGTCTCCAATCTTTTCATCAATCGCGGCTCGACGGATTATCAAGGCCTGTTCGGATTCCTCAGCGAGGGCCGGATCGAAGGGCTGACCGTGTCGAATTTTGATGTCACCGCGCGCGATCGCAGCGCCGGCCTTGCGGGCCAGATCGAAAACAATAGTGTGGTTTCGAACTGCGTCGCCATCGGGACGCTCACGGCGAGATCCCGCGCAGGCGCTGTGGTCGGATCCGTGCAGGACTATTCGCGCATCGAGGACAGTTATGCCCATGCCACGGTCACGGCCACGAGCGAGCGGGTGGGTGTGTTAACCGGGCAATTGTGGAACAATTCCGCGGCGCAGCGGTCCTTTGCCCTGGGGTCCGTGGCTGGCTCAACCCTGATCGGCGGCCTGGTGGGAAATCAAAACGCAAGCACGGTTGAAGACTCCTATAGCGGCGCGGATGTCACCGGCACGAGTTCCGTCGGCGGGCTGGTGGGGGCATTGTCGGGCGGAGCGGTGATCCGATCGTACAGCTATGGCGAGGTGACCGGCAGCGGCAGCAATGTGGGCGGGCTGATCGGGGCGGTATCATCGAGTCCCGAGGTGACAGATTCCTATTGGGACACCGAAACCTCGTTGCAGGCAACCAGCGGCGGGGAACCGGGCGCAGCGGGGAGACCGACATCGTCCATGGTCCTGCAAGGCACCTACGCGGATTGGAATTTCGACACGCTGTGGGCCATTGGCCATGCAGGGGCCTACACCTACCCATATTTTCAGGGACAGGTACCCGCCACATTGCCCATGGCCGATGTGTTGGTGCCGTTTGCCGCTGATCTTGCGATCGATGGCATCGCGCTGCTCGGCGAAACGTTGACCGGCAGCTACACCTATTATCCAAGCAGCGATGGTCATCCCGAAGACGCCGCGTGGTTTCAATGGTTGCGCGCGGACGGGCCGACCGGCCCATACGTGGAAGTTGCCGATGCCACAAATCTCACGCTCTTGGTCGAAAGTGGCGGTGAACGTAAGTGGTACCAATTCGATGTGACCGTGCGCGACACCGGCGGCGTGACCAGCGCGACGCACAGCGTCACCCTGCCCTTCATGCAGGGTCTGGGCACGGCGGCCAATCCGTTTCTGATCGAAAACGAACACCACCTCGACGCCGTCCGGGACCATCTCCGGAGCAACTTCGTGCAAGTGGCCTCCGTGGACTTGGTCACGTTCACTAATTGGATGCCCATCGGTGTGGCGGGGGACCCCTTCAGGGGCACGTATCATGGCGGATCGAACGTCATAGAAAACCTGACCATTGACCGACCGGACGAAGACCGTATCGGGCTGTTCGGCTCCATCACCAACACGGCCTGGATACGGCACCTGACCCTCACCAACGTGGCGATTATCGGAAGCAATCATGTCGGCGCGGTCGCGGGCTATGGCGAGACCAGCCAGACTTGCCAGGACCTCCATGTCGTCGGCTCCATCCGGGGAAACGGGAGCTGGGTGGGCGGAATGTTCGGGCGGTTCAACGGAACGCTACGCGACAGCTCGGCGGAGGTGGAAGTGGAAGGCGTGGATCACGTGGCGGGTATGGTCGGCCGCAATATGCCCTACCACTCGTCGTTCACCGTGGAACGTTGTGTCGTGCGTGGACAGGTCAAGGGGCAGGACTATGTGGCGGGGATCATGGGAGTGCGCGGTCGAGGAAGCTATTTGATCAACTATGCGGCTGTGGAGGGAAACAGCGTCGTGGCCGGCGTGTTGACGTCAACATCTGACAGCTCGCTCAATTATGCTGCCAACCATGGAACGATAACGGGCTCTGGGAGTGGCGTGGGCGGTGTCGCCGCCAGCATGTCCACTAGCGGTTACGGTGGTAGCGCAAACTATTGCTACAACTACGGGGATGTCACCGGTAGCAACTCGGTCGGAGGCGTGATTGGTTCGGCGTCCGTTTCCTTGGGCTATGCCTACAATCGCGGGTCGGTCACCGGGTATAGCGCAGTAGGCGGACTGATGGGATCCTACGGCCGCGGCATCCATTCGTCCTTCACCGCAATTTCATTCGGATACAATGCCGGACCGGTAAGCGGAACCGTGAATGCGCATGCCGTGCTCGGGGCGCGCAGTTCGTCCAGTTCCACCCTCCCGACCAATTCACGTTGTTACTACGACGACGAGGTTTCCGGCCTTGCGGACGCGCTGGCTTTCCCTCGCAGCACAGCGGAGATGGTTCAACAGGTCACGTTCGTGGATTGGGATTTCGACACGATCTGGTCCATCGGACACGACGGCGAATACACGTACCCCTTCATGCAATGGCAGGGCACGAACGCCATTCCGTTTGTGGATTTGTTGATACCGTTCGCGTCGGACGTGTTCGTCACCGGCACGGACAGTGTGGGCGAGACCTTGACCGGCCACTATACCTTTCACCCCAACAGCGCGGGAGATCCGGAAGGAGCGACGACGTTCCGCTGGCTGCGCGCGGATGATCAGGCCGGGCCGTTCATGGCCATCCCGGATGCGACGAACCAAACGTACACCCTCGTTGTGGGTGACGAAAACCACTGGTATCAATTCGAGGTGACAGTGCGCGATGTGGAGGATAACGCCGGCGCGCCGGTCTCGGCGATCCTTGAGTTCACCGTGGGCGGCGGAACAGCGGACGATCCCTGGCTCATTGCCAACGCCATCCAATTGAGCCGCCTGCGTCACTATCTGGGCTCGGCGCACAGCGACAAGCATTTTACACTGATTGCAGATATTGATCTCGGCGCAGCGCCGTGGAACGAAGGCGCGGGCTGGGAGCCGATCGGGTTCTCCTCTACCGACTCATTTCGCGGGAAACTCAATGGGCGCGGCCATGTGATCCGCAACCTGACCATCAACCGTCCGGCGAGTAACTACCAGGGATTGTTCGGCTACATCAGCGGCGGCGAAGTCGTGTTGCTCGGATTGGAAGATGCGGACGTGACGGGGAATCGCTATGTGGGGACCTTGGCGGGCTATACCGCCTCGTCCAGTTTGATCCGGTACGGCTATGCGCAGGGGGCTGTCGAGGGCACACAGGATACGGGCGGCTTAATCGGATACAATACGGGCTCCTCGGTTCAGTGGTCCTATGCCGCAGCGACGGTCACGGGCGG
>SKXR01000243.1 GCA_007128275.1 Kiritimatiellia bacterium
AGATGACAAAGGACAATGAGCAAGGGGGATGCTTTTTTTTGCGCGTTGCCGTATGGGGACCGTTTCTGTATGGTTTACAGAGTGCCGAGGCGGATTCGGCCATAAGGATCGCATATGGAAACCACCTGGGTTGACGTCGGACGAGGCTTGCTGGGGATCGTGTGCCTGCTGGGTTTCGGATATCTGCTCTGCAACAACCGCCGCGCCATCAACTGGCGCCTGATCCTTTCCGGCATTGTCCTCCAACTGGTCGTCGCGTACGCCGTACTCAAAGTGGAGTTTATTCACCGGATCTTCCGGGGCCTGTCCACGTTCTTCATTGAGCTGATGAACTTCTCCGCGGAAGGCGCGGAGTTCCTGTTCGGCAGCCTGATGGACCCGAACACGTTTGGGTTCATCTTTGCGTTCCAAGTGCTTCCCACCATCGTCTTCTTTTCAGCCCTGACGTCGGCGTTGTATTACCTCAACATCCTTCAATATATCGTGTACGGCTTCGCGTGGTTGATGCATCGCACCATGCGATTGTCCGGCGCGGAAAGCCTGGCGGCCGCCGCCAATATTTTCGTGGGCCAGACCGAAGCGCCGCTGGTGGTGAAACCGTACCTGGAGAAAATGACCCCATCCGAAATCCTGGCGCTGATGTCCGGCGGCATGGCGACGATCGCCGGCGCCGTGTTGGTCGCCTACATCGCAATCCTGGGCGGCGACGACCCGGAACGCATGCAGTATTTCGCCACCCACCTGCTGGTCGCCTCCATCATTTCCGCACCGGCCGCCTTGATGACCGCGAAACTGATCCTGCCGGAAACCGAGGACGTTAACCGCGAACTCCTGATCCCCCGGCACCGCATGGGCGGCAACCTGATCGACGCGCTAACGCTCGGCGCCACCCAAGGTGTGAAGCTGGCGGTCAATGTGGCCGCGATGCTGCTGGTCTTTACGGCCATGATCGCCATGCTCAACTATATCATGCAGGACGGAATCGGCGTTTGGACAGGGTTGAACGACCGCATTCTGGAATGGAGCGACGGTCGATACGAGGGATTCACCCTTCAATATGTCCTCGGCATGCTCCTCGCCCCGGTGGCCTGGCTGCTCGGGGTCCCGTACGGCGACCTGGTGGTCATTGGCCAACTGCTTGGAGAGAAGACGATCTTGAATGAGTTCTACGCCTACGTCTCTTTCGGTCAACTCAAAGACGCGGGGGTGATCACGAACGAAAAATCCATCATCATCGCCACGTACGCGCTGTGCGGGTTTGCCAATTTCGCCTCGATCGGGATTCAAGTCGGCGGTATCAGCGCCCTTGCGCCGGGGCAACGGTTGACGCTCGCCAAGCTGGGCGTCAAGGCCTTGATTGCCGGCACCATTGCGGCGTTTATCACCGCGTGCATTGCGGGTGTGTTGGTGTAGAGGGGTTCGGTGGTCGGTGTCCGGTGATGGGTTTTAGGTTTTGGGTTTTAGGTTTTGGGTTCGAGGGTGGAGGAGTTCCTCGTGAACTCCGACATCAAACAGAAGTACACGGGGTCATCCGATGATGTCCTCGCATGACTTGTAGGGCATGTCGTGGGCCTCGGCGACGGCCTTGTAGGTGATATGGCCACCCATGGAATTGAGGCCGGGACGAAGTTCATGGACTTGTCTCAAGGCGTCTTCCAAGCCAAGGTTAGCGATCTTGACGGAGTACGGGGTCGTGGCGTTGGTCAAAGCCTGCGTGGAGGTGCGCGCATAGGCGCCCGGCATGTTGGCCACGCAGTAATGCAGAATGTCCTCTTCGAAATAGATCGGATCTTCGTGGGTGGTCGCCCGTGACGTTTCGGCGCAGCCGCCCTGGTCGATGGCGATATCCACAAACACCGTGCCCGGCTTCATGACTTCGAGCATCTTGCGGGTGATCAACTTGGGCGCTTTCGCCCCGGGCAACAACACCGCGCCAATCAACAAGTCCACGGACGGCAACACCTCGAGCAGATTCTGCTCGTTGGAATACAAGGTGTGCGCGGTGGAGTGCATCGTGATGTCCAAATACCGCATCCGTTCCAAATCCACCTCAAGGATCGTGACCTCGGCGCCGATCCCGGCGGCGACGCGGCCCGCGTTGATGCCGGCGGTGCCGCCGCCCATGATCAACGCTTTCCCCGGCGCCACGCCCGGCACCCCGCCGAGCAGCACGCCCTTTCCGCCTTGCGCCTTGCTCAGGTAATGCGCGCCGACAATGGAAGACATGCTGCCGGCAATCTCGCTCATGGGTTCCAGCAACGGCAAGCGGCGTCCCACCTGTACGGTCTCGTACGCGATGCTCGCCACTTTTTGCTCGGCCAACTGCTCCGACAACGGTTTGTCGGCGGCCAGATGTAGATAGGTGAACAGAATCAGGCCGGGTCGCAGGAACCCGTACTCCTTGGCAATGGGTTCCTTGACCTTGATCACCATGTCGGCGCTCCAGGCGTCGGCGGCCGTCGGCACGATCTTCGCCCCCGCCTGCTCGTATTGCTCGTTCAGATAGCCCGCTCCGATACCCGCCTCGTTCTCGACAAGCACCTCATGGCCGGCCTGCACCAACATGCGGACGCCGCCGGGCGTGCAGGATACACGGTTTTCTTTGACCTTAACTTCGCTGGGGATGCCGACTTTCATGCTCTCTCCTTATCCACTCACAGTTCACTGAAGGCGATGTCCAGCACTTCGAGCGCGAAGTCGACATCGGGTTTCTGAATGCACATCGGCGGTTTGATCCGAAGAACGTTGCCAAACAAGCCGCCTTTGCCGATCAACAGACCCAGCTCCTTGACGCGTTCAAAGACCTGCGCGCATTCGGCGGTAGCCGGCTCTTTGGTCACCGGGTTCTTCACCAACTCAACGCCGATCATCAATCCTTTGCCACGCACATCGTCGATGACGGCGTACTTCTCTTCGAGCTTGCGGAGGCCATCCATGAAATACGCGCCGAGATCATGGCAATGCTGCTGCAAGCCCTCCTGTTCGATCACCTCGAGCACGGCTTTGCCCATCGCGCAGGAAATCGGGTTGCCGCCGTAGGTATTGAAGTGAATGCGGCTCGCAAGCGTCTGCGCTATTTCGGGCGTGGTGACCACGGCGGCCAACGGCGCTCCGTTGCCGATGCCCTTGGCCATCGTGACAATATCAGGAACGACGTCCTGCGTTTCGAACCCCCAAAAATGGGTGCCGGTCCGCCCGAACCCCGCTTGGACTTCGTCGGCAATACACAGTCCGCCTTGCGCGCGCACATGGCCGTAGACGCGCTTGAGGTAGCCATCGGGAAAAACCACCGTTCCGCCCACGCCCTGAATCGACTCGGCAATGAAAGCGGCCACCTGTCCCGAGGTGCCGAAGCGAATCATATCCAGCACGTCATCGGCGTATTTTTTCCCGGCATCCGGATCGTCCCGGCCCCACGGCCCGCGATAGGTGTCCGGCATCAAGGCATGCTGAATCCCAAACGAATGCGGCACGTTGTATTTCCACGTGTGATGCGAGGTCAATCCCATGGTCGAAGAAATACCGCCGTGATAGGCGTTGCGAAGCGCCACAATATCGTAATTCCCCGTGTACGCGCGCGCCATCATCATGGCCAAGTCGTTGGCTTCAGAACCGGAATTCACGAAATAGCAAACACTCAGGTCGCCCGGCATCTTCTCCGCGAGCGCCTTGCCGTATTCCGCAATGCCCGGATGCAAATAGATCGTGGTGGTGTGTTGCAGCACATCGTACTGCTTGCGCGCCGCCTCCATGACGTGCGGATGACTGTGCCCCACGCTGACGGTCACAATGCCCGCGAACATATCAAGATAGCGCGTCCCCTTTTCATCGTAGAGATACTGCATGGACCCTTCCACGATCATGATCGGCTTCTTGTAATAGGTGATCAAGGCCGGGGTCAGGTACTGCTTGCGCATGGCCAAGACCTCATCGAAAGAAGGTCCGGCATAGGCTTGTGGCTGATGTTCGTACGGAGGTAACTCAGGTCTCTTCATAATATTTTCCCCTAATTTGCAACTGTCCACTATAGGCAAACCCCTATAAGGGCGTCAAGGGAATGCTGAGCGATCCGCGCGGGGCGCAAGCATCAAACGTGGCCCCCGGGCTGTGGCGTACGAATCAGGCACCCGCGAAGAATTACGGAAACCACACCTTCACCTGTTTCCTTTGTCTCCCCCACTCCATAGCTTGTTGGTGTGTGCGATAGTAGAGGTCGATCTTGTACCCCTTGATGGCTCCGCCGCGGTCTTCCACCATTCCGTAGCCGTAGCCGGGCACATACATGATTGTTCCAAACGGGAAGATGCTGGTATCGGCGGCAATGGTGCCCGGACGCACGCGGGATCCACTCGCCGTTACCCCGACCTGCTTGGGTTGCCCCTTCTGAGGGCCATACGCCACCACCGGCTTGCCCCGCCAATTCCGTTTCCAGCCGCAACACAGTCCGCACGGACAATACGCGGTCACCTCCAACACATACGCCCGGGCCTGACTGTCAATCACGCGGCGCGGAGGCGAGCGACGAATATCTCTGGTGGAACAACCCGAAACCCATATCAGGGAAAGAACCAAAACAAGGATTCCCATGCGCTTGAGGCTTGTAATTCCATTCATGATCCACATAATTTGTACTTTGGTCGAAGGGCTTAGAAAGAGTTATACGCAATGGTCGTGTCCGGGTAGTTTCATTGGTGTCAATGTATGGGGCGGCTTTCGCTTCGTCGACCATTATATGTGAGAACTATGGCAATGGGATGGTTATTTAATACGCCTGAAGAACCTGCGAATGAAGATGCCGTGGCGGGGATCGACGTCTTGAAGGCTATCTGGAATATCCAGAGCGGCACTTCCGAGCGCGAACAGCCACCGTCGGAAGTGGTAACGGACATTTACAATACGCCCTTGCGTGTCGTACCGCCGCGCAACCGCCGTTTGCACTGAGCACCTATTCTGCGAATACGTTGTCCACTGCTCCCCTCGCAATGGACAACTTGTCGCCCGGTCTTACCCCTCAAGGCCGGGCGACTCCTTTTATGGAGCGCGGGATGCTCGGCCATGCCGGTTAAGGTTGATAGGCGCCGGCTCATTTGCCAGCATGCGGTATGGACAGATCATCTTCATCACCCACGCCCAATAGCCGGGAATCCGCCGCACGCCTGCTGTATCAATGGCAGCAGCACGGCGATATGCCGGCCCGCCTGCTGGAAGAGCAGGTGGCGCACCGGGCCTTTGTGACCGAAATGGTGCTGGGCGTGGTCCGCCACCGGGACAGCCTTGAATGGGTCATCCACAAGCTCGCCCCGCGCCGGCCTTCAGACGAACTGATGCCTGTGCTCTCCGTCGGTCTCTATCAGTTGCTCCTGCTCGATCAGGTGGAACCCTATGCTGCGGTGCACGAAACCGTGGAAGCCGCCAAGACGCTCTGCGGGCCCAAACGGGCGGGCTTCGTAAACGCCATCCTGCGCCGCGCCTTGCGCGAGAAAGAAGCGCTCCTGGCCCAACTCAAGAAGCAGCCGACGCACATCCGGTACAGCCATCCCCGCGAACTGGTTAAACGATGGACCGATCAATTCGGCGCCCGGCACACCCGTCAACTTTGTGCGTGGAACAACGAGCGCCCGGAATTGATTGTGCGCGTCCGGCCCACCATTTCCATGGAAGGCTTCTTGAAAACGCTGCGCGAAGGCGGCCTGCCGGCCACCCCGCATGCGCATGACGGCTTTGTGGTACTTCCACCGCGCATACGCATCGAAGACTGCCCGGGCTATGCCGAGGGCTGGTTTGTCGTACAGGATCCCGCCACGCTCGCCGCCGTCGAGGGGCTCGCCCCGCAACCCGGCGAACGGATCCTCGACGCCTGCGCGGCGCCCGGCGGGAAAACAATCGCCATTGCCGACCGCATGAAGAAGGAGGGCGAACTGATCGCCTGCGACATCAACGCACATCGCATGAAAAGGCTGGCGGACAACCTGAATCGATGCGGCATGAAAGAGGTGAAGACCCATGTGGTGAACGCATTGGAAATGACACCGGACACGTTCGGCGGCAGCCTGTTTGACGGCGTTCTCCTCGACGTCCCCTGCTCCAATACCGGCGTCATCCGGCGACGGCCCGACGCCCGGCAACGGCTCACGACGGAGCATCTACGTCAACTATGCACCCTTCAATCCCAACTCCTTGACGGCGGCGCCGCCCTGGTCCGCCCCGGCGGGCGACTCGTCTACAGCACGTGCAGCTTGGAACCGGAGGAAAACGAAGATCAGGTCGCCGCCTGGTTGAAACACAACCCCGCCTTCCGCCTGGAGCAGGAAACCCGACGCTTCCCACCGCGCGACCGGATGGACGGGGCTTACGCCGCCCGACTGCTACGAACCGACTGAGAAGCCGGTCGGGGTGAATCCCGCAGTTCTCATTTGATATCTTAGCTTCAATCGCTACACTCCTATGCCCATGCATGCGGCGAAGACAGCGAAGCAGGAGGAAATCCGGATTGCGGACCTGATCCAGCAACATCCGGCCGAGGTGGCCGAGATCATCTCCGCGCTGAAAGAAGACGAAGCGGTCGAGATGCTGCACCGCCTTTTCCTGCAGCGCAAGGCCGCGGACGCGCTCGGGGAAATGGATCCGGAAGACGCCGCGCATCTCTACGCGGAATTATCGCAAGAGGAGCGCGTCCAGATTCTGACCCGCATGGCGCCGGACGACGCCGTGGACCTGCTCGAAGAGCTGCCGCCCGGCATGGTGCAAGACATTCTCTCCCGACTCACACGCGAGGATTCCGATGAGCTGACGGACCTCATGACCTACGAGCCGGACACGGCCGGTGGACTCATGTCCCCCGACGTCGTGTCCGTCCACGCCGAAGACACCGTCCAGGAAACCATCGAAATACTACGCAAACAGGCGGAGGAAGCCGAGACCCTGTATTACGCGTATGTCGTTGACAAGGACGACACGCTGATCGGCGTCCTCGCGCTGCGCGACCTCGTTTTGGCCAAACCGTTTGAGGTCATACGAAACATCGCGCGCAAGGAGATCGTGTCGCTGCCCGCCGCAACGGATGTGGAACATGTCATGCAGGTGTTTGACAAATACAACTACATGGCCCTACCCGTGGTGGACGAGCAAAACCATCTGCTCGGAATCGTTACCGTGGACGATGTCATCGATCAGATGCGCGAGGAAACCACCGAAGACTTCCTGCGCATGGGCGGTATTCCCGGCGGCGAAGAACACCCGCTCGAAACGCCCCTGCGCTCCGTGAAGAATCGCCTCCCCTGGATGGTCATCAATATCTTCTTCAACTTGATCGCGGTCATTGGGGTGGCGGTGTTTGAGGAGTCCATTGCGCAATTCGCCTTTCTTGCCGTATTGATGCCGATCGTCTCGGATATGGGAGGCAACGTGGCCATGCAGTCCATGGCGGTCGCCATACGCGGTATGGCCACGGGACAGGTCATTTGGAATCAACTACTTCGCGTGTTGCGCAAGGAATTCGTGGTGGGCCTGGTGAACGGGGCCGTGCTCGGATTGCAACTCAGCCTGATCACCTATATCTGGCGAGGCAACATTTACCTGGGACTCATCGCCATGTGCTCGTTGTGGTTGAATACGATTCTGGCCACCGTGATCGGGGCGCTATTCCCCTTCTGCATGAAGAAGCTGGGATTGGACCCGGCTATGATGTCGGGCTCGATCGTGACGACGATCACGGACTTGTGCGGATTCTTCCTGTTCCTGGGCATGGCCACGATGTTCATCGAACATCTGTAAAGGCCGGTTTCGCGAGAGGGACGCGGAGCCGCAGCAGAAAGAGGGCGCACCCGCCGGGGCTTTTTACGCCTGCACAATCTCATCTTCGGATTCGACCAGGCGGATCGTCCGCGGCTTGGCGGCCTCGCGCAGCAACTTGTCGGATTCCTGCAGATGCGTGCGCAAACCTTCCAGCGTGGATTTGAACGCTTCGCTGGCCGCAATCTCTTTGACGGTGCCCTCGATGACCTCCTGCACATGAAGCAGCTTAACGATATCTTTTTCCAGCGACGCAATCTTATTGAGCTCGGCCGCCAACGATGCATTCGCTTCCGTGAGTTTCTGCGCATGCTCGGAAAGGGCGCCGGAGACTTGATCGCTCCAGGCCGCGCCGACGCCTTGCAAGGCATTCTGGATCTCATCCGCATGCCCGGAAAAGACCGCCTGAAACTTTCCGGCGGAGCTCTCAAACCCGGCCGTCAACGAACCCGCAGCATCCAACAGGGATTTCCGGGCGCCCTCGAGCGAGGACGCGGCTTCGGCGCCGGCCGTCGCCAGCCCTTCCGTGATGGCGTTCGCCGTATCGGACAAGGCCTTGTTCAACGCTTGTGCTTCTTCCGCCTGCTTTTTCCCAACCGCTTCAATGGCTTGCACCAACGATTGGTTGGCGGATTGGAGGGGTTCCGAAAGTTCCTTGCCGGCCGATGCCAGGCTCTCTTTGACGACGTTCGCCGACTCGGCAATGGCCTGGCTGAGTTTCTCCGCTTCGGCCAGCTGATTCTTGCCGGCGGTATCAACGGCTTCCTTCAACGCGGAAGCCAGTTGCTCGGGTTTGGGCACATAGTTGCTGAACGCCCGGTCAATGGATCCGCCCAATTCATCCGCCAGCTCTTTGGCCGTCATCCCTGTGCCCGGAATCTTTTCCGAGAGCTGATGCACCAACTTGCCCAGCGCAACGATCTTGAGCAGGGCCAACACGAGCACAACCAGCGTTGCGACCCCAAGCACCCCCGATATAATTATTGGATCCATAGAACACCTTGCTCGAATTTAAAGAATGACTTTCCCCCGATTTCTGATTAATAGGGGATACTAGGGTAGTTTAGGGACCGCTGTCAAAGAGAACTCTTCAGTCATTTCGGGATTACCGGAAGGCACCGTGGCCATATGAACATACGTAAACGCGATTTCACCGGACTGCTCCTTTTCGTGCTGCTTATTGTGGGGGCCTATCACTATATCCGATCTCCCCTGCACGGCCCCTGGCCACGCATTCCCGGTGGGACCTACGTCCTCGGCAGCCTGGAAGGCGAAGCGGATGCACAGCCGCGAGACGTGCATACGGACGGGTTTCGGATGCAGCGCACCGAAGTCACGGTCGGTCAGTTCGTCCGCTATCTGAATACGTCGCGCCCCGAGGCGGAATTTCGCTCGCCCCAGATCGGATACCGTCTCGGCCGTTACCATGCGTTGTCGCATCGCCGCGAACCGGTGACGTATGTGGACTACCACCAAGCCGTCGCATACGGCGAATGGTTAAGCCGCAAGCGGCGCGGCACCGTGCGCCTGCCCACCCCCGACGAATGGGAAATCGCCGCGCGGGGCGGCGTAAGCGGAATCCGTTTTCCCTGGGGCTGGACCGATCCGCGTGATCACGCGCAATTCGACGCCGAAGGCCCGGCACGCGTGGCCCAGTACCCCCCCAACGCCTTCGGCCTGTTCGACATGGCGGGCAACGTCGCGGAATGGTGCTTGGCGGACGCCCCGGAAGCGGATACGGCCTATGCCATGGGGGGCAGTTGGGCGGAACGAAGCCCGAACCTGTTGCGCGTATTCCGCCGAACCGCGTTCCCGAAAACCTACCGCGACGCCGACGTCGGATTCCGGTTGATCATGGAAAGGTAGGTTCAGAGTCCGACACCCGACACGCGACACCCGACACCCGACTCCCGACACCCGACTCCCTACCCCCGTATCAGCGCCAACATTTCGTCGCGCCGTTTTTCCATGGCCTCGCGGGTCTTGGCTTCCAGGTTCAAACGGACCAACGGCTCGGTGTTGGACGCGCGCACGTTGAACCACCAATCGTCGAACTCGATGCTTAACCCGTCCAGCTCGATCACGCGCCCGCCCTCGAAGGTCTCGCGCAACCGCTTGAACACCGGCTCCACATCCGCCACCGTCGAGTTGATCTCCCCGCTGGCATGATACCGCAACACCGGCTTCACCAGTTCCGACAGCGTCTTGCCCGTATGGCTCACGAGGTTCCCGATAAGGATGGCCGCCAACGCCGCGCTCTCCGTGAAATAATTCTCGCGGAAATAATAATGGCCCGACAGTTCCCCCGCAAATACGGCGTTGGCTTCGCGCATCTGTTCCTTGATGAACGCATGCCCCACGCGCGAGCGCTTGGCCTCGCCGCCGGACTCCTCGATCACTTCTTTCACCGCCCAACTGCTGCGCAGATCGTAGAACACCACGCCTTTTTCCTTCTCCAGAATCGCTTTCGCAATCAGCGCGGTGATCATATCGTTCGAGACAATGTTCCCGAGCTCGTCCGTGAATCCCGCGCGATCCGCGTCGCCGTCGAAATAGATCCCGAAATCGTATTGCCCTTCCCGGATCTTCTGTTGCAGCGGTTCAAAGGTTTCCGCGTGGAGCGGGTTGGCTTCATGATTCGGAAACGTCCCGTCCAATTCGTCGAACAACGGTTCGATCTCCATCAGTCCTTCCAGCACCTTCCCCTCGTAGATCCCCATGCCGTTCGCGTAATCGATCACCACGTTCACCGGCCGGGTAAAATCGGCAAACGCGCGGAAATGCTCCATGTATTCGGCTGCGATGTTATGGGTGTCGATACGTCCCGGACTGGCCGCCGGCGGATCGAACGACTGATCCAACACAATCCGTTCAATATCCTTGATGCCCGTTGCGCCGCTGATGGGAATCGCGTCTTCGCGGCACATCTTGAATCCGTTGTACTCGCCCGGATTATGCGACGCCGTAATCATGATCCCGGAATCCGCACCCAGCTTGCCGTTGGCGTAATAGGACATCGGCGTGGAACAGAGCCCCAGCTCAATCACCGTGACCCCCTGCTCCACCAGCCCGCGCGCCAGCGCGTCGAAGAGCGACTGGGAATGCGGACGCATATCGCGCCCCACCACGGTCTTCTTGCACTTCAAGAAGGTGGCAAACGCGCGCCCAATCTTGTACGCAAGCTCATCGGTAAGTTGTTCTCCATAGACGCCCCGTATATCGTACGCTTTAAAGATACTGCCCATGATGATGACTCCCTGCTTGATAAGTGAAGAAATGCACGATACGGATTCGCGCTCACCCCTGCAAGCCAGTATTCCGTCTTCCGTCTTCCGTCTTTTCCGTCTTTTCCGTTTTCCTGATCGCCTTGACAATGCAGACTTCACAGCTTACTACCAATGGTGCAGCATAGCCATTGCAGAAGGAGTTAGCCGGTGAAGATTTACGACAACATTACTGAGACCATATACAACACCCCCCTCGTGCGCCTGAACCGCATCAACGCGGACAAGAACGCCGAAATTCTTCTAAAAATGGAATCGCACAACCCGTTGGGCAGCGTCAAGGACCGGATCGGTCTGGCGATGATCGAGGCGGCGGAAAAAGAAGGCCTGCTGAAACCCAATTCCGTCATTGTCGAGCCCACGAGCGGCAACACGGGCATTGCCCTGGCTTTTGTCGCCGCAGCCAAAGGCTACCGGCTGATTTTGACCATGCCCGAAAGCATGAGCCTGGAACGCCGCCATCTCCTGCGCATTCTCGGCGCTGAACTGGTGTTGACCCCCGCCGAAAAGGGCATGACCGGAGCCGTCACCAAAGCGGAAGAAATCCTGTCCGCCACGGCCAACGCCTTCATGCCGCAACAGTTCAACAACCTCGCGAACCCGGAAGTGCATCGACGCACCACCGCCGAGGAAATTTGGAACGATACCGACGGGAACGTGGACATCCTCGTGGCGGGTGTGGGCACGGGCGGCACCATTACGGGCGTCTCCGAGGTCATTAAGGAACGCAACCCGGACTTCAAAGCCATCGCCGTGGAGCCTACGAAATCGCCGGTCATTTCCGGCGGCAAACCCGGTCCGCACCGGATTCAAGGGATCGGCGCCGGCTTCGTGCCCAAGGTGCTGAAGACCGAACTGGTCGATGAAATCCTGCAGGTACAGGAAGACGACGCCGCCGAGACGGCCCGCCGACTCGCCCGCGAAGACGGGATCCTCCTCGGAATCTCCGGCGGCGCCAACGTGTGGGCCGCCCTGCAGGTCGCCGCCCGCCCGGAAAACAAGGGGAAAACCATCGTCACCATCGGGTGCGACACCGGCGAACGCTACCTCTCCACCTGGCTGTTCGCGGAGCAATAATTTGACAGCCCCGCGAATAATTGACAGTGTATCCGCATGAACGCGCACATGGCATTTCTCACGGGAAGGCCCGGCATCCCGGAACTCATCGTGGTGCTGGTTATCCTGCTCCTGCTGTTCGGCGCCAAACGGTTGCCGGAACTTTCCCGCTCCATCGGGCGCAGCATCAATGAGTTCAAAAAAGGCAAGTCCGAAGGCGCGTTGGACGAGGAAAAAGACGCGGACAAGGATAAGAGCGACGACCGCGAATCCAAATCGTAATCCGCCTTACAGCCGGGCTCCATTCCCGTCGCCGGGCAGCCTGTCCATCAACTCCAAACGCTGAAACCGATCCGTGGTACGGATCGGATCAAAATCCCGGCTCTTGAACCAAGCGCTGACAAACGGAAAACCGAATCGGTCCGCCGCCGTCTCCAACGTTTCCACCGCCCGGCCCGCATCGCCCTGCTGGGCATAGGACACCGCCAGATTATAATAGGTAATGGCGTTGCGGGGATCCGCTTCAAGCACGTCCAAAAACAGGGTCACCGCCCGAGCATACTCACCCAGCCGTGAATAGGCCACCGCCAGGTTGTTCTGTGCCACCACGTTTTCCCGGTTCACACTGATCTGCCGACGCAAATGAGGCACCGCCTCTTCAATGCGTTCCATGGCCAGATAGGCCGTCGCCGCAATCTGATTCGGCTCTTCCAAAAAGGAATCGTCTTCCAGTATCCACAACGCCACCTGCAACGCCGCCTCGTGATGCCGAAGCGCCTGCAAGGACTGCGCCCACTTCAACCGAACACCTTCCCGCAGCGGATCGGTCTCCAACACGCGCACATACAAATCGCGCGCCTCGGCAAATCGTTTCTGCGCCATGTACAAATCGGCTAACTTCAACTGCAATTCGACGATATGCGGCGACGCCTCCACCGCGCCTTCCAACCGTTCCAGCCCCCGTTCGGATTCGCCCCGCTCCAAATCCGTGCTGGCCGCATACAAGGCGTTGAGCGCCCCCTTCCACGTCGCCAGATGCGCGCCCGTTCGCTCCGCGTCACGCGCGGCGTTGAGCGCCGGATCGTCCGGGTCCTCCACCACCGCCGGCGCTTCCTCCTGCGGCGCTTCCAGCACCGGGGGCGGCGGAGCCATCGCCTCTTCCTGAAGATACGTGCGATATAGACTCACACCCAACACGGCCATATACCCCAGCAACACGGCCAACAGGAAAATCAGGACCCACTTGTTGGCGCCCTGCATACGGGACGCACGACGCCTGCGCCGGCTACTCGCCGGTCGAGCGGCCGGGCTCGCCTGCGAGGGCGCGCCCCGACTTCCGCGCAAATCGTCATGCAACGTGTTACGGCGTTCGCGATTGCCGTACAACCCCCCGCGCTCCCCGGCGTCCTTGGCCGACCCGTTACGTGGTTTTCCGGATACGGACGAAGAAGACGTGCGGCGGCGAGGCAGCTTGTTGCTTTCCTGATTGTAGATGTCGTTACGCGGCATAGTGCACGTTGATAGTTTATCGCTCTCCCCCCGTCAAGCACGGGCGCGCGGACCGCCCGGGCGGGCCCGCGCTTAACGGACCTGCTGACCGGGACGCAAATGGATCCGAAATTCCGACGGCACCTCCAACGCCGGATGATGCGTCAGCGCATCCGCCAATGTCTGCCGGGCCAGATGCCATAAATCGTCGTCGTGATACACGCGGACCAGATGCAGGGCAATCACGGCCTGGGTTTCCCCGTCCATCTGCATCGCCCGCGTACGCGCGCGTTCCAACATGCGCGCCGCCTCCCGGTACTCACCCGTGCGATGCAAGACCACGCCCAACGTGTCGAGCAAGCGCGGATTGTCCGGCTCCAGCGCCGTCGCGTTGCGGGCCCAACGCATGGCCTCCGCCAAATCGCCGCCGCCGTACAACAACGCGTACGCGAGATTGTTCATCGCCCGGGCATTAAACTCGTCCAACGCCAGAGCGGCCCGATACAGCGATTCGGCTTCGCCGTATTCTTCCTGCAACAGATGCGCATCCGCCAACTCGACATAATGGCGCGCCACCGCCGGATCCAATGCCAACGCCGCCTCAAAATCACGCGCCGCCGACACGTATCGCCCTTCCGCCATGTAATACCGTCCGCGACTTACCCGTTCCGGAGCCGTCAACGCCCATGCCACGCGTTCCGGCGGACACACCGACATAAACCGGTATTGCACACGACGCCACCGGTTCAGAAATTCGTCGTACGCCATTTCCACCGGCGCATCGCCCAACCCGTACAACAAGACCCGCTCACGCAGATCGTCGTATCCCGCCACCACCACCGGCGACAAGGTCGTCGGATCCAGCGGCTGTTCCTGCAACGCCACCAACACCGGCACGTCCGCGCGCAGACGGGCCTTCAGTTCCTCCAGACGGCCTGTCCCCCAATAGCCCCACAACGCGCGCGCGCGCAGATAGGTTTCCAATTGCCCGTCGGGCTCGGCCAAGTCAATGCGATGCGCGCGCCATTGCGGACGGAAACGGGAAAACCGGCGCGGGGGCTGCCAGTAATCGGTAATCATCGCCAACGCCGCCGCATGGGCCTGTTCATCCGAGGCCGCATAGAAAGGAACGTCGCGCAGGGAATGCCCTTCCTCGTCCAGAGCGCGGACGGCGCGATGAAACTCACGAGCGGGCGGGCGCGTGGCGCAACCGGACGCCCCGATCACAAGCAACAATACGCCGCACAGAAAAACAAGGCGCCGACACCCGCACCAAACGTGCTCAGCGGACGAGGCGGTCATGGACCCCCATCACCCCGGGCGTCCCGCGCACCACACTGAGCACCTGATGCCGGGTCATGTCGTCCGGCACGGAACCATACACCGTCACCACGCCGTTACGCGAATCGACGCCGATCGAATGCTGACTCGTCATCGCATCCATTTGAAGTCGGTTCAACACATCCCGGCGCAACTGCAAATCCGCCTCGGACACGTCCGCGTCCGCGCGCCGATTCACCGTGTCCGTCAACACCGCGCACCCGGACACCCCGCCGGCCAGGACGCCGAGCAAACAAAGCACTACAACCCCGTTTCTCATAGTGATACTCCCCAGACTACTGTACAAAGCGTACCCTTCCGCCCCCACAAAGTCAACGCGCAGGCACACTCATACCATTCACTCATATTTATCGGTTCAGAATCAACCCACCCCCCGTTCTCCTCCTGGGAGGGGTGGCCGAAGGCCGGGGTGGGTAGGATGAGCATGGCTGCGGGAAACTTATCCAAACTCGTACCGCAACGCCGCCATCACAAACAGCGCCGCAGTCTCCGCGCGCAACGTCAACGCACCGAGCGAAACCGGCGTGGCACCGGCGTCCAGGGCCGCGCGCGCCTCGTCCGGCGTAAAATCCCCCTCCGGGCCGACCCAGGCCGCCACGCGACGAAGGTCGTTGCGCTCGCGCAAGACCTCCTTCAAGGGACGCGCGGTTTCCGACAACGAACAGACGAGCACCCGATCGTATTCCCCGGTCCCGGCCAACAGCTCCGCCCAGTTCAGTACCGGACGAACCTTCGGCAGCCAGTTCGCACCGCACTGTTCCGCCGCTGAAACCACCGTTTTCACCCAGCGTTCCGGCCGCTCCTGCGTCCGCGCCACGCAACGCTCCGTCAACACCGGTTGCACCGTCGACACCCCCAACTCCGTCGCCTTGCGCAACACGTAATCCATGGGTTGCGGACGGATCAACGCTTGGACCAGCGTGATGTCAGGCATGGGCCGGGGCGTGTTCCAGCGACGCGTCACCCGAATATTTACCGCCCGCTTGGCCACGTCCGTCACTTCCGCTTCCGCCGCGTCCCCGGCGCCGTTGAACAGCTCCACGGTGTCGCCCTGCTGAACGCGCAGGACGCGGGCGAGATGATGCGACGTTTCACGGCCCAGCGTCATGGTCTCGTCCGACCATTCCGCTCCCGGCACATAACAACGCGCGCTCATGGCCGGTTTCCAATCGTTGGAACGCGCACAGCCCTGTTTTTCCAATCGTTGGAACTTTTGGGACGATTTTTTCCAATCGTTGGAAGTGAAAACGCCCCTCTTTTCCAATCGTTGGAAATGAGCCCGAGAAGCATGGTCGTCAGCCTTTCTGGAGCGTATCGCGCCGGCTGTAGAATTCCTTGGCCTTTTTGCGCAACTTCGCGGAAGCCGGATGGTTGGAGTCGTCCAGCTCGGCGGCGAACGCTTCGAGCGCCTTCTTTTGTTTGCCGCTCATCCGTTCGGGCGTCTCGACCATGACGACCACGTGTTGGTCGCCGTTCCCGAAACTGCCGACGCCTTTCAAGCCGCGGCCGCGCATGCGGAAGATTTTTCCACTCTCGGTTCCGGCGGGGATCTTCAGTTTGGCATATCCGTAAATGGTCGGCACCTCGATCTCGCCGCCGAGCGCGGCCACGGGATACGGCACGGGAACCTGCACATAGATGTCCTCATCGCGGCGCTTGAAAAGGTCGTGCTCCTTGACGTGCAACACGACGTACAGATCGCCCGACGGCCCGCCCCGCATGCCATTTTCGCCTTTTCCGGCGACGCGCAGTCGCGACCCGGTTTCGACACCGGCCGGCACTTTCAAGGTGATGGTACGCCGCGCCCGGGCTCGTCCCGACCCCCGGCACGCGCGGCAAGGATCGCGGATGACCTCCCCCGCGCCGCCGCACATACTGCAGGCTTGGCGCACATGGAAGAATCCGTTGGAGGATACGGTCTGGCCGACGCCCTTACAGCGCGGACAGGTTTCCCGTTTGGTCCCCGATTCCGACCCCGTTCCTTTGCACTTCTTGCATTCGTCCATGACAGGGAACGTCAGGTCGCGCTGGGTTCCGAACACCGCTTCTTCAAAATCGATTTCCAAGTCAAACCGCAGATCGGCGCCGCGATTGGAGGCGCCGCGTTCTGCGCGGCCGCCGCCGCCGAAGAAGTCATCAAAGATGCTGCCGCCTCGGCCGCCACCGCCGCCGAAGGCCCCCATAAACGTACGCAAGGCTTCTTCGAGATCGATGCCCTCAAATCCGCCGCCGCCGAAACCGCCCGTTCCCGGGCCGAACGCCTGGTGCCCGAACTGGTCATATTTCTGGCGTTTCTGCGGGTCGCTGAGGATTTCGTAGGCGGCCGAGATTTCCTTGAACTTTTCCTCGGCCTCGACGTTGCCGGCATTCTTGTCGGGATGGTATTGGACGGCGAGTTTGCGATACGCCTTCTTGATGTCGTCGGCGGTGGCATCGCGTTTGACGCCGAGCACTTCGTAGTAATCTCGTTTCGAGGCCGGCATCAGCTAATCTGCTCCTCTTCTTCGGCGCGCACGTCGGGCGCCGGTTCTTCGGCTTCGGCCGGACCGCTGGAGACGACGACCTGCGCGGGTCGCAACAGTTTATCGCCGAGCACATACCCGCGGCGGGTCTGGGCAATCACGGTCTGGGCCGGATGTTCATCGGACGGCACGAAGGTGATCGCTTCGTGCCGGTTGTGATCGAAGAGCTCGCCTTCGGCTTCGATGGGCAGTACCTGGTTCTTCCGCAGGGCGTCGAGAAATTGATCGTACACCATCCGGAACCCGTCGATGACGGGTTGTTCAACGTGGTGACTGATGGCGGTGTTGAGTCCGAGTTCGTAATGGTCCAGCACCGGCAGGAGCTCTTTCAGGAGATCCTCATGGGCTTGGCGCCGCCATTCGATCCGTTCGCGTTGCATGCGTTTACGGTAATTGTCGAAATCGGCCTGCAAGCGCAACAGGCGCATTTCGAGCGCCTCGTCTTCCGGTTTCGGTTCCGGGGCGGGCGCCTGCGCTTCGACGACAGGTTCGTCCGCGGCCGCGGCCGCCTGCTCCTCGTCCCGTTTGTTTTTTTTCTTTTTCGACTTATCCATACCGCAATCCTTTTCCATGCAAGGGGAGAGAAAACGAACGTGATATAACGACGCCGCACCGTCGGCTACGTTAAATGAGCTTGGTCAGCTTGAGATAATTCCCCGAAGGGGTGCCGCGCTCGTAGGTCAGCTCGTCGACGAATTTGTGGATGATGTACATGCCCAAGCCCCGGTCGTGTTCGCCGTCGAGATAATCCTCGGGCTTCATGAACTGATAGTCCTTGAAATCGAACCCCTGACCGTGGTCATAGATTTCAACCACCACACGATCGCGTTGCTGAATCAAATTGATATGAATGCCGGCGTCCTCTCCTCCGGGGCCGGTCCTGATTTCCCCGCCATAGCTGTGCTCAATGATGTTGGCACAGGATTCGTCCACCGCCATTTCCAACTGAGCGGCATCGAACTCGGAAAGCCCGGCGCGCACGCAGGTGTCGAGCACGGACTGTCGCAACACGCGCAAATAGCCGTATCGCGAAGGGATGTGCAGGGTCACAAATCCCTGCACCGCATTGCTGTTTTCTTTATCCGTCATAGCTAACTCTTAGTTGAACTTGCCTACGGCGTCATTCAGGTCGTTATGGATTTCGAGAATCTTGTGAAATCCCAAGAGTTCGACAATATTGTAGATCTTCGGTGACAATCTGACGAGTTTCAAGTCGCCATCCTGCTCGCGTGCCCGGCGCGCGAATCCGATGAGGGCGCCCAGCGCGGCACTGCTGATGTAATCCAGACCGCCGCAATCGAGAATGACGCGGTTCCGCCGGCTATCGCGCAGGCCGTTGAGGGTCGTCTCCAGTCGCGGGAACGAGTACGAATCCAGCGCGCCATCGAGCCGCACAATATCCAGATTCTCCTGCTCTTCTCGCTTAATAATGCATTCCCGCATACGTTTTGATCCTCCGATTGTTGATTTGTAACACCTTATTTCAAAATACGCAAGGCCAGCAAAGTCATATCGTCATATTGTTCCACGCTGCCCACAAATCGCATTAGTCGTTGCTGCACATTGTTTAACACCGCATTGGCGCCATCGGGCGCGGCGGTGCTGACCGATTCCAGAAAACGGTCCACGCCCCATTCGTTCCCTTTATCGTCCATGGCCTCGGTGACGCCGTCGGTGTAGGCGACGACGACATCGCCGGGCTTCAATTGCACGGTCTTTTCCCGCAAGGTGGCTTCAAACGTTTCCTTGTCCGCGATGCCGAGTGCGATGCCCGGCGAATCGATGATGGTGAAATTCTTTTCGTGCGCCTGGCTCCAAGCGGGGCGTTCATGGCCGGCGCGCGCCACCACCATGGAGTGGGTTCGCACATTCAAGACCATGTACAACATGCTGACGAACATGTCCTCGGCGATGTCCTCGTACATGACGCGGTTTACGGCCTTGAGCACGTCGGCGGGGCTTCGGCTCATCAGGGCCTGCGCGCGAAGCACACTGCGGCTGATCGCCATCATGATGGCGCCGACGATGCCCTTGCCGGATACGTCGGCAATGGCGATGCCGAGATGGTCGTCGTCGATGCGGATAAAATCGTAGTAGTCGCCGCCGATTTCCTGGGCGGAATGATTGAAGGCGGCCAGCTCAATGCCTTCGAGGCGGGGGATGGCCTTCGGCAACAAGGCGGTCTGGATCTGGCGGGCGACGTTCAAGTCGTGATCGATGCGTTGCTTCTCGCCGAGGCTATCGCGTAACCCCGCGTAATGGATTGAGACGGACGCCTGATCAGCAAGGGCTTGCAGGAGACTGAGATCCGCTTGGATAAAGGGGCGGCCGTCGACACGGTTGACCACCACCAACACGCCGAGAATGCGTTGGAGGAATCGCATCGGGACGAGGAGAATGGAACGGATGCGCAGAAATTCGGGGTCGTGTTTGGGCACCCGCGGATCGCGTTCCGCGTCTTCGATCAGGATCGGCACGCCGAAATCGGCGGCTTCCCCGATCAGCCCTTCGCCCCGCTGAATCAGTTGGGCTCGGACGATTTGTTCGATGTGCTGGGATTTGCTGACCGCTTTATCAAGGCGGCCGTCCATGAGCCCGCTCAAGGGAGGGAAGATACCCGACACGGCGCGCGCACGGAAAGCGTCTTCGACCTTTTCATAGAGGTAGATCGCCCCGGCGCCGGCCTGCGTGGTGCGCGCCGCATAAAAGAGGACGCGATTCAGCATGCGGTCCAGATCGATTTCTTCGCTGTGTACAAAGACGTCGCCGACGTCATGGATGAAGCCGAAGATGACTTCCTTTTGATGCATCAATTCGTCGCGTTCCCGGCGCAGGCGGCGAATGGCGTTGACGGTGAAGAACAGTCCCGCGGAAGTGAGCGCCAGCAGAAAGAAAAGGAAAGTCGCCAGGAAAGCGCCGCTGGTGGGTTCCGCCGTCATCAGGCGCCCGGATCACGGTCGTGTTCAGCCTCCGCCTTCTTGATGTCTTCGCGTAAAAAGGTGAGGACATCCTTGAAACGAGGCAGGTTTTCAGGGGAGACCTCCACAAGATGCTCGTGCGCTTCCAACATCATCTCCGCCGTTTCGCGCCGGCTGCTTTCGTCGGGCGCCAGCGGCTGCATCGCGCGGTTCGGAGCCAGCACCTTCTCGAATTCGGGCGGCGTCGCGCCCGCCATACTGGTTTCCACCAACTGATCCAGCCCCAACGTGGCCAGCAGACCGCGGGTACGGGAAGACAGGTTGACCATATGGAGGCGGCCGTTGTTTTTCTTCCGGAGACGAAAAGCGAGCCCCGCCATCACACCCATGAAGGTGCTGTCCATCCCCACGCAATGGGTCAGGTCCACGACGATCTTATCCACATTCTGTTCGATCGCCGAAGCACCAAACTGTTTCATGGCTTTACTGACTTTGAACGAACCGCGATTCTGCAGGCGCACATAAGCCACGTCGCCATGAATGGCTACCAGCAGCTGATCACCGGATTTGTCTTCGTCTGCCGTTGTCATGCCCCTATCTCCATCGCCCCGTTATCCGTTCGTCCAAGACCCGGTCGCCCTGTCGCAATTCGATGCGCCAAGCCGTCACCGCGCCGGACTGCCTTATTTGGTCCTCGTCGATTCGGAACCGCGCAATCTGTCGTCCGCTCGCTCCGTCCGGATACCGGACAATCAGGCGTTGCACGTCGCGGCTTCCGGCCAAGCGATACGCCATCATGACGGACACCGGCCCGGCCAATCCCGTCGCGGGCGCCTCCCAATGCGCGTCATAGATCACCTCGCCCGGCCACCGCACATCGTCGAAGAACTTGGTCAGTTGCCGTTCCTGAACACCGCCCGCCAGCGGCGCCGGTGGTTCGCCCCCGTCACGAATGTCCACGCGAACAATGGACTGGGCGCCGGCGCCTGCCGCGAAAACGGCCAAGGCCGTCATATTTAGCAGACCGCACCATATGTCGCGATAAGACACGTTTAATGATCTCCGGGAAGCTTACCCTATGTACGAATAGCGAAACTATCATTGCGCCATGACAGTGTCAATTGCCTGCGCATCCTTCCCGGGATGCCGCCCAGGGTCATTCCGTTCTCTGCATCGCATTGGAAAAGTGGTGGTTACCCTCTTTCTGGAGGGCGGAGCTATGCGACGCCGGGAACGTGAATGGAGTCTAAACAGCCTCCATTTCTATTCAACGCGACATCACGGGCTCGTATAACTCGCCCCTCCAAGCTGGCGGGATTTTTTGAAACGGGTTCA
>SKXR01000260.1 GCA_007128275.1 Kiritimatiellia bacterium
ATACTGGTTGATGAGGTGAGGAGACCATGAAGACGCAGAAAAAAACCCTCGTCGGTATCGTCATGGGCAGTAAATCCGACTGGCCGACGATGAAACACGCCGCGGATACGCTCAACGAGTTTGGCGTACCCTGCGAGACGAAGATCGTTTCCGCGCACCGAACCCCCCAACGGCTGAACGACTATGCGCGCAAAGCGGGAGGCCGCGGATTGCGTGTCATCATCGCGGGCGCGGGCGGCGCAGCGCATCTGCCCGGTATGCTCGCGGCACAGACGATCGTGCCCGTGCTGGGCGTGCCGGTCAAAAGCAAAGCCCTGAACGGCCTTGATTCCCTGCTCTCCATCGCGCAGATGCCTGCCGGTGTTCCGGTCGGCACGCTGGCCATCGGCGAAGCCGGCGCGCGCAACGCCGGTTTGCTCGCCATTGCCATCCTTGCCGGGACCGACAAGAAACTGGCGCAACGGTTGCACGCCTTTCGCGACGCGCAGACCAAGCGGGTCATGGAGGATAAGCTGCCCGCGGGCAATGCTGAATGATGAATGCCGAATGCCGAATGCCATTGCCGTCTGGCTCCGTACTCGGCGTATTTGGCGGGGGCCAGCTCGGCCTCATGTTCGCCGAAGCCGCACAGACTTTGGGTTATCGTGTCCACGTCTACGCGCCGGAATCCGACCCGCCCGCCGCGCGCGTTGCCGCGCAACACACCCGCGCCGCCTACGAAGACCTCGACGCAGTACGCCGATTCAGCGAAACCCTGAATGCGGCCACGTACGAATTTGAAAACGTACCCCCCGAAATTCTGCGGGTCGTCGGCCAGTCGGTCCCGGTCCGCCCCGTCCCGCGCATCCTCGCCATCACCCGTAACCGATTGAAAGAGAAGGGATTTCTTAAGGACCACGGCATTCCCGTCACCCCCTTCGCGGCGGCCCGCACCCTCGAGGAAGCGCGCAGTCTTTTGGAGGGCGGAGCTGTGCGACGCCGTTATTTGCAAGAGGAGGTCTCGCGTAGCTCGACCCTCCAGCCGCCTCTGACCTGCCCGGTGGAGAGCGAGGCTTCCGCCTTCGCGCAAGCGCTCCGGCGCGACAAGCCCGCCGAGCCGCATGCACCCAGTGGCTATATTTTGAAAACCACCGAGCTGGGCTACGACGGCAAGGGACAGGTACCTGTCCCCGATGCATGCGCATTGCCCGCCGCCTGGAAGACCTTGGGGAACCCGGATGAAGTCATTGTGGAAGCGCGTATCGACCTCGCAAGTGAATGTTCGGTCATCATCGCGCGCGACGGGGCGGGGCGCAGCGTGCTGTACGGCCCTTTCCATAATGAGCACCGCAATCACATTCTCGACATCACCACCTGGACGGACGAGGAAGATTCCGACATCGCGCGCCGTTCGCGCGCGATCGGTTTGGCTGTGGCCGATGCCTTTGATCTGGTCGGCATGATCTGTGTGGAACTCTTTATCGCGCGCGACGGGAGCATCATGGTCAACGAAATCGCCCCGCGCCCGCACAATTCGGGGCATCTCACCATCGAAGCCTGTTCCGTCAGCCAGTTTGCGCAACAGGCCTTGCTCACCGCCGGCCATCCCGTGGCGATCTGGACACCCAGCGCGCCCGCCGCCGCCATGGCCAATCTGCTCGGGGATCTATGGAGCGAGGGCGAACCCGACTGGTCCGCCCTCGACGGCATGCCGGACATCACCCTCCATCTCTACGGCAAAAAGGAAGCCTGCCCCGGCCGCAAGATGGGCCATCTGACCGCGTTGGGGGACACGGCCAAAGCCGCGCGCGAGCACGTGCTCCGTGCTCGGCGACGGCTGGCAGAATCTTGAAAAGGAGCCAGCAGAGACTTGGAATTTACGATCTATGATTGTCGATGTTCGATTTCGGCAGTTTCTTTGCGTCCTTCGCGATCTTTGCGTTAAAATCTTCCATTTTTCACCATCCCGCTTCAGTTCGTTGGATATGCCTATCGACAGATCATAGCGGGTATTTCTTGCGACCTGCCGCTTCCTTTCACTTTCGGCGATCAAGGTAGCGCAGTTGCTTGACCGCTTCGAGGTCGCGCGGCCGGCCGAGCGCGCTCTTCGAACGTATCAGCGCCTCGCGTTTAAGTATACGGCACTGCCCGGTCGGGAGATTGATCGGCTCGCTCTCGCCCCAGACCTTCTCGAAATCACCGAGGCCGGTAACCTCACTCACACAATCAATAACACCCCAATCCGTGTCGAGATATAGATTCTTTAGACCCCGGCATGATTCCCGGGTCAAAGCCAAAGGGATGCGATTGGGAGTCATACGATGAATCGGATGCAGGTCAGCCATCGCGCGCTGTATGCGCAACAGGTTGTCAGGGGTAAATCGGCAACAGACGTCCAAATCCTGAGTCAGCAGGGTGCAGCCATGCTGCCAGCGCCGCGTACCCGCCGACGATGACGAATTCGACCTCATGCCGGGTCAAGCGATCAAGTAGGTTTTCCGGATCGCTCATGTTTATCCCGGACGGCCTTCCGCAATTGTTCGCCCATTTGCAGCGCACGCGTATGGCGGCGCAACCGCTCCGCCACGGTCAGGAGCCGGTTTCGGTCCAACATCGCCCTGTCATGATCCGATGGGGGGGGCTTTGATGCGTCACGATTCATGCCATCATCCATAACAAATTCGATGCGATTGGGGAAACGGATTTCATGTTTCGGATCAAAATGGCCGGACACACCGTGCCCATGGTGATCCTTCCAATTCCTGCATCCACTACGACTGCCTCTATTGAACGGTCCGATTTTCGGGAAAGCTTACAACACGAAGAATCTTGGGCGAATTCTCTCATACTATGCCCCCAAAGTATCACATCAGGACACTAGATAAAGTACTCTGACCACGGAATCTCCCGAAAGGGTGCAGACGATTATGCTGGCTCAGATTCCCGGTTCAGACAAGATAAAAGATCCGTAAACTTTCATAGTAAAAAGGTAATAAACACGAAATAATCCGCGGCTTGAACAGGAGACCTCGCATCCCAGCGGCAAGGGAACTCGCCCCATCGAGAATCAACGGTCATCCGGCTTATCGTTCATAATCTCGCCGTACAGGTGCGTCATGCAATCGGGGCAGATGCCGTGCGTGAAGCGGGCTTCGGAATGTTCGGCGACGAAGTGTTCGACCTGTTTCCAGTATCCCTGATCGTCGCGGATCTTCTTGCAGGAACTACAGATCGGTAGCAGTCCGCGCAAGACGTTCATCTTGTCGATGGTTGCCTTCAACTGCTGCGTCCGCTCTTGGACACGATCCTCCAACCCGTGCCGGGATTTTTCGAGACGGCTGATCGCCTGTTCGAGGTCATCGCGCGTATTGCTCAAGGACTCGCTCATGGCATTGAAGGCTTCGGCGAGGTCGTCAAACTCATCAAACGTCCGTCCTTCGATGCGTGTCTGTAAACGGCCCAACGCCAGGTCGCGGCAGTGTTTCGACAAGGTCTCGATACGGCGCGTCAGTCCCCTTGACAGGTACAACGCAAACAACAGGGCCAGTAGGACAGAGGCGAACAACGACGCCAATCCCGTCAGGCGCAGTTCCCGCAGATTGTTCCGTACCTCGTCGGCGCGCATGTCGATCCCGACAAGATAGCGGCCGTCCCCATTCCGCACCGGTGCGTAGCCCGACAGAAAGACGCCCCATTCATCCTCGTAAAGCTGGTCGTCCACGGAGGCTTCATGGAACCCGAGCAGCAATTCAGGAATCACATCCTCATACACATGGCCCGGCATGGCTTGCGCATCGGTTTCATCGGAATCCACGACAAAGTGCACCGCCTCGTTTTCGCGGCGCATGATGTAGAGATAGGCAATATCAGGGTTCGTGCGACGCACGCGCCGCATCTTTTCCAAGGTTTCCTTGTAGGCATCCAAGTCGATATGTTCGGCCGACCGGATCGCGTCGAGTTCCCGGGCGTCAATACTCTGGCTCAACAAGGCGGCGCTGTTCTGTAATCGCGATTGCAGGCTGCGCATGAGGTTGTCCATCGCCCGGACATAGAAGAAGGTGCCCACACTGCCCGACACGAGAAAGACCGCGACGATGTGGCTGATAAATAGTTTCGTCGAATACCTGCACTGAAACTGCGGCGCCCATTTCATAAGACCTCCGGGACCATGCTTCCTTCACACCGGCCGAACATGCTCGACGTATACCCCGCCAACCCCTCAAAGTGCAATCAGGTTTACCACTGCGACCGGATACAGGAAATCACGCGTTGCTTCTCCTTCCGGCGACAAGGGCTTGCCAAGGCGATTCCGCTGCACCACGATCTCGTCGCATCACGCGTCTTTGCCAACGGGCGGGCGTGGGCCATCAGTAAAGGAGTTGAAAGCGTCATGGAAAGATCCCCCGTCATTAGATTCGCCTACGGCGAACAAATCCCGATTGAATTGCACAAGGTGCGCATGGTGCAGAAACTGCACCTGAAACCGATCGATGAACGTCTCGAAGCCGTCAAGGCGGCGGGCTACAACTCGTTCCTGATGAGCACGCGCGATATCTTCCTCGACATGCTCACCGACAGCGGCACCAACGCGATGAGCGACCAGCAAGTGTCCTCGATGCTGCGGGCCGACGACGCGTACGCGGGGTCGCAAAGTTTCGATCGCGCGAAGCAGGCCGTGCAGGATGTGTTCAACACCAAGTACTTCCTCCCCGTTCACCAAGGCCGCGCCGCCGAACACATCCTCGCCCAAGCCTTCATCAAGCAGGGCCATATCGTGCCGATGAATTACCATTTCACCACCACCAAGGCCCATTTTGAGTTGCCGGGCGGGGTCATTGACGAAATCTTCACGGACGAGGGGCTAAAAATCAAGAGCACCTGCCCGTTCAAGGGCAACATCGACCTCGCCAAACTAAAGGGGTTAATCAAGAAACACGGCGCCGAGAAGATTCCCTTCATCCGCATGGAAGCCTCCACCAATCTCATCGGCGGACAACCGTTCTCGGTGGCCAACATGCGCCAGGTACGCAAGGTATGCGACAAACACGGCATCATGATGGTGCTCGACGCCAGCCTGATCGGAGAAAACGCCTACTTCGTGAAACAGCGGGAAGCCGCCTTCAAGAAGAAATCCATCGCGGAGATTCTGCATGCGATCTGTGATCTCGCGGACCTCATCTATTTCTCCAGCCGCAAGGTCAGCTCCACGCGCGGCGGCGGCATCTGCACAAACCAGAAGAAGCTGTACGATAAATTGAAGGATCTCGTGATCCTGTACGAAGGCTTTCTCACCTACGGAGGCATGTCCGTGCGCGAGATCGAAGCGATGGCGATCGGGTTGCGCGAAACCCAGGACGAAACGGTCATCGGCCAGTCTCCATCCTTCATCAAGTATCTTGTAGAGACGCTGGACAAGGCCGGGGTGCCGGTCGTGACGCCGCCGGGCGGCCTCGGCTGCCATGTGGATGCGCGCGGATTCCTGCCGCATGTACCTCAGACGGAATACCCGGCCGGTGCGCTGATCGCGGCCTTCTACATGGCTTCCGGCGTGCGCGGCATGGAGCGCGGCACCATCTCCAGCGTGCGCGACGATACGGGCAAGGATGTGCTCGCCGATGTGGAGTTGATGCGCCTGGCCATGCCGCGGCGCGTATTCACCTTGTCGCAGGTCAAATACGTGGCCGACCGTCTCCAATGGCTGTACAAGAACCGCAAACTGATCGGCGGACTCACATTCGAATACGAGCCCACCGTCCTGCGATTCTTCCTCGGGCGCCTCGTGCCCACGAGCGATTGGCCCCAAAAGCTCGCCGCCAAGTTCAAGAAAGACTTCGGCGAGAGCCTGTAGAGCATTTTCGATTTTCGATCTTCGATTTTCGATTTTTCCCAACGATTGGAAAATCGGCCGAAAAAAGTTCCCCGCCTGCCGCTTGTGCAGACGGGCCTGATGAGCAAACAAACATGTTTTGCATCAGGCAGTGCATGGCCAAGGGCGGGCAGGCAACGATTGAAAAACCGTCGATAACGCGGATATAGAAAGTTGGGCGGCCCTGTTCGTCCTTGACCCGCCCGCCGGGTCTTCCTATGGTGAGCGGCAGTTCATTATCAGTTTGACCGGCGGGAAAACAAACGGAAGTTCCGTGAAAATCGGACGCGGTCGCGCCGCTGTAATCGGTTACGAACCCCACAGGCCACTGTGCCTTGCGCCCCCGGCGCAAGGACGGGAAGGCGGGGAGTAGACTTGAAGCCGTAAGCCAGAAGACGTGTTTTCCCTCCACCTCAAGGACCGCTTTCGCGACGGAAGCATGAGGAATACCCGTTGTATTTCCCTTTCTCTTTCGCGCAGGCGGCATCGCCGCTCCCGCGCAAGGAGCAGAAAGGGAACATGAAGAACCACCGCATCGCGACCGCCGCTCTCGCCGGCGCGCTCCTATCGACCTTCGCCCACGCCTCGCTCGTCGTCACCTTCGACGAGCTGCCGCTCGATCCGGACTCGTACTGGAACGGATCGGACGAATCCGGCGGGTTCATCAGCCAAGCGGTTACGTTCCAGAATAGTTTCAACGATTGGGGCGGCGGATTCACATCATGGGCCGGCTTCTCCTATTCAAACGTGGACGACACCAACACGCCGGGATTCGGGAACCAGTACGCGGCGTTCACCGGAACGGCTGTCGGCGGCGCGGGGAATTACGCCGTCGGCTATTACAGCGCGTACGACCCGACACCCGTCATCGTCCTGCCGCGCGAAACGTTGCCGCTGGGGTTTTACGTGGTGAACACCACCTACGCCGCCCGCCACATGCTGGAAGGCGATAGCTTTTTCGAACGCGATCCATTCGGGCCGGGCGATTGGATGACCTTGACCATCGAAGGTTTTGATGCGTTTAACCAGTCGCAGGGCACCGTGGAGGTGGAACTCGCCAA
>SKXR01000255.1 GCA_007128275.1 Kiritimatiellia bacterium
CATTCTGGAGGGCGGAGCTACGCGACGCCGGGGAACACGGTCTCGCATAGCTCGACCCTCCAGACCAGACAGGAGAAATACAGGACCGAGGTGAGGGGAAGGGACACTTATGAGCAAGATCATACGAGCGTTAATCAGCGTATCCGACAAAACCGGCGTCGTGGAATTTGCCGCCGCGCTGGCGAAGGCCGGCGTGGAGATCCTTTCCACAGGCGGAACGGCCAAGACCTTGCGCGACGCCGGACTCACGGTCAAAGACGTATCCGATTTCACCGGCTTCCCCGAAATGTTGGATGGCCGGGTGAAAACGCTCCATCCGAAAGTGCACGGCGGCCTGCTCTTTGTGCGCGACGACAAAGAACACGAGCGCACGGCGAAAGAGCACGGGATCGAACCCATCGATCTGGTCTGTGTGAACCTATATCCGTTCGAAACCACCGTGGCCCGGGAAGGCGTCTCCTTTGAAGAAGCCGTGGAGAACATCGATATCGGCGGGCCCGCGATGTTGCGGTCCGCCGCCAAGAACATGCGGTCCGTCACCGTCGTCACCGATCCGTACGACTACACGCGGGTCCTGGAGAGCATGGCCGGGCACGGCGGCAATACGGCGCCCGAACTCCGGATCGAACTGGCGCAGAAAGTCTATGCGCGCGTGGCCGAATACAACGCCGCGATTGCGCGCTACCTCGCGCAAAAGGCCGCCGTGACGGACGAGGCCTCCCCGTTCGTCATGGCCTACGGACGCGGCACGCCGTTGCGATACGGCGAAAATCCGCATCAAGAAGCCGCGGTGTACCGTGACGCCACAGCCGCCGAAGCCTGCATCGCGCATGCCGATCAATTGCACGGCAAGGAATTGTCTTTCAATAACTATCTCGACGGGGACGCTGCGCTGGAAGCCGTGAAAGAGCTGGCCGGCGAGTTCGGTGTAGCCATCATCAAACACAGCAATCCCTGCGGATACGCCACCGGACAAACCCTAGCCGAAGCCTTCGAGGCCGCCTGGGCGGGCGACACCGTATCCGCGTTCGGCAGCGTCATCGCTGTCACGCGCAAGGTGGACCTCGCCACCGCCGAATGTTTGAAGGGCCGTTTTGTCGAGGTCCTCATTGCTCCGGATTACGACGACGACGCGCTCGCTTTTCTGAAGAACAAGAGCAAGGACCTGCGGATCTTGAAGCTGAGCCATCCCGTGCAACCGCCGGCCCACGGCCTCGCCGTACGGCAAATCGGCGGCGGGCTGTTGGTGCAGGGTCGCGATATCGGATTGATCGAGAACTGGTTTACGCCCACCGAACTTCCGTTCCCGGAAGAGAAGCGCAAACTCGCCGAGTTCGGCATCAAAGCCTGCAAGCACGTTAAATCCAACGCCATCGTGTTGGTACGCGAAGTTGAGCCGGGCCGATGCGCCTTGCTCGGCATGGGCGCGGGCCAACCGAACCGCGTGGATTCCTTGCGCAAACTCGCGCTCGCCCGCGCCTGTGAAAATCTCGACCAATTGTATGAATCCGACGAGATTTACGGGAAGACCCCGAAAGAGTTTCGTGCCGAAATCCTGAGCGAGTGCGTCCTCATATCCGACGCCTTCTTCCCGTTCGCCGACAGCATCGACCATGCCGCGGAAGCGGGCATCCGCCACATCGTCCAACCCGGCGGCTCCAAACGCGATGAAGAGGTCGTGGCCGCCTGTGACCAGTACGGCATCGCCATGGCCTTCACCGGCATGCGGCATTTCAGGCATTAAGCGAACCGCAAATAGACGCGAATCAACGCTAATTCAAAAAGGCTTTCGACTTCGCGTCTTCCATATTCGCGTCCATTGGCGTTCATTCGCGGTTCTCTTTCTGCGCTTGACGCATGGGGCCTTCTACGGCATACGTCATAGCTTTCACACACCGATAAAACAGGAGAATTGGAGATGGCTTTAATAGATTTTGGCGGAACAAAAGAACACGTCGTCACGCGAAAGGAATTTTCGCTGGCTAAGGCGAAGAAGGTCCTCAAAAAGGAAACCATCGCCGTCATCGGCTATGGCGTCCAGGGGCCGGCCCAGGCGTTGAACCTCAAGGACAACGGATTCAATGTCATTATCGGACAGGCCAAAGCGTTCAAAAGCGACTGGAACCGCGCCAAGAAGGACGGGTGGGTGCCCGGTAAGACGTTGTTTGACGTCGAGGAAGCGGCGCAACGCGGAACGATCATCAAGATGCTCGTCTCCGACGCGGCGCAACGCGCGATCTGGCCGGCCATCAAGAAATGCCTGAATCCGGGCGACGCGTTGTATTTTTCGCACGGCTTTTCCATCGTGTACAAGGAACAGACCAAGGTCATTCCGCCGAAGGATGTGGACGTGATCATGGTCGCCCCCAAAGGGTCGGGCACCTCGGTGCGCCGTAATTTCCTCGCCGGCACGGGGATCAACTCCAGTTATGCCGTGTTCCAGGACGCCACCGGTCGCGCTGAAGAGCGTTGTCTGGCCGTCGGCATCGGCATCGGCTCGGGCTATCTCTTCCCGACCACCTTCCAACAGGAAGTGTTCAGCGATCTCACCGGTGAGCGCGGCGTGCTGATGGGCGCGTTGGCGGGGCTCATGGAAGCGCAATACGACGTGCTGCGCCAGAACGGACATTCGCCGAGCGAAGCCTTCAACGAGACCGTCGAAGAGTTGACGCAAAGCTTGATCCGGTTGGTGGACGAGAACGGCATGGACTGGATGTACGCCAACTGCTCGATGACCGCGCAGCGCGGTGCGTTGGATTGGAAACCCAAGTTCAAGAAGGCGACCTTGCCGGTCTTTAAGGACCTGTACAAATCCGTCAAGAGCGGCAAAGAAACCAAGCGCGTCTTGAGTGTGGCCAAGAAGCCGAACTATCGCGACTTGCTCACCAAGGAGTTGGAAGTCATTGGCAACTCGGAGATGTGGCAGGCGGGCAAAGCGGTGCGCAACCTGCGTCCGAAGAGCAAGGCCAAAGAGATCACCAAGAACACCAAAGGCGTGTCCGGCCGATCGAAGAACTGAATCGGTTGATATCACCGCCCCTATTAAACAGGCGCCCCCATCGCGGGGGCGCCTGTTTCGTTCTATCCTGCCCTGCAGAAAAGACATTCGGCCTCGCACTGTCTATACTCTCTACTGTCATTGAAATCTACGATCGTGGAGATGGATGACAGTTTGCCCCACCCATCGAGTGCTGCGCATCGAGGGGAAGGTGGGGCGAGGCGTCCCGCCGAGCCGCGATCCAACGAGCGGCTTAATTCAGCGCCATTCGGGACAAACACCACGTTCCAATTTCCAACGATTGGAAAACCGGGTACATTTTCTTTCCAACGATTGGAAAACCAATAGGTTATGCTTCAATCCCTCCCAACTTGCGTCAAATAACCACTGCTTTAGTAAAAGTTTACTAAAACGCTTTACCTGCCCGCTTTCGCGGGGTAATCTGTTCTGTGCTGGTGGTTAACCTTTGTGGAGATTTTTGTTATGATATCGATACCTTCCTGTTTACGCCGCATGTGCGCCGGAGCGCTTATGTTGTTCCTCGCCTTTGGGTTTTTGACTACGGTCGAGGCCAATTCGAACGTGCATGTCACCCGTTTCTGGCATAATCATCAGCCGATCTATTGGCCGGAATGGAACAGTGGCGTCGGACAGGACGATCGCGTCCAGTACGCGCACGATTCCATGCGCTTGAAGCCCACCCAGAATTACGGCGCCGCATGGAACCATCCGCACAACGATTTGGAACAAATCTTCGGCCTCAATGATCGCATCGCCGCCTATCAGGGGCGGCCGCGTGATTCGTTGCAGAATATCGATCAAGCGGGCGGGTTTGGCATGAGCTATACCGGTTCGCTGATTGATAACATACGCAATTTGGCGGCCAACGGCTGGAACTACGGCGGGGACTGGAATTCCGGCAACACCCAGGCGCGTCAATGGACCACCCCATCGGGCGGACCGCGGCTGGATATGGTCGGTTTTTCCTATCACCACTCACTGACCCCGCTGCTTCCGAAGGAAGTCTTTCGCAAGGAAGTGCAGATTTTCAAGCAGGCTTGGTGGAAAGCGTGGGGCGGAAACGGGGATCTCAGTGATCACTCCAAAGGCTTTTTCCCGACCGAAATGGCCTACTCGCGTGACATCATCGACGTGCTGGTAGACGAGGGCTATGAGTGGGTGATTGTGGCCAGTCATCATATCAGCCGTACCAGCCCGTCGTACATGGATCGGGTCACGCCGAATTTTAACATCAATTCAAGCCCGCCCAACCGGGCGGACATGCTCGGTCCGCGCTTTGATAACGCGGATCAGTGGTGGCGGGACGAGCCGAACCCCGGCCAAGCGGCATGGAATGTGGCTCCTTTCGCCTACCAGTTGCATCGTGTGGAGTATGTGGACCCGAATACAGGCGACACCAAGAGCATGATCGCGGTGCCTTCAGACGACGTCTTGAGTTATCAAGCCGGCTACAGTGGCGCGCAGATCGGTGTTGTGGACGGTCAGATTGCGCCCCACACCGGCAATGATCCCAACCGACCTTCCTTGGTCATGCCCGCTACCGATGGCGACAATGCGTGGGGCGGCGGTTTCAGCTCATGGATGGAATCAACCCCGTCGTTCTTCGGCGAAGCCCAGAACCGTGGTTATCAGCTCACCACGATGCAAGACTTCGTGGATGCGTACGGCCAACACGCGCCCACGGCACACATCGAAGAAGGCGCGTGGATTTATCCCGAAATGTGCTATGGCTCGCCGAACTTCTTGAAATGGATCGAGCCGCCGGTACGACCCAGCCAAAGCAGCCCCACCACGTACCCGAATACCGTAATCGACATTGAGAACGGCTGGGCACTGAAGTTCTTTGCGTACGCACCGAAGATGGCGGGTGCGAACTGGGTCATCACCGCCGAACAGATCCTGCGCGATGAAGGCGGTGACGTGCAGGCATGGAAGATTCAAGCACCCTACGACTGGGACGGCACTGATACCAACCCGAACGAAGTCGAACTCGCCTGGCACATTTATTTGAAGGGCTTGGATTCCGGATTCCAGTATTACGGCGGTCTCGGCAACGACGATGAAACCAAGCCCGGCCTGGCCGCTCGTCGTGCGATCGAGAAGTTGCAGGGCTACATGAGCACCCGGATGCACCTGGATGAAACAGGCCCGACCGTGCTTAAGCCGCAGCGCTTCCCCTACAATCCCGGCGGCAAGACTTTCGGTTGGTTCAATCACGTGCCCGAAGGCGACGGCAGCTACCTGAAGGAAAACCCGTCCTGGTTCTACATCTGGACGCTGGCGCATGACGTGTCGGGGATCGAGACCATGAATCTGAAGATCCGGCACACGCACAACAACGAGAACTTCCGTAACGGGCATCACGACAACCTGACCTATGCGGGCGGGGCAAACGTCTCAGATTGGGCCACCATCCCCATGACGAAGCGCGTCCTGCCGAATACGCGCGAGGAGCTCAACGCGATCGCGAGCCACGGCGAAATCGATTTCGTGGTCACGTCACCGGAAATCGCGGATCAATATTTTGCGAAGATCGACGATTCCGTCTATCCGAATTTCCGCGGTCGCTACTTCGATTATTACATCGAAGCCGTCGACACGCGCGGAAATGTCACCCGTACGGAAATCCAGCATGTCTTCGTCGAAGACGACGGTGAATTGCCCTCGTCCGGCGTCCAGTTCTCCGCCGATCCGCGCGATTGCGCGCCGCTGGGCGTGACCTATCACGCCGCCAACGGCCCGCTCGAGGGCGTCAGCCCGGTCGTTATGCAAATCAGTTTCGACGGCGGCGATACATGGGCGCCCCATACCATGACCAACACGGCGACCGATGTTTGGGACGTTGCCTTGGAAGTGCCCGGAAAACCCGCCAGCGCGATTGTCTGGTTCCAGAACAGCGACGGCTCGATCGTTGACAGCCGGGATGGACAAAACTGGACGACCAGTATCCGTGACTGCGACGCACCGGTAGGTCCGCGGGTGGTGACGTGGGACCCGCAAGTGCCCGATGGTTGCGGGACGGAAGTCACAGTTCGCTACTATCCGAATGAAGGCATTCTGCAAGGCGCCGCTCAAATCAATATCCATCACGGATTCAACGGCTGGACCGGCACAGAGACCGAGCCTATGACCCAGGAGGGCATCTATTGGGAATACGTCATCACCGTGCCGGACGACACCTACGAAATCAACATGGTCTTTAACGACGGAACGACCTGGGACAACAACAGCGGCAACGATTGGCACATCACCGTGATCAACTGCTCCGATGACGAGCCCTTGCCGACGGTTTCAACCATCCCGGCCGAGCCGGTCGGATGCGATCCGGTCACCATACGGTATAACCCGGTCGGTCGCCCGATCGTCGGCGCCGAACAGGTGTATATTCATATCGGGCGCAACGGATGGAGCGACGTCATTGATCCGGCCCCCGCCATGACCTGGGAAGGCAACCACTGGAGCTATACCTACAGCCCGATGCCTGCCGGAACCGAGGTCCTGAACTTCGTGTTCAACGACGGCGCCGGGAATTGGGACAACAACAACGGCAACGACTGGTACGTGAATATCGCCGACTGCGATGACGAAGATCCGCCGCCGCCCCCGCCGACCGGCCTGGCGATTACCAATCCGCCGTCGGATATCGTGGTCGGCAACGCGGTGACGACCTACGACCTCCAAGGCATCGCCGAAGACGTGGAAGGCGACGTGTCGTGGACCAACACCCTCACCGGCGCGTCCGGCGCGTTCCCCGCCGTCACCCCGTGGTCCCTGCCGGGCGTAGCACTGGGCGTGGGCGACAACGTCATCACCGTCTCCGGCGAGATCCCGGGCA
>SKXR01000238.1 GCA_007128275.1 Kiritimatiellia bacterium
ACGCGTCCTCATGCGGGTGGACTTCAATGTCCTCATTGAAAACGGGACGGTATCCGATGACACGCGTATCCGCGCGGCGTTGCCGACCATTGAGCATGCGTTGAAAGCAGGCGCGCGTTCCGTGATTCTGATGAGCCATTTGGGACGCCCTAAAGGCAAGCCCAATCCCGAATTCACGTTGAAGCCGGTGGCCGACTATCTGGCCAAGCTCGTCAGCGCGCCGGTGGAATTTGCGTCGGATTGCGTGGGCGATGCCGTGAAGGCCCAAGCGGACGCCCTGAAGCCCGGCGGCATTCTCCTGCTCGAAAATGTGCGGTTTTACCCGGAAGAAGAAGGCAAGGCCAAAGTGGCCGACGACGCCACGGACGAGCAGAAAGCGGCGGCCAAGGCGGAGATGAAGGATAAGCAGAAGGCCTTCGCCAAACAGCTCGCCGAACTCGGCGATGTGTACGTGAACGACGCCTTCGGCGCCGCGCATCGCTCCCACGCATCCACCGCGGTGGTCACGAAGTATTTCGAGCGCAACGCGGCCGGGTTGTTGATGGAGAAGGAACTGGCCTATTTGGGGAAGGCGTTGGCGAATCCGGATCGGCCGTTCGTCGCCATTCTTGGCGGCGCGAAGATCAGCGGAAAGATCGATGTCATCATCAATCTGCTGGGCAAAGTGAACCTCCTGTTGATCGGCGGCGGAATGACCTATACGTTTTTCGCGGCAAAAGGGATACCCGTAGGCAATTCGTTGGTGGAGGAAGACAAGATTGATTTGGCCCGGGACATTTTGGAGAAGGCCAAGGCCGCGGGCATTCATCTGCATTTGCCGGTGGATCATGTGATCGCCGACCAGTTCAGCGCCGAGGCCCGGACGGAAACGGTCGGGGAAGACGGCATCAAGGACGGTTGGATGGCGCTGGACATCGGGCCCGAAACCATCAAACTGTTCAGCGCATTGATTGCCGAGGCGAAGACGGTCGTTTGGAACGGGCCGATGGGCTGTTTTGAGATGGAACCGTTTGCGAAGGGCACCCTCGGGGTGGCCCAAGCCGTAGCCGACGCCGATTGCGTCAGTATCATCGGCGGCGGCGACAGCGTGAGCGCGGTGAATCGTTCGGGGTTGGCCGAAAAGATGACGCATATCAGCACGGGCGGCGGCGCCAGCTTGGAATTTCTGGAAGGAAAAGAACTGCCGGGCGTGACGGCATTGACCGACAAATAGGGCGAATCGTCACCGGAGCCGACACCCATAACCGATAACTAGTAACGAAGTACCTGTCTTATGAGAAAACCGATTATTGCCGGAAACTGGAAGATGAACAACACGGTGGCCGAGGCGATTGCCTTGGCCGAGGATATCAAGCGCGATCTGGCGAATTGCAGCGAGGTGGACGTGGTGTTGTGTCCTCCTTTCACGGCGTTGAAGGCGGTGAGCGATGCCATTACCGGCTCGCACCTGGATCTCGGCGCCCAGAACATGCACTGGGAAGCGTCGGGCGCCTACACGGGCGAAGTCGCCCCCGGCATGCTCCGCGAATTGTTCTGTCATTATGTCATTCTCGGACACAGCGAGCGTCGCGCCTATTTCCATGAGACGGACGAGATTGTGAACAAGAAGGTCAAAGCCGCCCTCGCGGCGAATCTGCGCCCGATTGTGTGCGTCGGCGAATTGCTGGAAGACCGCGACGCAAACCGTACGGAAACCGTGGTGGAAGCGCAGGTTCGGGGCAGCTTGGCGGGATTGTCTTCGCGAGAGTGGCTTGATGTGGTGATCGCCTATGAACCGGTCTGGGCCATCGGCACAGGTCGCACGGCGTCTCCGGAACAGGCGCAGGACGCGCACGCGTTCATTCGTACGGTCATCCAAAGCATGGCGGACGAATCGGTGGCGCAATCCGTGCGGATCCAGTACGGTGGCAGCATGAAACCGTCCAACGCCGTGGAGTTGTTGCGTCAACCGGACATCGACGGCGGGTTAATCGGCGGCGCGGCCCTTGAAGCGCGTTCGTTCGTGGATATTGTAAAAGCAGGTATGTAAGGTAGGGTGCAGGTATTATGACGATTCTAACGGCCATCTTATTTTCCGTGGAGGCGATCTGCAGTGTGCTGCTGATCACCATCATTCTCATGCAGAAAGCCAAGGGCGGCGGATTGGGTGTGGCCTTCGGTGCGGGGGTTAGCGAAAACCTGTTCGGATCGCGGACCGGGAACGTGCTGACCAAAGGCACGGTCATTATCGCCATTATCTTCATGGTCAACACGGTCGCGCTGGCGATTATTTTTGCGCGCAGTCATGATGCGACCTTGATGGATGCACACATGCCGGCCACCCGGCCCCCCGCGCAACAGCAGCAGCGGCCGGCGCCGCGGGAACAGTTGCCGGCCGTGCCGACGCCCGAGACGGGGGCGGATCCGTCCATGTTTGAACCCTCGGCACCCGCCGTAGAGGTTCCCGCGCCCGTCGACGTTGAGCCGATCGAAGACTAAGTGTGACGCGCGGGAGGGGCGCATACGTATAATGGCATTCTCCAGCAACCGTAGACCGTGGTACATGCTCGCCGTGTGGGCGGCGATGGCGGTTTCCGGATCAGGATGCGGACGCGGCGCGTTGGACATCGGCTACGAAGGCGAGATGGTCATGTACAGCGAGACGTCGCGCATCCGCAGTCTCGACCCGATCAAGGCCGGCGACGTGCCCTCCGCCCATGCCAACGCGCGCATCTACGAAGGCCTCCTTGAATACCATTACCTCGACCGACCGTACCGGGTCGTTCCGTTGTTGGCCGAGGCCATGCCCGAGGTGTCCGAGGATGGATTGACCTACACCTTCCGCATCCGTCGCGGCATCTATTTCCAGGACAATCCCTGTTTTGTGGAAACGGACGGCAAAGGCCGCGAACTCACGGCCGAAGATTTCATCTATTCCATCAAGCGCGTGGCCGATGTACGTAATGCGTCCACCGGATACTGGGTGTTTCGCGACCGCATTGTGGGTTTGGACGCCTTCCGCGAAACCACGACGGGCGATGAGCCCACGGACTACGACATGGATGTCGAAGGCCTTCAGGCGCCCGACCCGTACACCTTGGTGATTCGTCTCACGAAACCGTATCCCCAATTGTTGCACATCCTGACGATGCACTACGCCCATGCAATTCCTCGCGAGGCCGTGGAATATTACGGCAGGGAGTTCGTCAATAACCCGGTCGGCACGGGGCCGTATATCCTGAAGTCGTGGCAGCGCAATTATCGGATCGAATTCGTGCGCAACCCGAAATGGGAGGAAACCGGCCGCGTGGAGCGCTATCCGGACACGGGCGCGCCCGGCGATGCCGAGGCGGGTTTGTTGGAGGATGCCGGGAAACCCATTCCATTCATCGATCGGGTCATCCAGTATGTGGTCGGCGATCCGTCCACCCAGTGGTTGATGTTTCTTGCGGGGCAATTCGAGTCGTCCGGCATCTCGCGGGATAACTGGGACGCCGTGCTGACGGAAACCCGGGATTTGAGCGAGGATCTCGTGGAGCGGGGCATCCAACTCCATTCGTCGCCGGCCATGTGGGTGGCCTACACGGCCTTCAACATGGACGATCCCGTGGTGGGACAGTCCGCCGACCCCGAGAAGGATCATCGCAATCGAAAGCTGCGCCAGGCCATGGCGCACGCGTTCAATTACGACGAGTGGATCGCCTTCCATAATCATCGGCTCATGGAGCCGACCGGCCCGATACCGCCCGGCGTGTCCGGCTACGTCGAGCGGGATGTGCCGTATCCCTTCGATCTGGCCCGCGCCCGCGAGTTGCTGGTCGAAGCCGGATATCCGGAAGGGCGCGATCCGGCCACAGGCCGACGCCTCCAATTGACCCTTGAAATAGGGGCCGCCGACAGTCCCGACGTGCGGCAAGGGGTCGAGCTGTTTGCGCAATTCATGGATCAGATCGGTCTTGTCATCAATCCCAGTTACAACCACTGGCCGGCGTTTCTCGAGAAACTTTCGCGCGGCCAGGCGCAAATGTTTCAGTTGGGCTGGGTGGCCGATTACCCGGACGCCGAGAATTTTCTGCAACTGTTCTACGGGCCAAACCGTTCGCCCGGACCGAATCATACGCAGTATGCGAACAAGGAATTCGATGAAATGTACGTGAGGTTCCGGACCATGCACGACACGCCGGAACGCACGGAATTGGCCCAGCGCATGGCGGATATCGTCATCGAGGACAGTCCTTGGCTCTTTACGGGCATTCCGGTTTCGTACGGCCTGTTCCAGGCATGGCTTCAGAACTATAAGCGCCACGATTTCCCGTACGGCATGGGGAAGTACTACAAGATTGACGTGGACCAGCGACGGGAATGGCGAGCGACATACGGCCAGTGAGCAAGTACATGGGACGCTATATCATACGGCGAATAGGACAAATGATTCCCATCGTGTTTGGGGTCATGCTGATCACCTTTATCCTGTTCAACATGGTCGGTGGCAGCCCGGCCTTGTTGCTGCTGGGGCGCCACGTGTCGCCCCAGGCGTTGGAGGAATTTGATGAAGTCCGCGGCTTCAACAAGCCGCTGGTCTTCGGTTGGTGGAGCGGGACGCGGGCGTATGACGATACCCCATTCGATGCGCATGCCGGGGCGTGGCGGGCGCTGGAGGCGGTCGAACATCAACCGGCGACGGATGACGCGCCCGCTCATATTCGGTTACCGTCCGGCACGCATGCGATCCCGCTGAACTTCGCACCGCGCGCGAACACCGGTTTCCGATGGGTGATCGAGTATCGGCTAACGGATACGGGATCGGCGGCGCTGCTCTTCGCAGAGGCGCCCGAGGATGAAGATCCGGATGCGGAACGGATGGAGCGGCGTGTGGAATTACCGCCGGCGGAGCGATGGAGCCGTGCGACGGTGCGATTCGGCAGCGGCGCGGAACCGGCCGGGCTGAATATGCGCATGGAAGTGGCGGAAGGCGCGTCCCTCGACATACGCCGGATGGAACTGCAACGGCGCGCGAACCATCCATTGGATTCGCAGTTCGTCTTCTATCTGGGACAGATATTCAAGGGGGATCTGGGATACTCGGAGAGCATGAACCAGCCCATTGCGCAGATGATCCGCCAAGGCGTTGTTCCCTCGCTGATGTTGACCGTTCCGATCTTCCTTATCGGGCTCGTGATCTCCATCAGCCTCTCGCTGGTGTGTGCCTTCTACCGAAACACATGGGTGGATCGCAGTCTGGTGATCATGGCCGTGGCGTTGATGAGCATCAACTATCTGGTATGGATTGTGGTCGGCCAATATCTCGCGGCCTATCGGTGGGGTTGGTTCCCGGTATGGGGATTCGAGTCCTGGATCTATTTGGTGTTGCCCGTGACCATCGGCGTCATCAGCGGGTTGGGCAACGATGTCCGATTCTATCGGACCATCATGCTCGATGAGATGTATAAGGAATATGTGCGGACGGCTTTCGCCAAGGGCGTTGGCAAACGGAGTGTCCTGTTCAAGCATGTCTTGAAGAACGCGATGATCGCGGTGATCACCAACGTGGTGATCGCCATTCCCTTCCTGTACACCGGCAGTCTGTTGCTCGAGAGTTTCTTTGGCATCCCCGGGCTGGGCTATATGGCGGTGAACGCGATCATGTCGTCCGACGTCGACGTCATTCGCGCCATCGTCCTGATCGGCGCGGTGTTGTACGTCGTCGCCAATCTGGCCACCGATATCTGTTACGCGTTCGTGGATCCGAGGGTGAAATTGAAGTGACCACGCACATGGATAACTTGGAACAAACCACACGCTCCCTTTGGGGCGACGCGTGGCATCGATTGCGCCGAAATCGGTTGGCGATGATCTGCCTGGGCATCGTGATCCTTTATACGGCCCTCGCGGCCTACGGCGAAGTCGTCTATCGCTGGCATCAGTGGAAGGATATTACGCCGAGTTATCAGCGAACGAATATTGAGATGCAGTACCTTCCCCCGAGTCCGTTCCGGCAACCCTTTGCCTTGGAAGGGGATGTGGATGCCGGGTTTGGCGGGCGCATGAGCGCCGGGTTGCGCGAATTGACCCGGCACCCGCTGGGCACGGACGGGTTGGGGCGGGATGTCCTGCAGCGCCTGATTCAGGGGACGCGCATTGCGTATATGGTCGGCATTGTCGTCTCGCTGATCGCCATTCCCATCGGCGTGATTCTTGGATGTCTTGCCGGGTATTTTCGCGGGCGCGTTGACGATTTCATCGTGTGGTTGTATTCCACCTTTGCGGCCATTCCGGGGTTGTTGTTTATTCTGGCGATTGCCATGGTGGTGGGCCGCGGCTTGCTCGGCGTCTATCTCGGTATCGGGCTGACCATTTGGGTCGGTTTATGCCGTCTCATTCGAGGGGAAGTCATCAAGCATGGGGAGCGCCCGTATGTCGCCGCCGCGCACGCGCTGGGATTGGGGCATACCCGCATCATCTTTCGCCACATACTTCCGAACGTGTTTCATGTGGTTATCGTGACGTTCACGCTCATGTTCCCCGCCGCGATCGGTACGGAAGTGTTTCTGAGTTTTCTCGGGATCGGCGCGCAGGGCGAACCGTCGTGGGGGATCATGATCAGCAACGCGCGGTTGCGGTTATGGCATGGAGTCTGGTGGGAAATGGCCGCGGCGACCACGGCATTGTTCTTCATCGTGCTGGCCTTTAATTTGTTGGGCGACGCGTTGCGCGACGCGTTGGACCCGCGCCTGAGGACGGGGCGACAATGAGTGTGATCAAAATTCATTTCACAACCCATGCGCGGCTCGGCGGGAGCCTCGCCCTCCAGTCGGATTGTCATGGGGCTTGCAGGCAAGTGGAGGGCGAGGCTCCCG
>SKXR01000099.1 GCA_007128275.1 Kiritimatiellia bacterium
CGGAATCACCATCGGACCGAGTCCGGATTGGATGCAGAAACGGCTGACGTTGGCGGGTATCCGGCCGATCAACAACGTCGTGGACATTACGAACTACGTGATGCTGGAGACCGGCCATCCGTTGCACGCGTTCGACCAGACGCTCCTGAAGGGAGGGCGCATTGTGGTACGTCGCGCGCGCGCCGGCGAGAAAATGGCGACCTTGGATGAGATCGAACGCGAACTGACGCCGGACATGCTGGTCATCGGGGATGCCGAACGCGCGGTGGCGGTCGCGGGCGTGATGGGCGGCGCGGGAAGCGAGATTCGCGACGACACGTCGACGGTGCTGCTTGAATCGGCCTGTTTTGATCCCCTGCTCACGCGGGCGACTTCGCGCGCGCTGGCCCTTTCCACGGAGTCCTCCTATCGATTTGAGCGCGGCGTGGACGCGCAAACGGTGGAATGGGCCAGTCGCCGCGCGGCGGCGTTGATGGCGGATTTGGCGGGCGGCGACGTCGCGCGCGGCGTGATGGACGTGTATCCGAAGCCCGTACAGGAATGGGACGTCGATTGCGGCTGGGATTTCGTGCGCGAACTCACGGGCATGACGATCACCAACGAGGGGATTCAAGGCATTCTGGAATCGCTGGGTCTGGCCGTTTCGCACACCGACGAACATTCGTTTACGGTACGCGTGCCGACGTTTCGCCGTGATCTGGAGCGTCACGTGGATCTTGTAGAGGAGGTGGCGCGCATGCACGGGCTGGACAATGTCCCGACGCCGGCGCCGCGTTCGGAGTTGGTACCGGGCGCGGATTACCAGTCCAACCGGGCGTTGACCCGACTGAAATCGAATTTGGCCGGGCTGGGTTTGCGCGAGATCATGAATTACAGCCTGACGGCCTCCGCCCTGCTGGATCTATTTGATGAGGGCGACCGCACCGTGCGCGTGGTGTTGCCGCATCCAATCAGCGCGGATCAGTCGGTGTTGCGGCCATCGTTGATTCCGCAAATGGTGGAGACCATCGGCCGCAATCACGCGCGACAGATTCCGGAGACCCTGTTTTTCGAGTCGGGCCGCGTATATCACCGGGCCGACGGCGCGGTGCACGAAGAGGATCGGATTTCGATCGGGTTGATGGGCCCGGTGGGTCGCGGGCCGTACGAGAAGCGTGGCGCCGTGAAAGACGCGGAGATGTTTGCCTGGCTGAAAGGCGTTTTGGAAGGGCTGTTTGCGGGACAAGATGTTCCGAATTGGTCCGTGCAACGCGAGGCGCATCCGTATTTTGAGGACGGCCAAGCGGTGCGGATTTGGGTGGACGGCGAGCCGGCGGGAGTCATGGGCTTGCTTCGGGGCGCGATCCGGCGCGAATGGCGCCTGGCCGATCCGGTGGCGGTGGCGGAACTGGCCATCCAACCGTTGCTGGCCAATTTTGATCGGATTACGCCCGCGCAATCGGTGCCGGTATATCCTGCGATTGTGCGCGATATGGCATTGATTGTGGATCAACATGTTTCCCACGAAGACATTGCGGATATCATCCGCAAGTTTGCCGAGAAAGATCTGGAAAATATCGAATTATTTGATATCTTTGAGGGTGACGCGATTGGCGCAGGAAAGAAGAGCATGGCCTACAGCGTCACGTATCGTTCGGATGCGCGGACCTTGACGGATGAAGAGGCGAATGTGTATCATGAGCGAGTGAAGGACGCGATTAAGCGCGAGCTTAGCGTGTCGATTCGGGAAGGTTGATTCCTTTCCGGATAGGATTAGATTGCTGGAACGAATAAGGTAGATAATGAACCCCGTGTTGGCATGGTTTGAAACTTTGACCCTCGTGTTGCTGGTCGTTTTGTTATGGCCGGTGGCTGAGGTTTTGATTGCTTATTCCCTTGAAAAGAGTGTTGTACGTCTGCGGCCCGGTCGCGGACCATTGTTCCGAAGTGTACGCGGTCGCGCTCGGCTTCCCGGCGGCTGGCTGGAAGGGCGACCGGATGGCCGGCGCTCGGAATAGGCGGTTTTGTTCTTTAACAGATTAGGGGTTCTCTTCTCCGCAAGGAGAATAAATTACCCTGCCTTGTTCGTGATTGAGCTAAAGCGGCTCTGACCCATTATCTCGTGAATGGGAGCTGAGCGTTCACCCGGCGCCTGCATGTCCTTTGAAGCAGGAAAGCAGAAACCGGATTGGCGCGGCACCCACCCTTAAATAAAGGGAACAGAGACACAGCTCTAACGGCAAAGGCGGGGTTTTTTGTGCCCTTTTGAGGGCAAGGGAGAATGATGGATCTGTTTGGTCAAGACCAAGAATCGGAAGGCGCGGAGCACAAGGCCCAACCGCTGGCGGCGCGCATGCGGCCCCGCACCCTCGACGACGTCCTGGGACAAGATCATATCCTTGGGCCCGGCAAACTGTTGCGCCGCGCCATTGAAGCCGATCGCCTCGGCAGTGTCATCCTTTACGGCCCGCCGGGTTGCGGGAAAACCTCGTTGGCGGAAGTCATCGCCAACGCCACACACCGTCGTTTTGAACGGTCCAGCGGCGTACTGGCGAACGTACAAATCATGCGGGATTTGCTGAAGGCCGCTCAACACCGCAAGAAACACGCCGGCGAAGAGACCATCCTGTTCATCGACGAAATTCATCGGTTCAACAAGGCGCAGCAGGACGTGCTTCTGCCCTATGTGGAACAGGGCGCGATCACCCTGATCGGCGCCACGACGCACAACCCCTTCTTTTTCATCAACAGCCCGCTGACCTCGCGGTCACAGATATTTCAATTGGAGCCGCTCTCCCCGGACGCCATCCGCCTCCTCCTGCAACGGGCGATTGCGAGCGAACACGGACTGAAAGAGATCGCGATCCGGATTGACGACAACGCGCTCGATCATTTGTCCGCCGTGTGTGAAGGCGACGCGCGGCGCGCCTTGAACGCGCTTGAGATTGCGGCTCTCACCACACCGCCCGAAAAAGACGGCGCGATTCACATCACACGGGCGGTCACCGAAGAATCCATCCAGAAAAAGGCCGTGGTCTACGATCACGACGAGGACGAACATTACGACACGATATCCGCGTTTATCAAAAGCATGCGCGGTTCCGATCCGCACGCGGCGGTCTACTGGCTCGCGAAGATGCTTTATGCGGGCGAAGACCCGCGCTTTGTCGCGCGGCGCATGATCATTTTCGCCTCGGAAGACATCGGCAACGCGGATCCGCGCGGTTTAACGGTGGCGGTGGCGGCCTTGTCCGCCGTGGATTTCGTCGGCATGCCGGAAGCGCGGATCATTCTTGGCCATGCCGCCACCTATCTGGCCACCGCTCCGAAGAGCAATGCGGCGTACATGGCCATCGAGACCGCGTTGGCGGACGTGAAGGAAGGGCGCACGCTGCCTGTCCCGAAACATCTGCGCGACGGGGGGCCGGTCGGCCACAAGAAACTGGGCTATACGGGATACAAGTACGCCCACAACTATGATGGCCATTTCGTGGACCAGGAATATGTGCCCACCTCGAAGATCTACTACGAGCCGGGCCAACAAGGCTACGAGGACACCATTCGCAAGCGGATGGATCATTGGAATGCTTTACGAACAAAGACAAAGGAGCAACAAATACCATGAAAACCAAAGACGAAATACGACATGCCATACGGGTTCAGAGAGCCGGATTGACGCTGGACTGGATTGACAAGAACAGCAAGGCCGCCATCGCACAGTTGAGCGAACTCCCCGCGCTGAAAGACGCCGCAGCCCTGGCGTGTTATTTGGCGAAACCGTTTGAGGTCCAGACCCAGCGATTCATTGAAGGATGCGTAACGGCGGGCAAACAGGTTTGTGTGCCCCGCCACCTCGACGGCAAAACGGGGTACGCGTGGTCATGGGTTCAGCCGGGAGCGGCATGGCGCGACGGCCCCTGGCACATTGCGGAGCCGGCCCACTACGATCCGGTGGATGTGGAGACCCTCCACTTCGCGATCGTACCCGCCGTGGCCGTGGACCGGGCCGGCCATCGGTTGGGGCACGGCGGCGGCAACTTCGATCGACTGCTGGCCGGCCTGACATGTACCCGTGCGGCGCTGGTATTCGATTTTCAACTCATCGATGACATTCCGATGGAGGCACACGATGTCCCCGTCAATATCATTATCACCGAAAACAACACAGTCACGGTACCGGTCTGATCACCGGCGCGACCATGAGAACTCAAGACGTGCGCGTATTCGTGAACCGTCACGGATGGCGCTCAGGGAGATAGTATGATCACACCCACGATGATGCTGCTTCTCCTGATCGCTCTGGCGGTCGGGCTCGGAGCAGGGTACGGGGCGCACGCGGTGCGCACCCGATTGAGAACGGCCTCGGCCGACAAGAATGCCCGCCAACTGCTGGAAGATGCCAAACGGGAATCGGACGCCGTCCTGCGGGAAGCCAAGCTGCACGCAAAGGACGAGTACATCAAGATGCGCGAGCGGTTTGAGGAGGATACGCGTTCCCGGCGGAAGGAAGTGCTTGCCCATGAAGAACGGGTGTCGCAACGCGAAACGAGCCTGGACCGCAAACTGGCCATGCTGGACAAGAAAGAACAGACGCTGGACGACAAGATTCAGGAGCTACAGAGCCAACGGGAAGAGGTCGACCGAAAGTCCAAGGAGTTGGACGAGCTGTTCCGCGAAGAGAGAACCAAGATACAGGAAGTGGCGGCCATGTCGCAGGACGAGGCGCGGGGCATCCTCATGCGCCGTCTGGAGGATGAGTTGCAGAATGAGTCCGGAGCCCTGATCCGTCGCATCCAGGAAGAGACCCAGGAAAATGCCGAGCGTGAAGCGCGGCGCATTATCACGATGGCCATTGAACGCTATGCCGCGGATCAGGTGAACGACATCACCACGTCGACGGTCACCCTACCCAGCGACGAGATGAAAGGCCGCATCATCGGCAAGGAAGGCCGGAATATCCGTTCCCTCGAAGCCGCCACGGGCGTGAACTTCATGATCGATGACACACCGGAAGTCGTTGTCATTTCCGGCTTTGATCCCTTGCGGCGGGAGATCGCCAAGACGGCGTTGGAACAACTGATCAGCGACGGACGCATCAACCCGGCGCGGATCGAGGAAGTTGTGGCGAAGGTACAAGCGGACATCGAAGACGCCACGCGCGAGGCGGGCGAAGCCGCCATCTATGAGCTGGGCCTGCGCAGTGTCGCGCCGGATATCGTGCGGACGCTGGGCCGGCTGAAATTCCGACACAGTTACTCGCAGAACGTGCTCAAGCACTCGATCGAAGTGGGCCACCTGATGGGACTCATGGCCGCGGAGTTGGGGCTTGATGTGAGCATGGCCAAGCGGATCGGACTGTTCCACGATATCGGTAAGGCTATGGATCATCTGGTGGAAGGCAGTCATGCCATCATCGGAGCCGACCTGCTCAAACGAAACGGGGAAGCGCAAATCGTGTACAACGCGGTGGCGGCGCATCACGGCGACGTGGTCGGCGAGAGCATATTCGCCCCGCTAACCACGGCGGCCGACGCCATGACAGCTTCGCGGCCCGGCGCGCGGTCGGAGACGACGCAGATCTACATTCAACGGCTGGAAAAGCTGGAGAACCTCGCCGGTGCCTTCCGGGGCGTGGTGAAATCCTTTGCGATTCAGGCCGGGCGAGAAGTACGCGTTATTGTCGAGCCGAGCAAGATCGACGATAACGAGGCCATGCAAATGGCGCGAAATATCAGCAAACAGATTGAATCGGAACTCCAATATCCCGGCCAAATCAAGGTGACGGTGGTACGGGAGACGCGCTGCATTGAATATGCGCGATGAGGGGGGTGAGAAGTTCGGTGTTCGGTGTTCGGTTGTGGGTTATAGGTTATAGGTGTTAGGTTTTCGGTTGTGGGCTTCGCCTCCCCCATAAACCATCAACCATTCCCCCCTATTTCACCATCGCGCCCGAGGAGAGGTCGCCGTCCACGGTGATCAGGCGAAGGCTTTCGCCTTTGGTGGCGGCGAGGATCATGCCCTGCGATTCCACACCCCGGATGACGGCGGGTTTGAGGTTGGTGACCACGACGACGGTCTTGTCCAGGAGATCTTCCGGGGCGTAATGCGTCGCGATGCCCGCGACCAGTTGGCGGCGTTCGTCGCCGATCATGACGTGCACTTTCAGAAGCTTGGTCGCGCCCTCCATCTTTTCCGCGGACAAGACGCGCGCGGTGCGTAATTGCACTTTACTGAAATCGTCAAAATCGATAACGCCCACCGGCGCAGCGGATTTCACCTCGATTTTCGGAGGCGCTTTGTCTTCGACGGGTTGTTCATCTTTGTTCATGGGTAGCTCCTGTTCGATGGAATGCATCGGCGGACGGACCCGGGGAAACAACGCCCCGGGATCAGCCACCGGCGTGCCGGTCTTCAATACGCCGAATTGTTTAAGTAACTTCAATTGAGGTTCGATGGATTCGACGCCCAACGCCTGACGCAGAGCGCCCATGCGTTCCGGCATGACGGGATACAACAACGCGGATACGACGCGCAAGGCTTCGGCCGCCGTGTACAACACCTTGTACAAAGGTTCCGGGTCTTCCCGCTTCGCCAGCGTCCACGGTTGCTTTAATTCCAAGTACTTGTTCGTGGCGCGCACGGCGGTCAACACGTGCCCCAATCCGCTGTCCAGTCGCAACGTCTGCACGGTGTCGCGCACCGCATCCACGGCCTGTTGGATCGCGGCCCAAACTTCTTTTTCCTCGTCGC
>SKXR01000111.1 GCA_007128275.1 Kiritimatiellia bacterium
GCCGGCGGTTTCCGCGCGCAGCAGCAAGGCCTTCCGCTCGATGGCGGGCCAGGCATCTTCGGACCAGTCGAGCATGGTCTCCGCCACCGAGTACTCTTCCGCACGGTAGTATTGATGCGCCGCCGCCCAGTAATACCCTGCGCGCGCGGGCGTCTCGTCCACCGACATGCCCAAACGCCGGAATTCAATGGCCGAAGCCCGCTGGTCTCCTTCATCGGACAGGCGGATGGCGAGACGGAGCCCGATATCGGCTTCGCCGGCCTGCGCCCATGGGGCTGCACACGCGGCGAGAAATAAAATCGCTATACACAGGTGAACCCGAAGACGGGCTCGCGTAGCTCGCCCCTCCAAAAGGTGTGACGGCAGGCGCTGGAGGGCGGAGCTATGCGACGCCGGACACCAAGGACGGGCTCGCACAGCTCGCCCTTCCAAAAGGTGTGACGGCAGGCATTGGAAATACTCACGTCGATCATTCATCGCCTATACCTCCGAAACCAACCCGTATGGTCCGATACGGGATCGTAATATTTTTCCTGCCCGTTGCGTATAACCGGATTGATCCGGTAATTGACATGATCCGTCTCTCGCACCAACCGGTCCGCGGTCATGGGAATTCCGACCAGCCCATAGGTCCGCGTCGCTTCCATGCAATAGGCGGAACAACTCGGATGCATCGAACAGCGCTGCCCGATGGCGGGCCCGATCTGCGACTGGTAAAAGCGTACGGTTCCCCTTGCCGGGGCGGCCAGCCACGATGCACGCGCGCGGGACGGGGGCTCCGCATCCTGGCGCACCGCCCTCGTAATCAACGGGCGCACCGTGCGTATTTGAGCGTGCGCGGGATCCCCTTTCTGCGCAAATTCAGGGTGGCGCGCGAGGAGGATATCCAGCGAATACGCCGTCTTCAAGAAGAGCTCGTAGTCCTTTGAATAACCAAAGGCCTTTCTCAGGAGGTCGTACGCCGAGGCCGGATCACCGGACTCCCAACGTATTCGTCCAAACTCGTACGCGGTTCGAGCGCGCACCTGCCCGTCTTCGCTTTCTTCGACCAGACGATACGCCTCCTCGGCGGCCGGCGCGTGTTTCGAATCCAATCGCAACACCGCGAGCGCATGGATCATTCGGGCGACGGAATCCTCCGGATCCGCCAACTGCGCGCGCTGCGCTTCCGTCCGTGCCCCGCGCCAATCGCCCTCGTCATACAGGGCCTGGGCCAGACCAGCTTCGGCGTGCGCTTCGGACTGCAGGAAAAGAAACAGGGCGCTGATCATGACGATCAGCGCCCTGCGCTCAAGCTCTACACGGCAAGGCATCAATAGTAATTTGCGCCGTATTCGGCCCGCAAGTCACCGGTGGTAATGCCTTCATAGCCCTGGATACCATCCCATACGGCCAACACAATGTTGACGACAGGAATAAGACGGCCCCAGTCGCGGAAATGAAGGTCTTTGCCTTCGTTCCACTCACCGACGGTGCGAATACCGAAACAACATCCGACCAGCAATCCGCCGAACCCGCCTGGCTTTGCTTCCACTTCGGCCTGGGGCATCGTGCCCATCATCATCAGTGCAATCACGCTTGTAATAAGAATTTTCTTCATTGGTTTTCCTCCCGCTCTACCGGATCCTATTTAGTAGTACAGCGCTCCGTATTGTTGCTGTAATTCACTCGTGGTCACTCCTTGCAAACCGTCGATCCCGGCCCAAATCGGGAATATGATGCCCACATACGGGATCAAAGAGCCCCATTCCCGGAAATGGATGTCCTTGCCTTCGTTGAACGCACCGGCCGTTCTCACCCCAAAACAACATCCGACCAACAATCCACCGATACCGCCACGTCCTTCATAGGCTTCAGTCAAGGACGGCGTCGCCATCAACAACGCACCCATCAATAACAACACACCGACTTTTCTCATAACCTATCCTCCGTTTGTTGTTACGCATCTTAGGATGCCAGCCACATGAATCAAGCTTTTTCGTTCCACTAGACACAATTTTCACCCGGTGTCTCTGCGCCGTCCTCCTTGACAGGCCGGAAACGCCTTCTAGTATGAGAAGAGAGATGTAACGTGAATCAAAGGCTGAATAAAGGAGTACGCCATGGTATTAATCACACAGAGTGGCCAGGAAACATTGCCGATCGGTTCGGACGCGCCCGACTTCAAGGATTTGCCGGGAACGGACGGCAAGACGTACGGCTTGGATTCCTTTAAGGACAGTAAACTGGTGGTCCTGAATTTCACCTGCAACCATTGCCCCTACGCCAAAGCCTACGAAGATCGGTTTACGGCCTTGGCCGAGGAGTTCACCTCCAAAGGCGTGGCGTTCCTCGCCGTCAACGTCAACGATGCGGAGAGCTATCCGGAAGACGACATGGAGCATATGAAGAAGCGCGCCCAGGAGAAGGGATTCCCCTTCCCGTACGTCCGGGATGATTCGCAGGAAGTGGCCAAGGCCTACGGCGCCGTGTGCACCCCGCACCTGTTCGTACTGGACGGTGACCGGAAGCTCGCCTACGAAGGGCGGATCGATGATTCCTGGCAGGAACCGGACGCAGCCAAGGCACACGATCTGCGGGACGCCATCGAAGCGTTGCTGGCGGGCGGTCCGGTGCCCAACCCACAAACCAACCCCATGGGCTGCAGTATCAAGTGGAAACAGTGACCCGCATTCCGGCGGTGTCGCATGGCGGGAAGAAACAGGCAGAATGCCTGTTTCACTTTGCGTGATCCAAGGCAGACCCTTCCCCCGCCCGCTTTCGGATCAGCTCGAAATTGCAAATGGTCAGGACGAGCTCTTCGCGGCTATCCCGCCGCAGTCGACCGTCGGCTTCTTGCGAGAGCAGATAATGGGATGGCTTCAGGAAGGCGCCGAAACCGGCGGATTCCAGCCGTTCGGTCATGCGAGCGAGCAACATCTGCTTATCCTCTTCACAGATCAGACCTTCCCGAACCGCACGCACAAGGTCGACACCCGCACACGGGGGACGATGCCGCTCGGACTCCTCGGCGATGGCCCCTTTCCACTGGCCCCATACTGTGATGTAGGTGTGGTCCTGACTGAGCACAGGAGAACCGTCCGGCGCTTTCAAGCGCGCGTGGGACTCGAATCGGCTTAGATCCTTCACATAATCCCCGGCCCGACCGGAGGTCAGGCCCGTCACATAAATGGCGCGCGGGTACACCACGGAAAAGCCGGATTGAGCAAGCGCCATCGCAATGCCAAATTCCTCGAACGGACTATTGTAGCCGTGCCGGAGGATCTCGGACGCGGCCGCCGAGGACAAATCGATGTCGGGCGTTTCCCCCACCCGCGACACTTTCCAAACCAGATTGATGTGATCCTTGCTCACCGTGTAGTAGGTCTGGGCGGTCTCGGACAGCAAGGTCCGGGGCGTGTGCCGCCAACGCTCCGGCAGAAAGTAATCGAAGAGATCCGGTTGCCGCCCCACCACCCATACCATGCCGTGCGTACTTTCAGCCCGACCCCAGATATAGTCGACCCCGAAGAGCTGCGCGGCGCGGAGATGCTCAGGAATGGGCACATCCCGCTCGCGATCGAATCGTTCCCGTTGATGTTCGAGATAGGAACTACGCCGCGCCAACTCCACCTGCCGCTCATATTCAGGCGTGCGCAACAGCAGTTCGAAATCTACAAGGGCATAGGGATACTCTCCGGCGCGACGGCGCAGAATCTCTCCGTTATTTCGCGGACGCAGGATGACATGCGCGGGCTTATGATCGACCACGAAAAACCCGTTCTGCTTCATGTCTTTGAGCGATTGATGCGTCAGGTGGGCCAACCGTTTCTCCCGGGCGGCCTCATCGGGTATGACGTCCACCAACGCCTCATCGGCGGAGCGTCCTTCCACCCATTCGTAGATCAGTATGTACTGGCGCAGAATGTCGAGTTCGACATCGCGATACTTGTTCTGCTTTTGTGTCATACGCGATTTCGACCGGCCGGTCTGCCACAATTCAAGTTGTTCGGGCGGGACATAGATCGCCAGGGGACGGTTGGTGCGAATGCGCTTTCCGGACGGGCGCTCCCGCATTTCCATCACCAGCGAAAACTCCTCGAACGGGCTGTTGAACTCGGCGTCGGAAAAGCGATTGAACCCCATCGTGTCGAGCGGAACCTCTTCCCCCACGCGACACCATTTAACCACCAGATTGATGCTGCGCCCGTTGACGACTTTGGAGGGCACCTTGTACACGGTGCTTGTCCCCTTCAGTTTCTCTCGATTGGCCCGGAACCATTCCTTCTCATGCCAGTTTTCAAGCTTCAGATGTTGCAGATAGTGCCGACCGAACTTGGTCACATACAGATCGCCGCCGTCCGGTTGCTGGAAATGAAGGTAGTAGATGCCGAGAATTTTCACACGATGCGCGTCCGGTGGGATCGGCACATCGACAAAGGGATCCGGACGCTTCATCCATGACACGACCGGATCCATGACCGGATCGGCCTCACGCCCCGTTTCCCGCTCTGTTCTACCCTGCGGCATAACTCCTCGAATGAGGTTCGGGCATCAGCGCCCGGCATGACTTGCACTTGGACTGCGGCGGCAAAGCGAAGCGCCGATGCCGCTTTGGCTTGGATACGACCAGTTCGACTGAATTCGATTCAAGAGCAAGCAGGCGCGCGTTTGCTCCCCTTAAAAATGATGCACATAGCGCAGGTTGAAGCGCTGCCCTTCCGTCCGGTTCTCCGCGGCCGCCTCGATATAGACGTTCGCGAACAGGTGCTGATCCTGGTTGAAGCTCCAAATGAGTCCGGGGCCGATACCCAACACCTGCTCCTTACTGTCCGGTACGCGGTCCCCGTTGACCTCGCTATTCTCCAGTTGCTTGAGGTAATAGCCGTTGATCCCTACGCGCAACCGGCGTTCAAGCACTTCGTAATCCGCCGCGAAATTGGCGTGCATCGCCTGTCCCGCCTGCGTATGCCGGACTTCCGGATCCGGCACATTCGGTCTGTCGTTCCGATCGTTCCACAGATAATGCACACGCCAGGACACGGACGCCTTGGGCGCCACGAACCAGGTGGCCGCCCAATACGGATTGAAACTGAAGACGTTGGCGCCGGGATTGATGGCATACCGGCGATCATACTCGCCGGTCGGCCAAATGGTCTGAAATTCGATGCGATGCATGAATACGGGTCCGGCATCGCCCATGATCGGATCCCACTGCAGGAAGGGTCCGACCAGCAGATCGCCGATCCCGTCGTTGGCGCGCAAGGGCGTTCCGCGCGCACTCAGATCAAACACGGCGACCGGCAGAATCAAGTCCATCCCCCACCGGGCCGTACCGAACACGGCTTGATCCGACTGATAGATCAGTTGGGACAACCCGATCCATGCGTCCAATCGCGGATCACCGGGAAACGGAAGATCGGTGAATCGATCGCTGGTATAGAATTGGCCGTACTGCGTGAAATACCATCCCGCCCCGGCCGGCGGCCCGCCATCCAGAAAACTGGTGAACCCCAAGTTCACCGCAGGCTGATCATAAGCCCAGGCCGAGAACGTCACCAACAGCGCACACACCGCCGCCAAACCGGTTCGCATACTACTCGTCATGACTTTTCCTTTCCGGGCCGTACGCCCGATGTTGATCATTCCGTTCACCAAAATCGCGTCAGGCTCAGCACGACGTTGTCCGCGTACGGCTTATCTCTGACGGTTTCCCAATGCGTCCCGTCCGGAAGATGGGTGTCATAGCTGAACTTCTCATAGGAGACATGGCGATAGGCCAATGCCAACTCCCATCCCGGACAAAGCTCATACCCGACGCCGGCGCCCAGACGATAGCCCCAGATCCAGGTGCTTTCATCATAGCGACTGCTGACGTCCGACGTCTTCTTCTGTTCGACGTACCCCTGTCCGCCGCCCAGCTCCCCGAACAGCCGTACACGTTCGGTCACATGGACCGACGGTTGCAGTGTGATAAAGACACGGTACGGGATGCTATACTTCAAATGGGTATCCGGATCGCTGGTGCGCAAGCTCCAGCGCGCATCACTGAATCCCAGACTCCCGGCCACGGCAAAGGAGAACATCGGATCCGGCTGAATGCGGTATCCGCCGACAACGTCCAGATCAACACCATAGGCCGTGTTCTCGTACTGACTATTGGGCCTGTCATACGCATAGGAGTATTCAGGCCGGAACACCGTTTCCGTATAGGACACATCGATCCCCGCAAAGAATTGCGCGCCCGCGGGCACGGAGAACACGGTACCAACAAACAAGGCAAGTCCCACACCACACAGAGCCATTCTCGGATTCATCTCTTTTCTCCTTACGATCATGGTTCTCAGACTACGGATTCAACGTGAACGGAATGAACCGCACGCCTCGGGTCTCGCGGGATGCTAGGATATACTCAACCGACCGTCAATCCCGCGTCCGGGCTCGTATAACTCGCCCCTCCAAGCTCAGGGCAACCACGCAAGCTGGAGGGCGACGCTCCGCGGAGCCGGAAGATAAAGTGAGGCCACTGGACCGTACCCGGCTCGACGGGCGCGACGAAGCCAACCGGTCTCGCATAGCTCGACAATTTACTGGCACGCACGGCAATGGAGGGCGGAGCTATGCGACGCCGGGAACGTGAATGCACACCTAACTGCCTCCATTTCTTTACAACGCGACATCACGGGCTCGTATAACTCGCCC
>SKXR01000035.1 GCA_007128275.1 Kiritimatiellia bacterium
CGGGAGCCTCGCTCTCCAATTGCCCGGCTATGCGCTTGGAGGGCGAGGCTCCCGCCGAGCCGCTTGGGGCAAAGAGCTTGTCCAAGACCTTCCGCTCGGCAACCGTCAACCCCAGCGGATACCGCACCACCACACCGGTCACCGGCCACCGGCCACCGACCACCCGGCAACGGCGCCCGATCACCGCGTCCTCCACTCGCGCGCCCGCTGCGATTTCCGCGCTATCCCAGATTACGCAGTTCCGGAGTTGGGCGCTTTGATCCACGCGAGCGGTTGGCGAAAGGCAGGTGTCGGGCGTGGTGTCGAGTGTCGGGTGTCGGGTGTCGAGTGCGAATTGGCATGCGGTTTCCTTATGCGCCTGCAAGTAGCGTTCCGGCGTCCCGACATCCGCCCAGTACGCGTCCGGGATGGTTACGGCTTGAATCCGGTGTCCGTCCTTCATCGCGCGCTCATACGCCGTGATGATCGAGGCGAATCCGGTATCCGGCAGATATCTCAGAATTCGGGGCGACAGCAGATGCAGGCCGCAGAAAGTGCGCGTGTTCGGTCCGCCCGGATACTTGGACGCGAAATCCGTGACGCGTCCACGCGCCACGTCGACGGTGCGCGGGCCGGCCTGATCGTGCATCCAGAGGGCGGCAATGCATTTCTCATTTCTGTAGGCGCGCAGCAGGGGTTGGGGATCGAGCAGGGCGACGACGTCGGCATTGATTAGCCAGAACGGTTTCTCGTCGAAGAACCATTCCGCGCGGCGCAACGCGCCGCCGGTGCCGAGGATTTCCGGTTCGTGCGAAACGGTGATGCGACATTTCGCGCCACTCAAGCTCATGGCCTCGCGGATGACTTGGTCGGCGCCGTGATGCGCGTTGACGAGAATCTCGCGCACGCCCCACCTTTGGAGCAGATCCACGTTGCGCGCGAGCAGCGAGCGATTCCAAAGCGGCATCACCGCTTTCGGTAGATCGTCGCTCAACGGCCGCATGCGCGTGCCGTATCCGGCCGCGAGGATCATGGCTTTACGGGGTTTCGGGATAGGACTGTGTTTCTGAGAACGACTCATGTACATCCGATGATATGCAATGCGCCGGATCTTCGCAAGCGAAGCTCCTGCAAGGAGGGCTATCGCCTCTCCCCTGTTGCCTGCAACCGTTGCACCCACACCCGGTAATTGCGGTTGGTAGCGTGTGCGGCATAGGGATATTCGATCAGGATTCGACTGCCGATGCCGGGGATGTTGTTGGCGAATGGCGTGCAGGCTTAGCAGCCCGTTGAAAATGTCATAGCCACACAGATCCACGCCCTCACGGGCGCGGCTACGTTGTCCATTTCTTCGTAGCCGCCGCCGTGAGGCGGTGGATGGCATGCCCGAGGAGCGTTTTTCAACGGGCTCTTAGGGAACGGCGACGAGCGTTTCGTGACGCTGCACGGCTAGCCTTGCGCTTCTACTTGGCCCGGATTATGATCCATGGAAATGAAAGATGTCGCCATACTACTGAATGCCATGCTCCGGGACGGCGTCATTCAGTCCTATGCCGTATTCGGCGCGGTGGCGCAAATGCGATATACCGGTGCGGTATCCCGGGGAGGCTTGGCCGACTTGTCGTCCCGGCACGGCCTTTCTGAACAATGGGAATCATTTCAAAGGCGATTTATATGAAGCCGGGTGTTCATGCCTTACTGAAAAAACAATCGGATTGGCAAAAACAGAGAAAGAATCTTTCCTGGGCGGAAAAACTCCGCCAATCCGTCGTGTTGAGGCGCACCGCGTTGTTGATGCGTGCGCGTTGAGATCCCTTGGTTTCCTCAAGTTGGTTGCCTACGGGGCCAGCTCCACCCGCACGCGGTAATTCCGATGGGTGCCGGGGAAGAGTGGAGCCACGGATGACGGATCGACAAGGATTAGATAAGAGAATGCTCCACGCTCCCCCCGTCCCGTTTTGAAGCGGGGTAGGCGTCGCTCACGATGTATACCGGTCTTCGCCGGCGATGCTCCTGCAAGTGGTAGCCTTATCGCCCATCAATCGGCCACGCACGTACCAGCGCAATCAATTCCTCCAGTTGCCCGGTCGGGGTCGGAGCGGTGAGTCGGGGAAAGCGTTTGTTGTGCATCAGCCAGTCCCGGTGTCGTTTCATCATCACTTTGCCTTCCCGCACTTCGATCTCGGCAATGTCTTTCGCATGGGCGTCCAGGCGCAGCGCCGTGACTTTCAGAAGGCGGTCGAGCGCGGGCGGAACGGGTCCCAGCCGGTCTTGAAGTTCTTCGCGCAAGGCGCGCACTTCCGGTTCCGTGACAATGCCGGCCAGACGCCGGTAGAGATTGACCCGCATGCTTTCGTCCTCCACGTACGCAACGGGGATCACGGCGGCGTTCGATTCGTCCGCGTGCGAGGGGGACGAGTCGATGAAATCCAGTCGGATCTCGACATCGATGATGGGTGCGGGCTTTTCGCCTTTCATTTGCGCTACGGTGCGTTGCAGGAATTGACAGTACAGGTCGAATCCGACGGCGGCGATGTGTCCGCTCTGTTCGGCGCCGAGAATGTTGCCCGCGCCGCGTATTTCAAGATCGCGCAACGCCAGTTTGAAGCCGGAACCCAACCCGGAATATTTCCGGATGGCCTGCACGCGGTCGCGCGCCGCAGAGAAGAGTCGTCCGTGTCTCGGCAGAAGAAGGTAGGCGTAGGCTTTGTGTTTGTAACGGCCCACGCGTCCGCGCAACTGGTAGAGGTCGGACAGGCCAAATCGGTCCGCGCGTTCAATAAAGATCGTGTTGACGTTCGGAATGTCGACCCCGCTCTCAATAATGGTGGTACACAACAGGATGTCGTAATCGCCGCGTACGAAACCGGTCATCACCGATTCGAGCTCGCGTTCGTTCATTTGCCCGTGCCCGACGGCGATCCGCGCCTCCGGGACGAGGGCGGCCAGCCGTTTTCGAGCCGCTTCGATGGTTTGCACGCGGTTGTGCAGGAAGAAGATCTGTCCGTCCCGATTCAACTCGCGATGAATGGCGTCGCGTATCACCTCGTCGCGGTACTCGGTCACAATCGTCTCGACGGGCAACCGTTCCTGCGGCGGGGTTTGGATGGTGCTGATATCGCGCGCGCCGGTGAGACTCATATATAAGGTGCGGGGAATGGGGGTGGCGGTCATGGTCAGTACGTCGACCAGTTGGCGCAACGCTTTGAGGTGTTCTTTATGTTCGACGCCGAAACGTTGCTCTTCGTCGATAATGACGAGGCCCAGATTCTTGAAAACGACATCCGGCTGGACCAGGCGATGGGTGCCGATGACGATGTCCACCCGTCCTTCGTTAAGTTCTTCCACAATCCCGCGCTGTTCGGATCGCGTCCGAAAACGGCTGAGCATCTCAATGCGGACCGGAAACGCGGCCATGCGTTCCTTGAACGATTCGAAGTGCTGCTGCGCGAGTACGGTGGTCGGCACCAACAGGGCGACCTGTCTCCCGTCCATGACGGATTTGAACGCCGCGCGCATCGCCACCTCGGTCTTGCCGTAGCCCACATCGCCGCAGATCAGCCGGTCCATGGGGCGCGGACTTTCCATGTCTTCTTTGACCTCGCGAATCACGCGCACTTGATCTTCCGTTTCCTCGAACGGGAACGTCGCCTCGAACTCGTGTTGCCACGCGGAGTCGGCCGCAAAGGCGTGTCCGCTGAGGGTTTGCCGGGTGGCCTGGGTCTCGAGCAACATCGCGGCCAAATCGCGAACGGCGCGTTCGGCGGCTACTTTTTCGCGGCTCCACCGTTTGCCGCCCAGTGCGTGAAGGTTGGGGCGTTGCCGCCCGAACCCGACATATCGGCTGAGCAGTTGCGCTTGCGAGACGGGCAGATGAACCTTCGCCTTGTCGGCGTATTCAATGGTCAATACCTCTTGCCGCTGACCGTTGGACTCGATCTCGTACAAGCCCAGATAGCGGCCGATACCGTGTTCGATGTGCACGACCAATTCGCCGGGCTGAATGTCCCGCCATTCGGCGAAACGGGGGCCGGTCATCTTTTTCGGGCCGGGCCGTCGCGCGTGCGGATCATAGCGGCCTCGCAATTCTCGGCGTTTCCCGTAGAGGTCGTGCTCCGAAATGATGAGCACCCTGTTGGCGGCGTAATGGAACCCTTCGGATAACGGTCCCACATTCAACGTGAAGAGGTTTCGCGGATCGCGGCGCGGCGTGCGCCATTCAATGAAGCGCTCCTTCGTCCCTGTCGTCCCGAAATAGATGTGTACATGGTCCCCGTCGGCGTGACGATGTTCCAACTCGTCCACGAACTGGTGGCGCGCCTCGTCGAGGGCGTCGGTTTGGAGGTCGGTACGGTCCAGTGAGGGTAAACCCGCCAACGGAGCGAAGGACACGTCACAAGCCGTGACGCCTTTCGGTTTCTGGCCTCCGAGATAGAGAGCCCCTTGCTTGAAGCGGCGACGGACGGCGGCGCGTAGCGATGCATACGGCATGGTGTATCGCGCAGCGTCCGCGTCCGCGATCATGCTTTCGTATTGCGCGGCATGATGACGAATCTGGTCCGGCCGATACCATGTCCAGCAGGTGCTGTCGGGGAGATAGTCCAGCAGGGTGGCGGAATGGCCTTTCCCGGTGTCGTCGTCGCCGGGTACTTCGCGCGCGGGGGTCACAGCGATTTCGTTGAGGCGCTCGATGGAACGCTGATCGTCCGGCGCGAAGGTCCGGATCGAATCGAGTATGGCCCCGAAGAACTCAAGTCGGACGGGCCACGTTTGCGAAGGGGGCCAGCAGTCGATGATCCCGCCGCGGTGCGACGCTTGTCCTTTGGCGGCCACTTCCGGTTCGAATTCGTAGCCGGCGCGCTGGAGGTGGGCGAGGAGCTCGTCAAAGTCGTACTCTTCGGAACGGACCAGACGCATCCGTTCACGGCGCAGCTCGGCGGGCGACAGCGTTCTCTGCATGAGCGCCTGGATGCAGGTCACGGTAATGGCGGGGGCGCGCGGTTCCAGACAACGATGGAGCACGTCCAACCGATCGCCCAACAGATCGGCATGCGGCTGTATCCCTTTACCGGGCAGACTTTCCCATGGCGGATAATACGCTGATTCTATGGCGGGATGCAGCGTCGTCAGATCGCGGAGGAACTCGTCCATGGTGCGGGGACCGTCCAAGACGACCACGACGGGTTGTTGTAGCAGATCGGGCAGGGTCGAAATCAGGTAAGCGCCGGCTGAGAGGGGCAAATCGGGCACAAAACATCCCCCGTCCCGGCGCGCGTAACGGGCCAGGTGTTCCCGGTCCCTCTCCGTCAGGGAGGGCGTCCAATCATGTCCGGTCATTGATTGAAAAGGTACTCGTCTGCGTTCGGGCCGTCAATGAAAGGGACCAGGGAAAAAAGTGATGTCGCAACATGCGCGATGACAACAAGTTGTAATTGCGCCATGAAATATTTTCAATTTTTCCCGGAAAAACGGTCGGTTCGTTTCTTTATCCCTTCTACAGCGATTAACAGAAGGGAGCATCAAAATGAAAATGTGGTTTTTGCCGGCGTTGTTGGCGCTCTATTGGTTGCCGTGGTTGGCCCCGGAACAAGATCGATGGAGCGATGCGAAGTACGACTTGTTCCTGTTCGAATCAGACGATAAGCGGTCGATGGCTGTGGTCACTCCCGATCCCTTTCAAGAGCATGAAGAAGGGCATGTCCGCGCATGGCGCGCGGAGGTCCACATGCGTGTCGGCGGCGTGTCCGTGTCGGAAGAGCTCCTGTTTCGGGCGGAGAGCATAGAGGAGGGCACGCTGCTGTTTGTGGAAACGGCATGGGGACGGGAAGTGCATGTCTTCGAACAGCACCCTGACATCGCGTCGGGCCGTGTGCAGCGCCGCCGCTGGCTCGCCCGCTCCGGCGGATTGGAGGAACTCGAACCCGGTAGGACGGTGTTTTGAACAGGTCGCCGCGGAGCCTGGAGGCATGGAATGCATTTACTATATGTCAAAGCCCATGGGCCGGCACGAGTGGTTATAGGCGTTGCGATAACGGTTCATAAAGAGTGTGGCGCGGGATTCTTGAAATCATTGTACGACTGACTGCGGGCTTGTTAATCGTTATGAACAAGAAGACACTAACAGTGGGAATAGGATTAAACGATCATGTCTGACACGCTCATTAGAGCCTTTATAGCCATTGAGATATCGGACGAGGTCCGGACCGCTTTGGTGCGGGTACAGCAACGGCTGCGCAAGGTCGGGGCGAAGGTGAGTTGGGCGCCCCCGGAGAATATCCATTTAACGCTCCTGTTTCTGGGCGATGTCGGTGCGGCGCTGATCCCTGATGTGGAACGGGAACTGGATCGGATGGCGGCTGCCGTTCCGCCATTTGCCATGACGGTGGACGGGGTCGGCTCGTTCGGATCTCCGAAATCGCCCCGGGTGATCTGGGCCGGTGTGGCGGAATCGACCGGTACGCTTGCCGAATTGCAAATGCGTCTGGCCGGGGCGGTGCGCGCGCTGGGCGTTCCCTTGGAGGACAGGCCGTTTCACGCGCATCTCACACTGGGCCGCGTGCGCTCCAGCCGGGGGGCGGGCGCATTGACATCGGCTCTCTCCTCCGCTAGCGTTACGGTCCATGAGTCGATTCGGGTCGACCGTGTTTCCTTGTTCGAAAGCCGACTGCATCC
>SKXR01000162.1 GCA_007128275.1 Kiritimatiellia bacterium
AAGCCTCAACGAGCATTGTGTACACCTACTGCGGGAGGAGAGGTCTCCGTACGGAGTCGGAAGTAAGAAGTAAGAAGTAAGAAGTAAGAAGTCGGAAGTAAGAAGTAAGAAGTCAGAAGTCAGACAAGAGCGGCGGGGACAGACACCGTAGCGCAACTTGTTGATTTCCAATTGCTCTTCTTTTCCGCATTCGCGAAATTCGTACTACAATCCGTCAACTTCTTGTTCTTTGTGCACGTTTTCATGCGTTTATTCCCGTAAGTGGTTCTTTATCAAGTGCCCAAGCGTTCGCTGCTCACAACAAAACATCCGTGTAATCAGTGTAATCCGTGGTTTCCTTCTTTTGGTTGCGGCTTTGCTGCGCTGTGTAATCCGTGGTTTCTGTACTTCGTCAGTGCGAGTCCGATTGACGATGGCCGGTGCTTGTTTACCGTGTAAGAGGGAATCCACACATTCGGCTGGACGCTGCCTGTGGGTTTATGCGACAGGTGTGCGCCATGAACCCCGTGCCCGGCACATTTGAAATCACACAGCGCGACCCGAAAACCGGGGCGCGACGCGGCCGCTTGACCACGGCCCATGGGGTGGTGGAAACCCCTGTGTTCATGCCGGTCGGTACGCAGGCGACCGTAAAGACCATGACGCCGGAGGAGGTTGAAGGGTTCGGTTACCGCATTATTCTGGGGAATACGTACCATTTGGGTGAACGGCCGGGCGTCGAAATCATCGAAAACGCGGGCGGCTTGCACCGTTTCATGGGGTGGGACCACTCCATCCTGACCGATAGCGGCGGCTTTCAGGTCTTCAGCCTGGCCGGTCTGCGCAAGATCGAGGCGGACGGCGTACGCTTTCAGTCGCACGTGGACGGGTCATACCGGTTCATGGGGCCGGTGGAGTCGATGCGCATTCAGCGCGGGTTGGGTTCGGATATTGCCATGGTATTTGATGAGTGTCCGCCGTATCCGTGCGACCGGGAATATGCTTGCAAGGCATTGGACCGCACCCTAGCATGGGCGGCCTTATGTGCGGAACAGCCTCGCGCGCCCGGACAGTTGGTTTTCGGGATCGTGCAGGGCGGTGTGCATGAAGATCTTCGCGAGAAATCGGCGAAGGGGCTGTTGGACATCGGTTTCGACGGCTACGCGATAGGCGGTGTGAGTGTCGGCGAGCCGGACACGCTGATCATTCCCGGTGTGAAAAGCGGCATCCGCTATTTGCCGGATGACCGTCCCCGTTATCTGATGGGGGTGGGTTATCTTCCGCAGATTGTGGAATCGGTCGCGCTGGGGGTGGACATGTTCGATTGCGTCATGCCCACCCGTTTTGCGCGGAACGGGACGGTATTCACCCGCTTGGGACGGTATCCCGTCAAGGCGGGGGCCTACGCGAACGACGGGCGGCCCTTGGAAGAGGGCTGCGCTTGTTATGTCTGTCGCAAGTATAGCCGGGCGTATATCCGGCATTTGTGCAACGTGAGCGAGGTGTTGGGCGCGCGATTGATTACATGGCATAACCTGCACTGTTATGCGGAGTGCATGAAGGAAGTGCGCGCGGCCATTGAAAAGGGCGTGTTCGACGATTATCGTGGGCGCTTCATGGAAGATTATCAGGAAATACGGCGGGATCACGTGGAACTCGTCGCAACGGAATAAGGAGTGGGAATAGAATGAATTTGTCTTTGATTACTCTGGCGATGGCGGGTGGCGCGGGCGAGGAGCAGTCGCCGATGTTCATGTTCGGTTGGCTGGCCCTCATGATCCTCATCTTCTATTTCATTCTGATCCGGCCTCAGCAACGGCGTGAAAAAGAACGTCGCGCCTTGCTCACTGCGGTGAAGAGCGGCGACAAGGTCTTGTTTGGCGGCGGCCTGATCGGCGTGGTCACGAATGTGGCGGATAAGACGTTCACGATCAAGGTGGCCGACAAAGTGAAGGTCGAGGTGGTGCGCAGCGCCGTGACGCAGGTGCTCGATAAGGGCGCCGATCTGCCGGACGACGTGCCGCAGAGGTAGGCCGGGGAGAAGAGTGTTCCGTGTTCGGTATTCAGTAGGCAGTGATTAGCCGGCCTTTCTGATGTGACTGAACACTGAATACGGAAAACGGCACACTTTGATGACGAGTCGAACTTAACATAGGAAACAGGTAAGACAATGGACAAACATGCATGGTGGAAATGGCTTCTGTTGATCGGTCTGCTCGCGTGGTCGATCGTGTTGGTCACGCCGATTTCAGAGAAGGTGAAACTGGGATTGGATTTGCAGGGCGGCATCAGCTTCCTGCTTGAAGTGCAGACCGAAGAACTGGAAGAGGACGCCATTCGTGACGCGCAATTGCGCGCGTTGGAAGTGATTCGTAACCGCGTCGACTTGATGGGCACGGAAGAACCGATCATTTATCCGGAACCGCGCAGCAACCGGATCGTGGTTCAGATTCCCGGTCTCGACGCCGCCAATCGCGAATGGGCCATCCGCACGCTTGAAAGCGCCGCCTTTCTCGAATTCCGCATGGTGCATGAAGACAACGACCGGCTGGTGGGGCGTCTTTTTGATGAAGGGCTTGCTCCCGAAGGCTATCGATTGGTGACCGTTGAAGGCCGGCCGCATTATGTCCGTACCGAGGACGTGGAACGTCTGGACCGGCATACGGAGCGCGAAGCGCGCGAACGGTTGCGGACGTTTCATGCCCCGCCCGGATACGATTTCATGTTGATGGAGCGCGATCGCCAGGGGCGGACGTTGTATGAACCCTATTATGTCAGTCGCCGCCGCGAATTGACCGGGGAAAATCTCAGCCATGCCGGCGTTGACTATCAGCAGTTCGGTCAGCCGATCGTCACCCTGCGTTTTGACAGCGAAGGCACGCGCCGGTTTCAACGGGTGACCACGGACTACGCTCCGGGCGGCGCGCGCAATCCGAGTCTCGACGGACAACGGCTTCTGGGGATCGTGCTCGACGGCGTGCTCCAGTCCGCGCCGTTCATTCGCACCGCGATCTATGGCGGTGAGGCGATTATCGAAGGATCCTTCTCGCTGAAGGAAGCACAGGACCTGTCGCTGGTGTTGCGGGCGGGTTCCTTGCCGGCGCCCTTGCGGGTGATCGAAGAACGCAACGTGGATCCCACGCTGGGTCGCGAATCCGTGCGGAGCGGCATGCGGGCCATCATCCTCGGCGGCGCGCTCGTGTTGGTGTTTATGCTCGGCTACTATCTGTTGGCCGGTGTGGTTGCCAACCTCGCCTTGATCCTCGACTTGCTGTTGTTGCCGCTCGGCATGCTGATCGTGTCCGGATTCCTCGGACTGATCACCGGCGGAGGAGGCGGGGAGGGATTGCCTACACTCACCTTGCCGGGTATCGCCGGCATCGTGCTGACCATCGGTATTGCGGTGGACGCCAACGTACTGATATTCGAACGAATCCGCGAGGAGCAGAAGGTGGGCAAACGGCTGGCCAGCGCCATCGAAGCCGGATACGAGAAGGTGTTCAGCACCATCATGGACGCGAACGTGACGACCTTGATCACCGCGGTGATCCTGTTCTGGCAAGGGTCCGGCCCCATTCGCGGTTTCGCGATCACGCTCAGCGCCGGTATCGTGGTCAGTATGTTCGTTGCGCTGGTTATCACGCGGTTGATGTTCGAGTTGATGGCCTACAAAACGAAGATCCAGAAGATCAAGATGTTCTCGATCCTTGGGGATACCAACATCGATTTCGTTAGCAAGCGCGGCATCGCCGCCGTGCTGTCGGTGGTCGTGATCGCCGGCACGTGGACGATGTTTTTCATGAAAGGCGAAGATAATTTCGGCGTCGATTTCACGGGCGGCACGGCATTGACCTACCGGTTTGATGAGAAGCAGGCCGTGGACGACGTGCGCGATGTGCTCTCGGGCGTCGGTGTGTCCGATGCCTTTGTCCAGTATCAGCGCGAATTGGTGCCGGACGAGTCGGGCGTGATCCCGGAATACCTGTTCTTGAAGGTGCCGTACGGGGATGGGGAAGCCGCCAAAGACGCGCTGGTCACGGCCATACCGGAGGCCGGTTTCTACATCCTTCAGGAGGATACGGTGGGGCCGCAAGTCGGCCGCGATCTTCGCCATAAGGGGATCATGGCCATGGTGTGGGCGCTGGTCGGTATCGTGATTTACATCTCCCTGCGCTTCGAATTCGCCTTCGCGATGGGAGCGATTGTGGCATTGACCCATGACGTGCTGATAACCATCGGCATCTTCTGCCTGCTTGGTAATCAGTTGAGCCTGCCGATCGTGGCGGCCTTGTTGACCATTGTCGGTTACTCCGTCAATGACACCATTGTGGTCTTTGACCGAATCCGGGAGGATCTTGGTCTGATCAAGGACAAGACCTACTCGCAGATTGCGAACATTAGTATCAACCAGACGCTCAATCGCACCTTGCTGACGTCCGTAACGACGTTGTTGACCGTGACGATGTTGCTGATCTTCGGTGGCGGGGCGATCAAGGATTTCGCGTTGGCGCTGTTCATCGGTATTCTGGTCGGTACCTATTCCTCGATCTTCGTCGCCACGCCGGTGGTGCTGTATTGGCATAGGGACGAAAAGGTGAAGGCGGAAAAGAAACTGGCGAAGGGGAAGTGAGGGGGGCGTTTCCGAAACCCGTTTGCGGCTCGGCGGGAGCCTCGCCCTCCAGGAACAAGGTCACCGCATGACATGCGCCGTGGAGGGCGAGGCTCCCGCCTACGCGAAGACGCTACGGCGCGGCGCGCCCGCCGAACCGTGTGTGTGATTGCTCATGCTCAAGACTTGGAAAACCAACGCTTCCGATGACGCGCTCGTTCATGAACTGGTACAACAAACCGGTTTGCCTCGCCCCGCCTGTGCGGTGCTGGCGGCCCGCGCCTACACGACGGCGGACGCCGTGGACGCCTTTCTGAACCCGCGTTTGAGCAACCTTCCCGACCCCTTTCTCCTCCCCAACATGGCGTTGGCTGTCGCCCGCATCGCGAAGGCGTTGTCGAATGACGAGACGATACTGGTCTACGGGGACTACGATGTGGACGGGATCACCAGCACGGCGCTGATGGTTCATGTCCTCACGGCGCTGGGCGGCAAGGCCGTCCCCTTCCTGCCGCACCGCGTGGATGACGGATACGGGTTGGGCGTCGAGCCGGTCCAGCGCTGCATTGCGGACCATGCGCCCGGTTTGATTCTCACCGTGGATTGCGGGACGGGCTCCGTGGAGGCGGTGGAAGCCGCCCGCGCGTTGGGGGTGGACGTGGTGGTCACGGATCATCACGAGCCCGGCGCGGAAATCGCATCCGCCCATGCCGTGGTGAACCCCAAGTTGAACGGAGCGGACCATCCGTTGCGGAATCTGGCCGGTGTGGGCGTGGCGTTCATGGTCTGTGGCGCGGTGTACCGAACACTGCGTGAAGCAGGGGCCGAGTGCGTAGCGACGTTGGACTTGAAGAAGCATCTCGATCTCGTGGCGCTCGGGACCATTGCGGATATGGTGCCGTTGACGGCGGAGAACCGGATCCTCGCCAAGTACGGGTTGCTCGCAGCGAACCGGACGGTACATCCCGGGTTGCGGGCGCTGAAGGCGGCGGCGGGGATCAAGACGGATCTGGACGCGTATCATGTGGGTTTTCTGCTGGGTCCGCGTCTCAATGCCGCCGGACGTCTGGGCACGGCGCAGCGCGCCCTTGAATTGCTGTTGAGTGATGATCCGGATCAGTCGGGGATGATCGCGGCGGAGCTGGACGCCGCCAATCGGGAGCGGCAACAGGTAGAAGTGCGCATGGTCGAGGAGGCCATCGCGGATATCGACCGTTGGTTTGATGTCGATACCCATTTTGCGGTGGTAACGGCGAAGCGGGAATGGCATCCGGGCGTTATCGGCATCGTGGCGTCCCGGCTATGTGCGCGCTTCAGCCGCCCGTCCATTGTCATCGCCGTGGACGAGGAAGGGATCGGACGGGGTTCCTGCCGAAGCGTTGCGTCGTTCAACATCGTCGAGGGACTAAGTGACTGTGCGGACTTGCTGCAACGGTTTGGCGGCCATCAGATGGCGGCGGGATTGCAGATAGAGGAGAAACAGATCGAAGCGTTTCGCGACCGATTCAACGGCGCGGTGCAAGCGCGTGTGAGTCGCGACGATCTGCGTCCCGAACAGCGCATTGACGCATGGATTTCCTTGCGCGACGCGGATTGGGCGTTGATCGAATGCCTGGAACGCATGGCGCCTTTCGGATTGGGGAATCCCAAACCCGTCTGGGCGGTTAAAGGCGCGCGCTTGCTGGGCGAACCGCGTGTGGTGGGACAGAAACATCTCAAGATGAGTTTCCTCGATGGGAACGAAAAGCTGGACGCGATCGCGTTCAACATGGCCGAGCGGGAGATCCCGGGCGGTCCCCTCGACGTCGCCTTTCAGCTCAGCCGCAACACCTGGATGGACCGCGATTCCATTCAGATGAGCGTGCAAGATCTCCGGGCATCCGTCGAATGACGTTTCAGGATGCGCATGATGAGAAGTACGGATGGGATTGAACGTGGGAGTTCAAGCAGGCTTTCAGCCTGCGGGAGCGGGAGTGTGGGGGTATTGAACCCAGGGCGTTGCCCTGGGCTGTGTTCAAGCAGGCCGTTGGCCTGCTGAGAAAGCGCCCTGAA
>SKXR01000114.1 GCA_007128275.1 Kiritimatiellia bacterium
ATGACATCCGCCGCGACTGGTCAGCCTGTTGGCTGGTCGATCCGCTGGACGGGACCAAGGAGTTCATCAAACGGAACGACGAGTTTACCGTGAACATCGCGCTGGTGGATCACGGTCAGCCGGTCGCGGGCGTGGTCTATGCGCCCGCTTTGGGGCAGTGCTGGTTCGGCGGCGAAGGGGTCGGGGCGTGGCGGTTGGACGTAGGCCATGAAGAGGAGATGCCGGCAACATGGGAGGCGTTGGTGAGCCGCGCGGAACCGTTGCCGTTGAAAAGGCACACGGGGCGGCTCGGCGGGAGCCTCGCCCTCCAAGCCGAGCCGTATGGTCCATTGGTGGTCGTCGCCAGTCGGTCCCATCGCAACCCGAAAACGGACGCGTTCATTGAGGCGCTGCGGGTGGAGCATCCGAAACTGGAGTTGATTTCCGCGGGCAGCGCCCTCAAGCTGTGTCTGGTGGCGGAGGGCTCGGCGGACGTGTATCCGCGGTTCGCGCCCACGATGGAATGGGACACGGCGGCGGGCCACGCCGTATGCGCGGCATGCGGCATTTCGGTGACCCGATATCCGGAAGGGACTCCGCTGATGTACAATCGGGAGAATTTGCGGAACCCATGGTTCTTGATTGATGCCCGGCGCGCATGACGGGCTGCTGTGCTCCGGGCCGGTGAATGCCGTGCGCGGCTACAGCTGTGAGGTGTTGCAGGCGCGGGCGATGACCGCGTCAAGCGGCGCAAGGCAACCTGTTGACGAACCCCTTGGATGGGTGGTATATTAGTAGTATGAAAGTCAAGACATCTATCACGCTGGATAAGGACGTCATGGTGGCGATTGATCGGAAGGCGCGCGAGTACGGGAGCCGATCAGAATTCCTGGAAATCGCAGCGCGCCGCATGCTGGCCCGTATGGCGAAGGACGAACAGGAACGGCGGGATCTGGAAATCATCAATCGTCGTGCAAAGAAATTGAACGGGGAGGCCGCCGATGTCCTGGATTATCAGGTGGCCACATGAGACGAGGCGAGCTGTATCGGGTCGCCCATCCGTCCAATGATCCGAAACGGCACCGTGTGTTTGTCGTGGTAAGCCGGCAAGTGCTTGTTGACTCGCGTTTCTCAACGGTCATCTGTGCGCCGGTCTATTCGAGTCATGACGGGCTCTCGACGCAGGTTCCGGTCGGGCCGGACGAGGGGCTGAAACACGACAGCAGCATTCACTGCGATGAACTGGTGAGCATAGCGAAATCGCGGCTCACCCAATTCGTCGGGGTGCTGTCATCCGGGCCCTTGCAGAAGCTTGGCGAGGCCCTCAAGGCGGCGCTGGAATTGGACGAATGAGATAAGGTGTATGAGCGCGTATCGAATGAATACCTTCGAGTGGCTGGAGTCGCAGGCGATCTATGTGATCCGCGAGGTGGCGGCCCAGTTCGAGCGGCCCGTGATGTTATTCTCCGGCGGGAAGGACTCGATCGTCATGGCTTGGCTGGCGCGCAAGGCGTTTTATCCGGGCAAGATCCCGTTTCCCATGATGCATATCGATACCGGCCACAATTTTCAGGAAACGCTGGACTATCGAGACCGGTGGATGAAAGAGATCGGTGCAAGCCTCATTGTCCGGCATGTGCAGGATTCCATCGATCAGGGACGCGTGAAAGAGGAGGAAGGCCCGAATCCGAGCCGGAACGCGTTGCAGACCGTTACCCTGCTCGACGCCATCAAGGAGTTTCAGTTCGACGCGGCGATGGGCGGCGCGCGACGCGACGAGGAGAAGGCGCGCGCCAAGGAACGGTTTTTCTCGGTGCGCGACCGGTTCGGGCAATGGGATCCCAAGAATCAGCGCCCTGAATTGTGGCACCTGTTCAACGGCATGAAACGGCCCGGCGAACATTTCCGGGTGTTCCCGATCAGTAACTGGACTGAACTGGATGTTTGGCAATATATTCATCGGGAAGAGATCCCGCTGCCCTCGCTCTACTTTTCACACGAACGCGAGATTGTGCGGCGCGATGACGTGATCCTCGCGCGATCCTCGCATGTGGCATTGCAGGAGGGGGAACAATGGGAGCGCGCCCGCGTGCGCTTCCGTACGATCGGCGACGCGACCTGCACGGGCGCCACGGAATCGGCCGCCTCGAGTGTGGAGGACATCGTCAACGAAATCGCCGCCACGCGCGTGACGGAGCGCGGGAGTCGCGCCGACGACCGGCGCAGTGAAGCGGCGATGGAAGACCGTAAGAAGCAGGGCTATTTCTAATGACGCAATTGGTGGATAAAGAACGGGATCTGTTGCGCTTCACGACGGCGGGTAGCGTGGACGACGGGAAGAGCACGCTCATCGGGCGGATGCTGTACGACAGCAAGCAGATATTCCAAGATCAGATGGACGCCTTGGAGCGCGCGAGCAAGTTGCGCGGTGAAGAAGAGGTCGATCTGGCGTTGCTGACGGACGGTTTGCGCGCGGAACGCGAGCAGCGGATTACGATTGATGTGGCCTACCGCTATTTCTCGACGCCCAAACGCAAGTTCATCATCGCCGACACGCCGGGTCACGAGCAATACACGCGCAACATGGTGACGGGCGCGTCGACGGCGGATCTCGCGGTGATCCTGCTGGACGCGCGCAAGGGAATCCTGCCGCAGAGCCGGCGACACGCCATCATTGCATCGCTGCTGGCCATCCCGCATGTGGTCGTTGCGGTCAACAAGATGGACCTGGTGGATTACCAGGAGGCGCGCTATCGCGAGTTGGTGGAGGAGTTCACCGCCTTCGCCGAGAAGTTGAACATCCACGATCTCAGCTTCATCCCGATATCCGCCCTGTGCGGCGACAATGTGGTGGAGTCCGGAGATCGTATGCCCTGGTATGACGGCTGGCCGATGCTGCATTTCCTGGAGGAGATTACGGTTACGCGCGCGCGGAATCTCGTCGATTTCCGGTTCCCCGTGCAGTACGTCATCCGTCCGCACCAGGATTTCCGGGGATTTGCGGGCCGGCTGTCCTCGGGCACGATCCGCGTAGGCGAGCAGGTGACGGTGTTGCCGTCCCTGTTCCATACGAAGGTGCGCAGTATTCATGTGGGCGACCAGGAGGTGAATGAGGCGTTCGCGCAACAATCCGCGGTGCTGACCCTCGCGGACGAGATCGATATCAGTCGCGGCGACATGATTGTGCGCAGTCATAACCTGCCCGAAATTGATCAGGAATTCGACGCCTACGTCTGCTGGATGGACGAGGCGAACGCCTTGAATACCGGGGGAGATTATCTGCTCCAGCATACGACCCGTACGTGCCAGGTGCATGTCAACGAGATCCTTTACCGCATGGACGTCAACACGCTGCACCGGGAATCCACGACGCGTTTGGGGTTGAACGAAATCGGCCGTGTTCGATGTACGGCGTCGCAGGCCCTGTTCTTTGATCCGTACGATCGCAATCGCGAGACCGGAGGGTTCATCCTCATTGATCCCTCAACCTTTCGCACGGTGGGCGCCGGCATGATTCGGTACACGACCAAGGAAACCTTGCGCGAGCTGCGCCGCGAACAGGGCGAGACGCAGATCGAGACCATAACGGCCACCAATATTACCTGGGATCAAAGTCTCATATCCCTGAGGGAACGTGAGGCGCAAAATCGGCACAAGGCCCTGTGCCTGTGGCTTACCGGTTTGTCGGGTAGCGGCAAGTCGACTATTGCGCGTTGTGTGGAACGCGCGTTGTTTGAGGACGGACTCCAGGTGTTTCGACTGGACGGGGACAACGTGCGGCATGGCTTGTGTTCGGATCTCGGTTTCTCGCGCGAGGATCGTATGACCAACATCCGGCGGATCGGGCACGCGGCGAAGCTGCTCTACGATGCGGGACAGGTGGTCATTTGCTCCTTCATCGCCCCCTACAAGGAAGACCGGGATTTTGTGCGCGCCCTATTTCCGGACAATGCCTTCGTCGAGATCTACGTGCAATGCGATATCGAAGTGTGCAAAGCGCGCGACCCGAAAGGCCTGTACGCCAAGGCCGAACGGGGTGAAATCAAAGGATTCACGGGCGTCGATGATCCGTATGAGGAACCGGCGCATCCGGAGTTGGTGCTCGACACCGCCGGACTGGACGTGCAGGAGACCGTGGATCGGGTGTTGCGCTTCGTTAAGCGGCAATGCGGCCTCGACAACGCGTCCACCTGATGCCCGCCTCCATTCCTCATCGGCACCTACGCCCCCCTCACCTCTATCCTCTCCCCGGCGGGGAGAGGATCAGCCCGTTGAAAAAGACTCGGCTCACCGAGACGGTTCGCCCTACCGTCTCAAAACCAGCGTATTTTGGGCGGGGCGAGGCGTCCCGCCGAGCCACTGAGCGTGCCGGCGATCAGTCACGGCGCGGATCAATGACTTACGAATGGGTGTTTGTCCCCGCCGATCAATAGCGCAGATTGACGTGCGGATTGAGCGATGCCGCATTCGTTAGGTAGCCCGGCGTGATGAGCAGCATCTCGCCGAACGTATTGTCGCCCGGCGCCTGGGGGGGACTCGAGAAGAACCGGGTGCGGATGACCAGATTGCCGCTCGCTTCGGGATTCACAAAGGCGATACCTTCGCTGTTGTTAATGAGCGTGTTGCCGTCCGCCACGTTGCGCGACCCGAACAGATGAATGGCGCTCCGGTTCGCTCCCAAGTGTGACCGAATCGTATTCCCCAGCGCCACACTGTTTCCGGCCAGCGCGATGCCATAGGATGTATTTCCTTCCGAGGTCGAGTCGCGCACCGTTGAGCTCAACAGGCGATAGCCGACACCGTTGGTCGAGCCCCATCCGGTATGGAGAACCGAACACTGTAACGCATCGGATCCGCTCAAAAGTTCCATCCCATACACGTTGCGCGTCCCGGTCTGCCGGACGGCCGAACAGCCGACCGCGCTGGAGCCGTCCAGTCGAAATCCCCAGACATCCAACCCGCTGGAATTCCCTTCGGCCATGCAGTTAACGGCCCGGCTTTCGTTCAGCGCAAACGCGCGTACAACACCGTCACCCGAATTCCCTTCCACCACGGTCGACTGAACAATGGACCCGCTGTTCAGCGAAACGCCGCGGAACCCGACGGCGCCCGTATTCGCCCGAATCAGGGAATTGCGGATGTGGGAGCCGGTTCCGCCCTCGATCGCGATGTAATTGCCTTGCGCCGAATTCTCCGCGATGATGCAGGCGTCAACGGTCAGGGCGGCGTCGGCGTGAATCCCGTAGCCTTCGCCCGTCGCGTGGCACTGTACGATTTCGGAATTACGCACGACCAGATTGGTCCGCACAAAAATACCCGAGTCGCAGTCCGTTATCCGGACATGCTCAACCACCACGTCTCGCCCCAGCCCGTAGATTGCGTAATATCCGTCACGCGTCCAGCCCCTGAAATGACCGTTACGGATACGCAATCCCGAAGCCGACGTAAATTGCAGGATGCCATCGACACCCGGTTCCGCCCCTTGCGAGATGATCGAGAAACCGTTCAGATCAATATCAACGTGACTGGTCTGTACCTGTATGGCGTTGAGTACGCCGGTGACGACGAGATCGCCCGTAAGATAATAGGAACCGGGACTGGTAATCATATAGGGCGCTGTTGAAATGGGGATGCGCGGCTCGATCTCGGTCAGCGTGCGCATCACGGGGGCGGGCGGACCGGGAGGGGCAAGGGGACCCTGTGCCAGGCCGACGCCCGTCGCACACAAGAAGAGGAACAGAACGCGACACAGTATGCAGCTCGTTCGCACACAGAGATGGCTAACACAATCCCTGATGCTTGTCTAGTCTTTTCCCGAGCGCGAACGACTTACTTCCAACGATTAGAAAAGTGACCTCAGAGAGTGAAGAGAGTGAAGGGAGAGAGAACGATCTGTTATAGGGGTGATAGCATTTATGCTATCGCTTGTCGTTAACGAACCCACCCCTCGGTCCCCTCCAAGGAGGGGAGGTGTGCTTGATCAGGCGCCATTCTTTCTCCGTCCCTAAGCCCTCCTGTCCCTCTGCTCCGCGTCTTTGCGATCCTTTGCGCCCTTTGCGTTAACATCTTCCGAGATGCGCGTGCCGTACAAACAACAGGGCGAGAAACTGGATCGACGTCATCAAGGCCGCGATGACCAGGTGGAAGATCTGCAGAGCAGGTGGCAGGGACAGGTACACCAAGCCGGCACCCAACAGAATTTGCAGGACGACGGCGGAATTGTTTAATGCCGCAAGATCGCGTAGCGGACCGGGCTCCGTGCGATTTTTTGTTGCGCGGTAGAAGGCGATCGACAACCCCAGTACCAGCCACGAGAAGCTTCGATGCACCAAGTCGAGCGCGCCGACTTCGGCAATCCAGTCGCCGCGCGGCAGGGCGGGATGCATCGCGCTGATCTCCGACAGCGCTTCCCGGATTTGGGTGCCGAGCACAACCTGCAGGATCGTTACGACAATCAACGCGCTCAACCATAGGGTCAGACGTGTACGCGTCTGGGGGGAAATCGCGATCTGCAGGCGTTCGCGCATGGCGCGGTATGCGGTGAACAACAGTATATTCAGAATCAGGACCGCGACCACCATGTGCACGCTGATCATCCAGCCTTCCA
>SKXR01000132.1 GCA_007128275.1 Kiritimatiellia bacterium
CCGAATCGGCCCATGAATCCGGATCGTCCCTTGACCTCGGACCGGCCCGTGCGATGAAGCGGGCGGAGCACGTGTCTCTACGACGTGTTCATCCGGGGATACATCCTCCCCGGTTGTCGCTATTCCCGGACGCGATACACGATCGCGTAATTAAGGGGGATGACGATCATGGTCAGCACGGTGGCGAAGCTCAAGCCGATCATGATGGTGACGGCCATGGACACATAGAACGCGTCCAGTAGCAGCGGCATCATCCCCAGCACGGTCGTCAGCGCAGCAAGGACCACCGGCCGTAAACGGGTCACGCCGGCCTGAATTACCGCTTTGAAAGGGTCAAGGCCCGCCGTCTGTTGCGCGTCAATCTCGTCAATCAGCACAATCGCGTTCTTGATCTGCATCCCCGCCAGACTCAAGAACCCGAGCAGAGCCATGAAACCGAACGGCTGGTCGAACACGAGCAGGCCCACGGTCACCCCAACCACCGTGAACGGGACGGTAAGGAAGATAACCAGCGGTTTACGGACGGAATTGAACAAAGCCACCACAATCAGCACCATCCCCGCCAGAATCGGCGGCATCTTGGAGGCCAAGGCGGCCTGTGCGTTGCTCGAACTCTCGTATTCGCCGCCCCATTCCATTCGGTACCCGTCCGGCATGCCTGCCAGCGCCTCGGTCATCAACGGGCTGATCCGCCGAAACGCCGCCGCGGCGGTTTCGCCGGTGGTGTTGCATTTCACGGTGAGGGTCGGTGACCGGTTGCGGCGATGCACTTTCGCTTCCTCCGATACGTTTACAAAGCGGTCGATGACTTGGGCCAACGGAACCGCCCGATTCAACGGCACGCTCCAGAACCACGCGCTGTACAGGCTGTCCGGGTCCGACGTCTCTTCCGGCGGCGCGCGCAGGATGACGGGCAAGGTGTCGTCGCCTTCCTTGAACGCGCTGATCGGCATCCCGGTCGTCACGGCCTTGAACCCGGCGGCAATCTCCATGCGGGAGACCCCGATGGCGCGCGCCCGCGCTTCCGACACGACCGGCCGGAGCACGTCCACGCGATCGCGCCAGTCCGTCTGGATTTCCACCAGGCGCGGATCGTCGCGCAACACCTCGAGCGCGATGTCGGCGTAACGACGCAAGACGTCGGGATCAGGGCCCGAAATGCGTACTTGAATCTTCTGCGGATCGCCCGGGCCCAGAACGAAACGCTGCGCATACACCAAGGCGTCCGGCGCAGCCTCGACCGCAAACACCGTGATGCGTTCCGCCAAGGCATCGATTCGGGCCGCGTCCTCCACATCCACCAGCAACAACCCGTAGGAAGGATCGGGGTTCTCCGGTGAATAGGTCAGCAGAAAGCGCAGGCCGCCCGTGCCGGTCATTTCCGTGACCGCTATCACGCCCGGCAGATCCCGCACTTCCTCCGCCAACAAACGTACCCGCGCGTCGGTCGCGTGAATGGACGTGCCGGCCGGCATCCACACATGCACCATGAACTGCGGACGCGTGGAGTCGGGGAAGAAACTTTGCTTCACAAACCCGAATCCATAGATCGCTGCGCCTAACAAGGCCAGCAACACAGCCACGGAGATCCAGCGAAAGCGCAGGCACCGGATCAGGAACACGCGATACCAGCGATAGAACGGCCCCCCGTACGGATCGCGTCCCGCGGCCCCCGTCGCCCTCCCTTTCAGGAACCGGGACGCCAGCAAAGGCGTTAGGGTAATGGCCAGCAACCAGCTCAACAACAGCGAGATCAACAGGACGATAAACAGCGAGCGACAGTATTCGCCGGACGTATCCTGCGACGCGCCAATCGGCGCAAACGAGAGGATGGCCACCACCGTCGCGCCCAGCAAAGGCCATTGCGTTTGTTTGACCGTCGCCAGCGCGGCCTTGACCCGGTCTTGTCCTTTCTGTGCCGCGACCAGCACGCCGTCGGTGATAACAATGGCGTTGTCCACCAGCATGCCCAGCGCGATGATGAACGCGCCCAGACTGATCCGCTCGAAGAGCACGCCGAGTCCCTGCATGACCAACACCGTGCCCATCACGGTCACGACCATCACGACGCCGATCAGCAATCCACTGCGCATGCCCATCGCCACCAGCAGCACGGCAATGACGATCACGACGGCCAGGATCAAATTGACGACGAACCCGCGCACGGCTAGGTTCACGCTTTCCGCCTGATGCGAGATGACGCCAAACTCGATACCGATCGGCGTCTCGGCCTTCAGTTCCTCCAGGCGCCGGTCGATGGCCGCGCCCATGGTGATCACGTTGCCGCCGGTGACGGTGGAAATGCCGAGCCCGATACACGGATGGCCGTTGTAGCGCATCAAGGCGCGCGGCGGATCGAGATAATCGCGCCGGATATCGGCGATGTCGCTTAGCCGCACGGCCGGCTGACCGCCGGGTCCGGGCTGAATCAACAGCAATTCGCCCAGCTCCTCCACCGACGCCAGTTTACCGGTGGGATACACGCGGATCATCTTGTCGCCGATCTCCATGTAGCCGGCGTCGGCGGCGGTATTCTGGCCCGTGATCACCTGCTGCAACTTCCGGATGGAAATGCCGGTATTCGCCAGGCTGGTCCGCCCGACTTCCAGGTACACGACTTCCGGCTGTTCTCCAACCAGCGCGATCTTGGCCACATCTTCGCACAGCAACAATTCGCGGCGCAGAATCTTCGCGTAATCGCGCAAATCCGCGTAGGTATAGCCGTCGCCGTACACCGCATAGAATACGCCGTACACATCACCGAAATCATCAATGATATCCGGCTCGCCCGCGCCGGGCGGCAACTGCCCCTGCATGTCGCGCACCTTGCGGCGCAACTCGTCCCAGACCTGCGGGAGCTCCCTGGCGCCGTACCGGTCCTCGATCTCCACCGACACCACGGAACGGCCCGGCGACGAGACGCTGGTGACTTTCTTGATTTGGCCAAGCTGTTGGACCGCGATTTCGATGGGGTCGGTGATTTCGTTCATCACGTCCAGCGCCGACGCGCCGGGATAGGACGTGACGATCTGCGCGGTTTTGATCGTGAACTCGGGATCTTCCAGCCGTCCGATATGACGATACGCATGAATACCGCCAAGCAGCAGGGCCAGCGTGAAGGCGTAGGTCAGCACCTTGCGCTCGATACAGAACGCCGCCACGCTCATAACGCGAAGTCTCCCGCCGCACGCAACAGGCGGACCCGGCGCCCTTCGGTCAGGATCGCGACGCCCGCCGTGGCGATCCGTGTGCCGGCATCAATCCCCGCCGCCTCGATCATTGCGCCGCTGCGCCGGCCCAGGTCCACGAACTGGCGCCGCGCCGCGTACACCTCCGGCGTGTCCGTCAGGTCCAGCGCCCAGACGAACGCGCGCCCGTCGGACGTAAAGCCCACGGCGTCGGACGGTACCAGCGGCGGGGCCTCCGCATACGCGTGGTCCGGCCCCTCGATGCGCACCGAGCCCGTCATGCCGGGCAACAACAGAAAGTCGTGGTCATGCTCGAATTGCAGCCGCACGCGAAACGTGCGCGTGGCCGAATCGGCCACGGTGGCGAATTCCCGGACCGTGGCCGGATACTCCACGCCCGGCAGGGAATCAAACGACACCACAAAAGGCGTTTCCTCCAGGAAGTCGGGTTGAGCCCACTGCACGTAGGTTTCCGGCACCGAAACCGCCAAGGCCAATCGCCGGATGTCCTGCAATTTCAGCACCGGCCGGCCGGGACTCACGTTGTCGAATGTGTTCACGTACGTCTCGGACACGCGCCCCTCAAACCGCGCCGTGAGCGTCGAATCGGATAGCGCCTTCTGATAAATCGCCAACTGCGCCTCGGCCTTTTGCACCGACGCCGCGGCGCGCGCGAATTCCTCCTGCGACACCGCGTTCACAGCCAGCGCCCGCTCGATCCGCGCCAGCGAACTCCGGGCCAGATCCAATTCCGCCTCCACGTTGCGGAGTTGATTTTCAAACGTCGTCGGGTCCAGTCGACCCAGGACATCGCCTTCCTCGACCATCATCCCGCGCCGCACCGGGAACTCAATCAATCTACCGCCCACCTCAAACGCCAAGTCCACCTCGCGATCCGCCTCGACGGAACCCGGGAAATGCAGGACCGGCCGGTCGGTGTAGGTGCCGACCACCATATACTTGATCGGACGGACCAGCGTATCCTCCGCCGGCTCGTCCGGTGTAACGCGATAGAGGAACAGCGCCGCCACCGCCGCCACGAGCAGGATACCGCCCACCATCTTCCCCAGCACATTTCGGTTTTTCCAATTCATGTCATCTTCCCTTCGCCGTCACCATCCGCCGCCAAACGCCTTGTACACCGCCACCAAACCGGCCGCGCGCCCGCCTCTCGCCTGCGCCAGCGCGTCTTCGTATTGCGCCAATTGACGCTGCGCATCGAGCACGCGCTGAAAATCCGTCAGGCCGGTCCGGTACAACTCCGTCGCCAACTCGACGGTTTGCCCCGCCGCCCTCACCGCCTCTTGCAACGCCGCGACTTGTTCGCCGGACTGCTTAAAACGCGACAGCGCATCCTCGCATTCGCCGAACGCCGTCAACACCGCCTGCTCGTACCGGGCCAACGCGCCACGCGCGGCGGCCTCTTCCGCGCGCACGGCGCTGCGTACCTTGCCGCCCGTGAATACCGGCAAGGAGAGCACCGGCCCGATGCTGAACACCTGGGCAGCGGACGAAATCAGATCGCCGGCATCCGTTGCGGCAAATGCAAACGTCCCGTCCAATGCCAGTTTTGGAAACAATTCCCCGCGCGCCACGCCGATCCGCGCCGTCTGCGCGGCGAGCTCGCGTTCCGCAGAACGGATATCGGGCCGACGTCGCACGAGTTCCGCGGGCAGCAGGTGCGGCAACGTATCCGCCGAGGGGACCGGTTCGGGCGCGCGCAACGCGTCGAGCGCGCCGGGCCACACGCCCGTCAGCACGCACAGGGCGTTCAGCGTCTCGTCCAGTTGGGCCCGTAGCGAAGGCACCTGCGCTTCCGTCGCCGCCAGGTTCATCTCCGCTTGGAACACATCGGTTTCGCCCGTCAGCCCGGCGTCGAACCGGCCGCGCACCACCTCCAGCGTCTCGCGTTGCAGGTCGATATTCCGTTGCGCCGTAGCCAGCCGCCCTTGCAGGGCGCGCAACTGGATGTATTCCGCCGCCGCCTGCGCCTGCAACAGCACCAGCGTGTGCCGTACATCCTCCTCGGCGGCCTCCAGCCGTCCGCGCGCCGCCTCTTTACTGCGCCGTACGCGCCCCCACAAATCCAGTTCCCACGTCATCGAAAAACCGGCTTGATACAGCCAGGTCGGATTGTCGGGGACGGATGTGCCCGGGGGGCGGCGTACCCGCTCGGTCTGACGGTCATACGCCGCGGAGCCTTGCGCGCCGACTTGGGGGAAGGCGTCCGCGCGCACCATGCCGTACATTGCCGCATAGCGTTCCATGTTCGCCACGGCCATCGCGAGTTGGCGATTGTTCGTGCGGACCTCGGCCAGCAGGGTGTCCAGCGCTGGATCGTCGAACAACGTCCACCACGCCGCCAGCGTCTCGTCGGATTCGCCCGTCGCGCCCTGCCACCCGGCGGGCACGTCCAGGTCGGGAACGGCAAAATCCGGGCCTACCGTTGCGCATCCGACCAACAGCACGGGCAAGGCCGTGAGCAGCGATAACCGTAAAGACATCTTATGCAGCATAGTTTCTAATCCACCTGAACTTCCAATCGTTGGAAACGTTCATACCTCACTTTTCCAATCGTTGGAAGGAAGAAGAGCGGTGTATGCGTCGTGCACGACATGTGGAGTGAGGCGCCGCCGCTTTGGACATGCCGAGACCGTCCGGCAAACCCAGAGCGCGGTCGCTTCTCCCGCTTCAAGAATTTGGTAGAACGATTACGGGGACAGAGAACAGTTGCAACTTCCTTATCCGCAAAAGCCGAGCGGACGATCATTCGCTGATTTCATCCTTCCCGCGCCATTATTTCTATGTCCCTTTCAGTCTGTTGATGCGTTTGCTGGCCGATACGCATGCCCTGCTGTGGTTTCTGCAGGGAGATCGCCGACTTTCCAAGACCGCCGCACGCGCCATCGAATCGGCGGAGAACACCGTCTATGTCAGCGCAGCCAGCGTTTGGGAAATGGCGATCAAGTCCAGCCTGGGCAAACTCAAGGTGCCGTACTCGCTGGATACGGATCTGCCGCGAATTCTCCGGGAAAATAACTTCACTCCACTGCCGGTCACTCTCGAGCACGCTGCGGGGGTCCAGGGACTTCCGTTCCATCATCGCGATCCCTTCGACCGGCTACTGATCGCGCAGGGCCGGATGGAGCGCCTGGATATCATCAGCTCGGATCCGGTCTTCAAGGTCTACGGACTCCCGGTGGTGTGGTGAAGAACTTGATGGAAGATTGAAGGTGGTGGGGACAGACCCGAATGGCACTGAAGTAAGCCGCTCGTTGGATCGCGGCTCGGCGGGACGCCTCGCCCCACCTTACGATTTCGGCAGGAAAAGGTAGGGCGAACCGTCCCGGTGAGCCGAAGAGGGCGAACAGATAGAAGCGTGATCATGATC
>SKXR01000191.1 GCA_007128275.1 Kiritimatiellia bacterium
CATCACATTGAGCGCGACTATCTAGGCGCCTGGTTTCCCCGCGAAGACGACGGGGAACTCTTCAAGGTCGATGATTGGGCGGAGTTCAAAAACTTCACCGACGTGCATCCAACGGGATTCGACGTGCTCGGCGCCACGCTCGAGCGGTTCATCACCGGCGACGAATTGAAGAAGGCGCGTTACCGATGGAATTGGGAGAAACAGGCCAACGCGGGATTCGACCTCGACTATTCCGGCTTGTTCCGGCTCGTGGAAGCCGCCAACCTGACCAACCATCAGTACACCGCGACGCTGGAAGCCGTGGCCGACATGCGGCAATGGATGCGCATGTTCGCATTCCGCCATGTGATCGGCGATTGGGACGGGTTGGGATATCATCGGGGCAAGAACGCGTTCATCTATCGGCCGAACGGGGGGCGTTGGAACGTCCTGCCGTGGGACTTGGATTTTGCTTTGGGCATGGAGGGCAGCCACAACTGGGATCATGACCTGTTTGACGTGGAAAACATGCCCGTGATCGCCGACATGATCGCGCATCCGCCGTTCCGGCGGTACTACTGGCAGACGCTGTACGACGCCGCGCACGGCGCGTTGCTGAGTGCGAAGGTCGACCCGGTACTGGATGACGTGTACGACGGCCTGATCGCGCAGGGGGTGGCGGCGGCTGGTCCGACGTCGACGAAGGACTGGATCAGCAATCGGCGCGGTTACATCCTTGACCAGTTGAATCCGGTAACCAACCTCAGCCTGGCCGTCACCACCAACGGCGGCAACGATTTCAGCACGGGGGGTAACGAGGTCACGCTCTCCGGCGAGGCGCCGATCCAGATGCATTCGCTGTGGTTCAACGGGGTGGCCTATCCCGTGACGTGGACCACGGTGACGAATTGGACGGTCACACTGGCGCTGAGCGCCGGAGCCAACCCGATTACCGTGACGGCCTATGACGCCGAGGGCGCGCTGATGGAATCGACTTCCATCACCGTTACCTATACCGGGGACGACACGGCGCCGGAGGGCGCGCTGGTGATCAACGAAATCATGTACCATCCGGCGGACGAGTTGGCGGAGTTCCTCGAGCTGCACAACACATCCACGAACTACGCGTTTGATTTGACGGGCTATCGGTTGGCCGGCGTGAGTTATGTCTTTGACGAGGGTACGGTGATTCCGCCGTTGGGGTTTGTCGTGCTGGTGGAAAGCGTACCTCATTTTGCGGCGGTACACACGAACCTCACCGCGGTGGTCGGCGAATATTCGGGCAAACTCGACAACAGCGGAGAACGACTGCGCCTGCTTCGACCCGACGGGCTCGGCGGCGAACTGCTGGTGGACCAGGTGGTGTATGATCGTCTCGCGCCGTGGCCGGCCGAGGCGGACGGGCAGGGGCCCTCGCTGCAGTTGATCGACGCCCGGCGCGATCGCGATCGGGTGGCGAATTGGGCGGTGGATGCCGAGAACCTGTATACGCCCGGCGCGCCGAACAGCGTGACGCGCGCGTTGCCGGAATTTCCGCGCGTATGGATCAACGAGTTACAGTCCACCAATGTCAGCGGTATCGTGGACAACTTCGGCGAGCGGGACCCGTGGTTGGAGCTGTATAACGAGGAAGGCGCGGACCGCGCGCTGACGAACTTCTATTTGACCGCGGATTACGACCAGCTCGACCAATGGCCGTTTCCGGCGGGCGCCTTCGCTCCGACGGAAGGATTTCGGCTGGTATGGATGGACGCGGAAACGCACCAGACGGACGGCGCCGATTATCATGCGTCGTTCCGTCTGAACACGGCGGGCGGCTCGGTGGCGTTGGTCTATTCCCATGCCGGCGAGATCCTCATTGTCGACTACGTGAACTATCCCGAAATACCCGAAGACGAATCGTACGGATCGTTCCCGGACGGGGACCCGCATGAACGCATGATCTTCCAGATCCCGACGCCCGGCGCGCCCAACACGCCCCTGACACCCGTCTCACTGGTCGAATTGATCTTGCCGCGCATCATCCAGGGCGAACAGGACGCGGGCGGCGACAATTTCAACCGGGTGCCCTACGCCTTTCGCGCGCGTGTGGAGGGGCTGTTGCCGAATCACACGTATCGATACGCCAATCGGGTGGTGACCGACGCCGATCCCTGGGATCAGGACGGCGGCGGCAACATGATCTTCGTGAAAACCAACGGCGAGGATTTCGTGCGCACCACGTCCAGTCCCCGTTTCCGGCCGGGCGACCTGTACACGCGGCACGGCGAGTTCGTAACCGACGGGAGCGGAACGTTCGAAGGCTGGTTTGTCACGGAACCGTCGGGCAACGCGCGCTTCACGCCGGGCCACACGCTGTACATGCGCGTCCTGCTCAACGACGGCATGGGCGGCGAGGACATCGAACACTTCCTGACCACTACCGGCGGGGTCCGAGTGGTTTCGCTGGGGACGAGCGCGACGAATGCTTCGGCGTTGGTCGGCTACAGTCATGCCGGGCCGCGCCGCTTTGTGGTGTTGTACGATGATGAACCGGGAATGAATCGTCCGGTCTCCGCCACCTACGTGGAGATTTCGGGCGCCGAGACGGATTCCCGGTACGCGGACTTCTACACCAACGAGGTTTCCGGCCAGGCGGGTCGGTGGGGTACGATTATCCCCAACGACTTCCCCCAAGGCGTGCGCCGGGTGGAGGAACGCGCCTTGGTGGGCGGCGCGCTGGAGAGGGTGGTGTACGCGGAGGACGCGGGCTGGACCGGCACCGTGAACCCGAACGGGGGTCTGACGCCCGCCTTGCTGAATGCGCCGCCGCTGTTGCAACCCGTGCAGAGCGTGGATATCGGGCCGGGCAGCCTTCTGGTGCTGTCGCTGGCGGCCGAAGATCCCGACGCGCCTCCGCAGACCTTGACTTTCGGCCTCGCAGAAGGGCCGTCCGGCGCGTCCGTGGAAACAACGAGTCCGGGCGCCGGGAAATTCCGCTGGCGGCCCGACGACGAAAGCGCGCTGACCACCAATGTGATCAGCGTTACCGTTTTTGACGACGGAGACCCCTCGTTGGGGGACACGGAGACGTTTACGATTCGCGTGCTTGGGCTGGATGAAAAGTTCATCGTAGAGGGAGACACCGACGGCTCCCAAACCAATTTTGTCATCCATTGGTCCTCGGAGGCCGGTCTAACCTATCGCGTGCAGTACACCGCCGCGTTGACAAACGGTTCATGGGTTGCGTTGGGGACGGATGTGGAGGCCACCGGCCCGTGGTCATCCAAGGAAGATGCGACCGAAAGCGTGACGCAACGCATGTACCGCGTGTTGCGTCTGGTGGAATAGAAATCACGGCGTTTTCGTCGCCGCATAGCCCGGGACCGCGGGCCGCCAAGATCGCAAGAACGGAAAAGCGCGCGGCTCATGCGCCTGATATCGTGGGGGTGTTAACTGGAAGAAGAACGCAACCATGCCCAATCGCGAACAGACGATCACGGATCACCAGGAACGCTTGAACCGCGTGTTGGATTATATCCGCCGCCATTTGGATGAAGCGTTGAATCTCACGCACCTCGCAGAGGTCGCGTGTTTTTCGCCGTTTCATTTTCACCGGGTCTTCGCGGCCCATGTCGGGGAAACCGTAAGCGCGCACGTGCGGCGCCTGCGCCTCGAGCTGGCGGCCCACCGGCTTTGCCATACCGAACGATCCGTGACGGATATCGCGTTGTCGGCCGGCTACGAGACACCGTCGGCATTCAACAAGGCGTTCGCCCGACACTTCGACATGGCGCCCACGCGTTTCAAGAAGAAGAGGACGGTGGTGTTCTTCTCCCAGCCCATCGAACTGGCACTGCAACCCACAGAAGAGGAGATCGCTATGAACGCTGAGATCAGAGAACGCACGGATACGAAGGTCGTCTATGTCCGCCGGACAGGCGACTATAACAAAAGCGCGGAACAGGCCTGGCAGGCCGTGTGTCGCTTCGCCGGACCGAAGGGCCTTATGGGGCCGCATACCACGTTTATCGGCATCAGTCACGATGACCCCGGCATTACGCCCTCCGACAAGCTCCGCTATGACGCCTGTCTGACCGTCGACAGGGAAGTACAGCCGGAAGGCGAAGTCGGCGTGCAAACGATAGCCGGCGGAAAATATGCGGTGTTTATGCACGAGGGGCCGTATAGCGAGCTCGCGCAGACCTATGGCCAGATCTACCGCGCGTGGTTGCCGCAAAGCGGCGAGAAGCTCAGGGACGTTTCCTGTTTCGAGATCTACTTGAACAGTCCCGACCAGGTGAAGCCGGCCGATCTGCGTACCGAGATCTGGATCGGCATTGAATGAACATGAGCACCGCGGTGTCCGGCACGGGCTCCCTCATGAGGAAGGCGGCGAAGGCGGCGTGGCCCACAACGCCGCTACGGCGAGTGGCAACGGCAGCAAGGCCAGTGCGAATAGCACGCGAGTATAGTCTCCCGTCAACGCGGCCATCCCGTCGACCATGAACGGGCCGAGGCTGGAGGCGGCGACGAGCAGGGTGAACGTGGATCCGCGAATGCGGCCCAGCGCGGCGCGCCCGAAATAGCGGACCCAGACGGTTGCGGAGACGGCGGTCATCAGGGCTTGGCTGAGTCCCATGGCGATGCCAATGAGGTAAACGTGATTCTCGGAGTTCGGCATGCCCAGCAGAAGTCCGACCGTAGCAACCACACACAAAGCAATACTCAACAGGCGCCGGAGCGGGTAGCGATCGGCCAGCCAACCGGAGGCGACGTGCGCAACGAACAACGTCGCGCCCATGGCGGCAAACATGCGGGATACCAGCGCGGCGGCTTCCGTCGCAGTCAGTCCGCGCGTTTCGAATATGGAACCGCTACAGAACGCCGCCGCGGTACTGACCAAAGCCCAGAGCGCCGCTCCGCCGGCAAAGATCCAGTACGCGCGCGTGCGTAAAACGGTGCGAAAGGTCCAGCTCTGATCCGGTACGCTCTCTTCAGGGGCCTTGCGCGATCCGATGACGGGTTCCTGATCGAGGGTCTGTCCCACGGACTCGGGCCGGCTGCGATAGACGAAGAACATAAGCGGCAGGAGCAAACACGCGATGCTGAGCCCGAGCCCGATATACGCCGTGCGCCAGCCGAACTGCCGGATCAGGAAATAATGCAAGGCGGGCGCTACGGCGATGGTGACGGCCACGCCCATCGACTTGAACCCGTGCATGATGCCGAGGCGCCGGTGAAACCAGTAGGCGAGCGTGTTCGCCCCCATCATCGTCAACGCGCCTTGCCCGAACATGCGCAGGAACAGGAACGCAAGAAGAAGGGAGAACAGTCCGACGGCCTGACTGATCAAGAGACAGGCGCCCGAAAAACACAGGATGATAACCGTCATGGTAAGCCGTGGCCCGTAACGGTCCATACAGGCGCCGATACCGGTCAACGGCAGGCTGGCCAAAAGCGTGCCGATCATGTAGGCCGTCGCCGTTTGGGCGGGTGTTAGACCCAGATCCGCGCGTATGTAGGGCAGAAAGACGGCGATGCCGAAGGTCTGGGCCGGGGCCGTGCACATCACGCTGAGCATGCCAATAGGCGCCATGGCCCAGCCGTAATAGAAACGGGGCCGGAACGGTATTCGGGTATATCGAAGCAGGTCCATAACAGGTTCAGCGCGCACGGAGCGGCGCTGATAGGGAAACGGTATACACAACGGCGCTGAATGGCAAATCGCACCAGCGGGCTGTTGAACGTGCATCCGTTTCGCGAATTCCTCCCGTGAATCGGTGGTGTAAAAAAAACTCGCATCCATGCGGGAAAGCCTTCAACCTCTGCCCGGATTCAAAGGGGGGATCCATCGTATGCATTCACAGACGGCCAAATTACGTAAAACCAAGATTATCGCCACGCTGGGCCCGGCGACGAGTGACGCCGATATGTTGGCAAAAATGGTTGAGGCGGGCGTGAACATTGCCCGGATCAATATGAGTCATGCCGCACCGGATCAGGTCCGGAAAAACGTGGAAACGATCCGGTACGTCTCCGATCTGCTCAAGAAGCCCGTCGGCATCCTGATGGACTTGCAGGGCCCGGCCATCCGCACAGGGGACCTTCCCGTGGCGCTGAACCTGCAACCGGGGAACCGCATTGCATTGACCGTGCGCGGCGAAATGTCGGAAGAAGAGCACTCGGTGGACGTGAACTACGATCATCTGGTGGACGACATCAAGGTCGGCGACGTGGTCCTGGTGGATAACGGCGAGATTCACCTGAAGGTGTTGGGGAAGAAACGAAACCAACTGACCTGTGAAGTGCTGACCGAAGGCGTTCTCGGCAGCCGTCGCCACATCAACCTGCCGGGCGTCCGCGTCAATTTGCCGGCATTGACGGACAAGGACATCGCGGACGTGGAATTGGGCATCGAGCTGGGCGTGGACTTCATCGCGATGTCCTTTTGCCGTGAGGCGGAAGACGTGCTGAAACTCAAAGCCATCCTGGATTACCGCAAGGCCAGACAGAAAGTGGTGGCCAAACTGGAAGACCAGGAAGGCATACGCAATCTGGCGGGGATTATCGAGGAATCGGACGCCATCATGGTCGCGCGCGGCGATCTCGGCA
>SKXR01000242.1 GCA_007128275.1 Kiritimatiellia bacterium
GACCTGATGAAAGTCGCCAAACGCATGTCGGAAGATCAGCGCGTCGCCATCCGCAACGTGCGTCGCGAAGCCAACGACGCGATCAAGGACCTGCAGAAGAGCAGCAAGATCTCCGAAGACGAACGCGACGGCGGCCTGGAAGAAATCCAGAAGTATACCGACGAGTACATCAAGAAAATCGACGACATGCTCGCCGCCAAAGAAAAAGACGTCATGGAAGTCTGACGCGCGCCGTTTTCCAATCGTTGGGAAACGACCTTTATCTGTCCTTGCTTCTTTCTCAACTGAAGCGACGTGTTATTCCGAGGATCAGTCGCTTGAAAACGGATGGACGCGTATAGGTGTGAGCCGTCCACTTTTCGGCGCCGATGAAGATCACCCTATCCTTGGGCTTCGTAAACCAAGACGGCAGAGCCAGGTCGTTTTCCCGTATGCTTTCGTAGCAGTTACGCGTCACTTTGCCCCGAAACGTGCTTTCCCCGAATACCGCGAAGTTCCGATGGCTGACATAGATGCGATGCGCGGCCGGCTTAACGGCCCGATCGACCAGCGTATCCATGTACTTGGCATACGGGATCTTGTCGGGGAAAGACAGGAAGAGGTGACGTAATACTTTCACGCGCAGGAACTGATGGATCCATATCTGTTTGTAGGAGGATCGTTCCAGATACACATGGCCGGAATCATCGGCCCGTTGGTGCCCCGTCAAATAATTCTGATCCCACATCCTTCGCGCGCGACAGAACAAGAGTCCATCAATCCCGGCGTTGTCCCGGCGAACCAACCACTGCAGCATGTGCTCCACCTCGGGCACATTCAGTTCGACGGGGTACTTGTCGTCAATGCACCAGTAGATGAGTTCTTCGTCGTCCAGATCCGCCAGCAACGCAAGGACGGTGGCCTTGATGGCCACCGGCGTCCGTACATATTCCGTTTGGGCTGATGCGCGTGTGGGCGCCCGATCCTGATAGGGTATCCTGAAGTGAAAGGGATGGTCCGGCCAGAGCTGTTCGTATTTGAACACCATGTGCTCCGTCAAGGCGCGATACCGGTCACAGGTCATTACGACGGCTTTCACGATATTCCTTCTTACGATCGCCGATGTATCCCAGGCGGTCCCGTCAGTCGGCGTCCCGAAGCTCGTTGTAGGCGTCCTTGAGGTCGTCCCAGGCACTCTTGACACGACGCACGGTTTCATCCCATGCGTCTCCCGTGGCGTCGCCGGCGCCATCCAGTTGGTCCTGGAAATTGTCCCATGCCTTGTCAAAGCGTTCGGCCGCGTCTTCCCCGGAGTTCCCCGCGCGCTCGCGCCAATCGGCCGCTCGCGCCCGCATATCCTCTCCCGCCTCCTGCAATCGCGAAACCAACGCCTCGGATTGCTCCGCCGTATACCCGGCCACTCGATCCCAGATGTCGGCCGCATCTTTCGTCGCCTTTTCCGTTTGTTCCCGGACGTCCTCGGCGGCCTCGTCCACACCGTATTCGCGTTCCGCATCACGCGAACAGCCGGTCAGCGCAACGACCATCATCAGCATGCCTGTTACAATCACGAATCTCATTACGGCCTCCTTTTGTTGTGGTGGTGACCCGTTCTCATTCTACCCCTCCTTCAGACCGGCGGCCTGCGCCCGCGCAGGGCGTTGCCGATCAGGGAGATCACGAGAAGAATCAGAAAGAGCACGAAAATGATTTGCGCTATTCCCGATGCGGCGCCGGCGATTCCGGTAAGTCCGAGTACCCCGGCGATAATGGCAACAATAAAAAAGATGAGGGCCCACATTAACATGGCAATGCTCCTTAGTTTGCAGACAATGATCCGGCTTTCATGCGTCCATGACAGGGCATCGACGCTGCGACTCTATATTCGACACTTCAAGAATGCGGCGCAAGGTATTCTTGCGCGTTTACGTTGGCGTACGAACGCCGCCGTGGGGTTTCTTCTGGAGAAAGCCACCCAGCACAATGCCCGCACTGATCAGGATCAGGTTTTTGAAAATATACTGCCCCTCGATCGTGGGCACCCACGGAATGATCTCGAACACGCGATCCGGGAAAAGGAACAAGGGCAGAAAGGTTCCCGGCATTTGAAGAAAGAGCAGCAGCAAGACAATGCGCATCAACCATCCGGTCAACAAGCCGACACCGATAAGGACCTCCCAAGCGCCAAGGACCGGGCCGATGACATGCGCGGGCACGGCTCCGAAGGTCATCGCGGTAATGGTATCCAGTGCCAACTCCTCCGCCGCGCTAAGCCCGGGAAACAATTTCAAGGCGCCGAACCACAAGAAGATTATACCAAGACTTACCCGCAGTGCGATCAAGCCGTTGGCTCGCATCCATCCGCGGACGGCGCCATCCACGCGTTGATACCATGATTTCTGCTCGATTCGGGCAGAGACCTCTTCGATCTTCTCTTTCATAATTAGCCTCCCTTATGTTGACGGACATGCTTGTGGGGCTTCTCCGGTTAGTATATCACCGGTTGCGGATCATACAAACGAAGAAAAACAGGCCCATCGAGATAGCCCCGGGGGGAATGAGATCCCTGCTCTGCTACGCTCTTCTCGAACGCGTAATGGCGTGGCCCGATCGCGGGCCGTTTACAGGTCCGCTTTCAATCGATCCACGATATGAAGATCGGCGCGCGAGAACGGGAAGTCGCGCAACCGGTCGATGGTCGACCATCGATAATCGGCGCAATGGATGGCGCGCGGACGGCCTTTCCGGAGCCGCGCCATGTACACATGCAAGGCGATGGTAAAATGGCTGTAGGCGTGCCGCACGATCATGAGCCGCTCGCCCACCTCAATATCGACGCCCAATTCCTCTTTGAGTTCGCGCGCGACACACGCGGGCATAGTCTCCCCGTCCTCCAATGTGCCGCCGGGAAATTCCCAAAGTCCGCCCAGCATGGAGGAATCGAGGCGCTGCGCAATGAGCACCTCCCCTTTCCGGTTCACGACCACCGCGGCGCCTACGACTTTGTGCGGCACCTTCCCGCGCGGGCGCCTGCGTGGGTACGACTCGGGATCGCCCGCCTGGCGGGCGACGCACACGCCTTCAAGCGGACAGACCGCGCAACGTGGATTGCGCGGCGCGCAAAGCATGGCGCCCAACTCCATCATCGCTTCGTTGTATCGCGCGGCGTCTCCCTTGATCAGGAGCGCATCAGCCCAAGCTTGCAGGTCGCGGCGCGTTTCCGTGCGTTGCAGCTCGCCCGGGTAGCCTGTCAAACGGGTTAACACGCGGATGACGTTGCCGTCGAGCACGGCATGGTCTTTGTTGAACGCAAGACTGGCAATGGCGGCGGCGGTGTAGGCGCCGATACCCGGCAGGGCCTGCAGCGATTGGAGCTCGCGCGGAAAACGTCCGTGCTGTTCGCGCACGATCAGTCGCGCGGCTTTGTGCAGGTTGCGGGCTCGGGAATAATAGCCGAGTCCTTCCCACTGTTTAAGGACGTCCTGCTGCGACGCGGCGGCGAGGCATTTCAGCGACGGGAACCGTTTCAGGAAGCGCCGGAAATACGGCTCGGCCTGATCGACTCGCGTTTGTTGAAGCATGAGTTCCGAGATCCATACCCGGTACGCCGTGCGGTTGTTGCGCCACGGCAAGATACGGCGATGCCGGTCAAACCACGGGAGAAGACGGGTGCGCACGGCCCGGCGCAAGCGGGTCAATCCGGGGCCGGCTGTAGCGCGCGGAACAATGGTCATTCGAAGTCGAGACCCTCTAGCGTTTCGTCCAAGGGCTCGCGTAACGGCGCGACCCGCGCACGCGGTTCGAGTTCCGCGGGATCCAACACGGTGGGACCGGCCACGGCCTTCAACATGGTATCCACTTCCCACGCGTACCCGGACTTCTCAATGTGGTAATCGAAATCGATGACGGTGTGCGTGTAGCGGACCTCAAAACGATGCGTACCGAGTCGCCGCCCTTCCCAGCGGGGGAACATGACGTCGCCCTGAATGCCGGCGCGTTCCCGTTGGATCCATTCCTCGATGGTTCCCCCTTCCCCTTCCGGGGCATCGGTGGCTTTCACCAGTTCGATGGCGCCGTCGACACTGTTCCATTCCATCGCCGACTGCATCATGGCCTGTTGATGGTCCGCATCGAATTCGCGCGACTCAAAATAGCGCTGTTCGGAATCGGACATCGGCTCACACCCCGCCATCAGGAGGAGCGCGACACCCATTGCGCACCATATATGTCGTCTTCTTCGGTTAGGTCTCAAGGGCTCAGCCATGGGTTGGTTCGCATTCTGTTCCTGCGCTATTGATAGACTCGCCTGCGGGTTTTATCCAGTCATTTTTTTACTTTGACCGGCTACCCAATTGATACTACCCTGTTCCGCACACCTAGGCAGGGGAATATGGCATGACGGACTATTCTGAGAGCAAAGAAAAGAAAGAACCTCCAAGAATCAATTTGGGCCTTCCGGGGGCCTCTGAAGCTGATTCGCCGCGCCCCGTGAAGAAGGAGGAGCAACCGGCCGCCGCGGAAAAACCATCGGATGCGCCGACGCCCCCGGAACCCGCGGACGCGAAGAAGGAGAAGCCGCCCATTAAGCTTTCGCTCGACGCGCTTGAAGACGTAAGAGTTGAAGAAGCGGAACCGAGCACGTCCAAGCCAACGGAATCCGCTCCGCCTGCTTCACCGAAGGAGGAGCCGAAAGAACCTGAGGCAAAGACCGAGGAGCCGAAGCCGGCGGTGGAAGAAAAACAGGAAAAACCGCCCATCAAACTTTCATTGAATCCTCCCGACACCGCGAAGGCGAAAGAGCCCGCGCAGACGCCGTCTCCGGCTTCCAAGGCGCCGGAGGAAAAACCGACGCCGCCGCCCATCACATTGTCTCGCCAGGAACCGGAAACGCCCGACATAGAAGAGGGGCGCCCCGCCAAAGCGAAGTCGGACACCTCCAAGATCGATTTATCGGAAGCGCATCCGCCTCCAAAAGCGAAGCCGCCTAAGTCGCCCGTCGAAGCAGAAGCGCCGAAGGCGCCTGAAAAGGCCGAGGAAAAGGCCGAGGACACAGAGCCGGGCGAGGCAGAAGCCGCGGCTGTCGCCGACGCGTCGAAGAGCAAGACGATCCGACTGGACGATATTGAAGAAGAGTCGTTGGAAGATTTGTATCAAGCGGCGCTCAACGCGACGCAGCGCGTGGTTCTGGATGAGCAGCAGCGAAAAGCGGAGACCGATCGTCAGAAGCCGGTGGATGAAGCACAGGCGCTGAAGAAAGCGGAAATCGCCGAATCGTCCAAGAAATCCACGGCGCGACTGGACCTGCAGGAAATGCTTTCCGACGAGGACAAGAAGGAATTGCTGAAACAGGAAACGATGCACATCGGCGTCGAGGGCGAGCCGGTGAAACCGAGCGGGACGATCAAGATTCAGAAGCCGGACGACGAGCCCGAAAAGAAATCCAGCGCGACCATTCCCATTCCTTCTGATATCGAGGATTCCAGGAAAAGCGAAACGGCCCGCATTGATCTGCCGCGCGAAGTGGCCTCCTCCACTCCGCCGACCCAGCGGAAGACGATTCGCATCAAGCGCCCCGACGCCGGTGGCCCCGGAGCCACGCGCCCGTCGTTGAGCGTGGCGCGTCCGACGTCCAAGGCGGCGAAACCCGCGGCAGGCGCCGACGCGGCGGGCGGCGAGCTGAAGCTCGACTCCGACGAAGAGAGCGCTCATCCGGCGTTTACGGCGGTGGCCATTGTGGCCGTGCTGGTCAGCCTGGCGCTCGTCTATGTCCTGGCCGCCACCTTGTCACCGGCGATTCCCTTCCCGGGTCGCCTGATATAGCGGGCATCCTTCCTGTAAGGTATCTCGACGTGATCAGACATACCCCTATACGTTGAACGACGACGACCCTTAAAACGAAAGATAGACATCATGGCGAATGACAAGATAGTAATGATTAACGAATCCAACTGGCAATCCGAGGTTCTGGAATCGTCCACCCCCGTTCTGGTGGATTTTTGGGCCGAATGGTGTGGACCGTGCCGGGCGATTGCCCCCGTCCTCGACGAACTGGCCGACGAATTGGCCGACCAATTGAAGATTGCCAAGGTCAATGTGGACGAACGTCCGGAATTGGCCAATGAGTTTGGCGTGCGTTCGATCCCTACCCTGCTGGTCATCAAGTCCGGGGCGGTGGCGGAACAGATTGTCGGCGCACTCAGCAAGTCGGCGCTCAAAGCCAAAGTCGATCCGCACCTCTAAGGGATTCAGGTCAGTGCGCGGGTTTGCGCATCGACCAGCTCGGCGATTCCCTGGTCGGCCAGCGCAAGCATGGCGTCAAGTTCATCCCGACGATAGGGTTCGCCTTCGGCGGTCCCTTGCACTTCGACGTATCGGCCTGATCCGGTGACGACGACGTTCATGTCCACGGATGCCGCGAGATCTTCTTCGTAACACAAATCAAGCATGGGCACCCCGTGTACAATACCCACGCTGACGGCGGCCACCGGTTCCTTGATCGGATCCGTCTCCAACACCCCTTCCGCCAGCAGGCGATTCACCGCCTGCCGCAAGGCGACATAGGCGCCGGTGATGGACGCGGTACGGGTACCGCCGTCCGCCTCGAGCACGTCGCAATCCACCCAAATCGTTCGCGCGCCCAAGGCGTTCAGATCCACCACGGCGCGCAGGGACCGTCCGATGAGGCGCTGAATTTCCTGGGTGCGTCCCCCGACCTTGCCGAGCGACGATTCCCGCGACGAGCGGTCGGACGTGGCATAGGGCAACATGCTGTATTCGCCGGTCAACCACCCGCCGCCGATTTTTTGCGCCTGCATCCAACGCGGCACCTTCGGTTCCACCGACACGCCGCACAGCACGGAGGTGCGCCCCACCCGGATGAGGGCGGACCCCTTCGCAGCCGGAGCAATATCCATTTGAAATGAAATGTCGCGCAGGGCATCCAGAGCCCTTCCGTCAAAACGTGCTGTCGAGCTGTCGGCGTTTTCCATGTGTTCTCCTATGCCTGAAACGCTGAAAAAATGTCCAGAGGCCAAGCGGTGTTGTTTGAACCGTTGCTAATCATGCGTCCGGATCAGATAGAATCCGAGCGCTTCACCCGCCAAAACGGGAAACCATACGATGATATCGGGATGCAAATGCGGATGCCTGACCAGGGCGTCGGCAATGATGATGAAGAAATAGAAGATGAACACCACGCCCAGACTGATGCCCACGCCGAAAGATGACTCGCGCCGACGCGATTTCATGCCCAGCGGGATACCCAACAGCGTGAAGGCGAAACAGGACAGGGACAGCGCCAAACGTTCGTTGGCCTCGACCAGATAGCCCATCCGCGTCTGGCGAAGTTCACGCTCCGCCAAGTGCGGATATAAATCGCGCACGTTGCGGATCGATTGCGTCAGTTCCCTCAAGGTCATCGAGGATTTCGTCTTGCTGATCTCGCCTTGTCGAAACAGTTGGGAAAAATCCAGCGGGACGGGATAATGCTGCGCATGAATGGTCCGTGTGCGGGAAGGGTCGTCAGGATAGGAGGTATCCGGTTGATCAATGCGGACATCGTACAGGTCGATCATCATCAATTGTGGTTGCGGCATGGAAAGCGCCCCCGACCGCGCGCGCACACTGCGCGTGATGCCTTCCGGACCGGTCTCGTATACCACGACATCCGTTACCTCGTTCTTGTCCTTCTTGCCCACGTAAATCATGAACCCCGGAAAGTCCCTCACAAAACGGCCTTCCTCCAGGAGGCTGATGGGATCTTCCACGCCCAGGTTCACCAGCGCTTGGCGCCGGGCAAAATGTGCGTTGGGCGCCAGCGAGATATTGAGATAGACGCAGAAACCGGACAGAAGAATGGAGACAAAAATAATGGGCGAGATGATCTGCCACATGCTCAGCCCCGACGCGCGCATGGCCGTGATCTCGCCGTCCAACGACAAACGCCCAAAAAGCAACAAGACGGTGGTCATGGCGCTCATCGGGATGGAGAAGGTCAGGATATACGGGATATTGTAGGTGAACGCGCGCAGGATGATCCATACCGACACCCCGCGCGCGACGAGATCAATCGCCTTGATCACGGCGCCCACGCACATGACAAAGGTGAAGATCAGCAAGGTCATGAAGAAGATGACCAGGTAATCGTGAAGCATGTATTTGTTCAGTACCCGCACGGGTTCATGTCCCCCGGGTTGCGCATTCGGCGGACCAGACGGTGTTGTACAGCAACATGGTGATGGTCATCGGCCCCACGCCTCCGGGCACGGGAGTGATCGCCCCCACCTTCTCCAAGACCCCGTCAAAGTCCACATCGCCCACCAACCGATACCCGCGGGGGCGTGACGCGTCCTCCACCCGGTTGACGCCCACGTCCACGATCACCACCCCCTCCTTGACCATGTCCCCGGTGACGGTGTTCGGGCGACCGGCCGCCGCCACGATGATGTCCGCTTGGCGGGTATGGAAGGCAAGGTCGCGCGTGCCCGTATGACACAGGGTCACCGTGGCATTGCCGAGCTCGTTCTTGAGCGTCAGAAGATTTGCGAGCGGACGGCCGACAATATTGCTGCGCCCAACCACGACCACGTGTTGTCCCGCTACAGGATGGCCGGACCGTTTGAGCATCTGAAGCACCCCATGCGGCGTGCACGGCAGAAAACAAGGCAGGCCCAACAGCATCCGGCCTACGTTTACAGGATGGAACCCGTCCACATCCTTGTCCGGATCAATGGCGGCGATGACGTCTTGTTCCATGCGCGTATCCGGCAAGGGGAGTTGCACAAGAATCCCATGAATGCGCGGATCCTGATTATACCCGTGCACCACCTCAAGAATCTCTTCGCGGGAAGCGACCTCCGGCAACCGTATTTCCTGGGAATGGATGCCAACCTGTTCACACGCCTTCTCCTTCGCGGTCACATAGGATCGCGAAGCCGGATCCTCGCCGACCAGCAAGACCCCCAGCCCCGGCGTAACGCCCTTCGCTTGAAGCGGTTCAATCCGCGCTTTCAGTTCCTCCCGCATTTCAGCGGAAAGTGCTTTCCCATCCAAAATCTTGTCCACCATGCGTTCCCCTCTGTTCGTGTTATTCCGAATGAATGGCTCTGGTTCGATCGCGCAGATGGCCCGGCAGACGGCCGTGCCACACGGCCAACGCCTCGGACACAATGCTGAGCGCAACCTGTTCCGGGCCCTCGCCGCCCAGATCCAAACCGACCGGACCATATATACGGGCTTGCTGAGCGGGATCAACCCGATTCCGTATTTCGTCACGCCGATCACGCGGCCCGAGCAAACCGATGTAAGGAACCTCCGTCTCCAAGAGCCGGTTCACCCACGCCGCGTCGTGGCTAAGCGTGTGGGTTTTGACAACGGCCAAGGTGTGCGGGTTGATCGAAAGTTCGTCCAGAGACTCTTCCGGGCGAGCCTTGACCCGTTTCCGCGCCCACGGGAAGCGCTCGGACGTGAGATAGGCGGCGCGGTGATCGGCCAAGGCCACACGAAATCCGATTTCGTGCGCCATACGCGCGAGAGGAATGGCATCCTCTCCCGCCCCGCAAATAAGGAAGACGGGCGGCGGGTTCAGGTGCTCCGTGAAGACGGCGCCCTTCCACTCCGTGCATGTTTCGGACGGGTCCACCAGGCTCAAGCGTCCGGAGCGATCACCTTCCAAGTCCACCCGGATCGCCACCGGATTATCGCCCTGTAACAGAACGCAGACCTCTTCAATCAGCGCCGTGTGTTCTTCCGGGGTAATGCGCTGGATGAACAGGTCGACTTTGCCGTTGCAACCCAGGCCCATGCCCCAGACCTTGTCTTCCTCGTCGCTCGTATCGTAATGGACCCGCCGGGCTTCCCCGGTTTTGAGTATGCTCAGGGCGGTCTCGCGGACGTCCTGTTCCAGGCATCCACCACTGACGTTGCCGATCATCCGGCCGTCCGCCTCAATCAACAGTTTCGCCCCGGGCCGGCGATAGGTGGACCCTTCGATACCGACAATCACCGCCAAGGCCGCGGCCTCGCCGTGCGCGGTCAGTGTATTGAGCCGCTGATAGATGGTTTCCGTTTCCTGCCAATTTTTCATAAGATCCTCTTGAATCCGGCTCATGGTATCGCCCGTGCGAAACAGTGTCCATGATTCTTTGAGGCTGGTTCCTGCGCGGCGCACCCTGCCGAACGGATCGCACGGACTTGCCTCGCTCCCCTTGCCATGTTACACAAAAATGCATGCGGCTAGACTCTTAACCCTCCCCCCGCGTCCGGCTTCGCAAGGCTTCGCCGAGACACGTCGCGGACCCCTCCGGAGTGGTGGCCCCGCGCCTTGGCGGGGCCGGGGTGGGTTAGCTAATATGTTCGAAAAAATAAGGCATTGGTATTGTTCGTTTCTTGAGCTTTCAGAAACGCCACACGAATAACAGGTACGTAATGATGAATAAACCAACGAAAAAACGCATCATTGTCATCACCGGCGCCACCAAAGGGTTGGGATACGCCATGACGGAGGAGTTTATCCGGCTGGGGCACACGGTGTGCGGATCCGGTCGCTCGGAAGCGATCGTGCGCGAACTGTCATCGCGTTATGCCGCCCCGCATCGGTTTGATGTCGTAGACGTGACATCCGATCCGGCCGTCGCCCACTGGGCCAAGACCATGATCAAGATGCACGGCCCTCCGGACCTGCTCCTCAATAATGCCGGCTTGGCCAATCAACGCGCCCCGCTATGGGACGTGCCGGCCGATGAATTTTCGCAGGTCGTCGATGTCAACATCAAGGGCGTTTATCATGTCATACGCCATGTTGTGCCGGCGATGATCAAGCGTGGCGAAGGGGTCATTGTGAATTTCAGTTCCGGTTGGGGGCGGTCCACGTCGCCCGAAGTCGCGCCGTATTGCACCACCAAATGGGCGGTTGAAGGGATGACGCAAGCGCTCGCGCAGGAATTGCCGGACGGGTTGGCCGCCGTGGCGTACAGTCCCGGCGTCATTGACACGGACATGCTGCGCGTCTGTTTCGGCGACGCGGCCGCACACCACGAGAAGCCGGACACGTGGGCCCGAAAGAGTGTACCGGCCCTGCTCAGACTCGGCACGCAGGATAACGGCCGGTCGGTATGAACATTCTGATTGGCAACCGTATTTCCAATTTGCTACGTTCAATGCACTTAAGAGCTCCATGGAGGCACTGACGCATGAAAGTTAGCATCAAGAAACCGGAGAAACGACTGCATACCGGGCATTGGAAAGGAATCTGCGGGCTACTGGTTATGGTTTCTGCGATTGCCGTCGTATGGGCGATCCTGGCGTCGGTGACGCTCTGGCAACGTGAACGGGAGCTGGCCAAGGCCACGGAAGAATTGATCGATTTGCGCGAAGACGTGTACCGGCTCGAGGAACGTGAACGGGTTAATTCAGAGAGGGACGTGTTTCTGGATGAATACCTTCCCGAACCCGACGTGCCGGCCGGAACCGAAGAAGATCCTTTTGCAATCTTCGAAGACGAAATGGGCCTTATCCCGGACGAAGAGTAAGGCCGATCCGCTTCTGCATGGTGTCATATACCCAACACATCAGCGGTTCCAAGTTGCGGACATCCTCTTCGTTGTATTTTAACAGCCGCGCGCGGGCCTCCCGACTGCCGCGCAGATGTTCACGCCATAGATAGACCGCGTCCCATCCGCTCATCGCACGCGTGTCCGCACTGCGCACAATACCCATCTCCTGTTCGATCCGCTTCAAGCCGCCACGGAACCCCAAGCGACGCAAAGGCCACATGAGATCGATATGTACGTGATTGAATAGAGGGTACGGAAAACGAGCCCGGATAATCGGCATATCAAATCCGGTCCCGTTATACGTGACGATCGCGGATGCACTTTCGAGGTCTTCCCGGGCGTCGTCCAGATTCTCCCCTGCCACATAAGCCCGAAAAGACGCGCCGTCATAAATGCCGATCACGGTGATGTTGTTGTCGTATCCGTCCGTCTCAATATCGACATAGAGCGTTCGTTCGCGGAGCGGCTGAAAGGCGCGCCACTTGGCGCCGGCGGGCAGACACCGATCGAAATGCCTCCACTCGCCCGCCGCATATCGGGTCACGGATTCTTCAATCCGAGCCCGGCCGGCACTCTGCCGCAAGCGCGCCGGCAAATCGCGTTCCGGCGCGAGCAGCAGATCGTCCCATGTATGCCGGCCCCGCTCCCATAAACGGCGCTCCGTCGTGTCGCCCACGCCGGGCAAATGTACAAATGTGTTACGCAACATCGAATACTTAACCTGATCGATTTATCAACTCTTACGCCATCGTGAGGACACCAGAGTCCCTATCGCTCACCGCGCCTCCTCAAGCCCATGAACGCGGGCAAACACAGCACATACACCGCCGCGGCCGTCCAGACTAGAATTCGAAACCCGAAATGAATCGCCGTAAACGTCGCCAACGACGCGCCCATCACGGAGGCGAACCCGTTGATCCCCCAAGCCCACGGCACCATGGCGGCATAACGGTCACTGACCAATTGCAGTCCGCTGGGAAACGGAATGCCCATACAGAATGCAAGCGGCGCGATCAAGACAAACGACACCACGACGCGCGCTGCATCGGGCCAACCCGCCCACGCGGAAAACAGCGGCGGGAGCAACGCGGTATACAGCAGGGTCAACAACACAATCCCCCCGACAGCGGCGCGTACCAGCGGGAACCGATCGCCGCGCCACCGGTCCGCAAGAAAAGCGCCGCACCCCGAAAAGACCAGAAACGCGGTCAACACCACGGCCACCGCGTAAATCGGGTAGGTCAGAAACAGCATGAACTTCTGAATGAACGCGATCTCCAGGAACATGAAGGCGAGGCCCAGTGCCGTAAAATACATGACCACCCATCGACGCGCACCGCGCGTTTCGGCGCGGCGCGTGAGCGTGATCAAGGGCAACAGAATGAACAGAACGCTGGCCACAGCGCCCTGCACCAGAGTCGCGAGTAACGCGATATACCCCCACTCGACAAAGGGCACCCACTCAAATCCCATGTCCCGCACCAACACGCGCAGGGTATCCCATTTGAAAAATTGAAAGAAATAGGGACGATCATCCGTGGCGGGACGAACATCAAAAAGGTAGTCGCGATAGAAGCGGTCGCGTTCCTCCGACAAGATAGCCAGGGCCGCCTGATAATACACCGGTTCTTCCAGGATCGTGAACCGGTTCACCTCCGCCTCGGTCACGCCCGGCATCCAGGCGATGTCAAACCCGCGCGATTGGCTGAACGCGCGTATCTCGTCCAGTTGCTCATCCGTCCACGGCGTGCGGCTTAATAGCAGGGTGCCGGCATTCCATGACCGGATAAAAGCAAGATGCGCGCCGGGATCCTCGTAGCCGGCCGCTTCGCAGGCTTCCACCAGCGTGGCGAACATCTTGATGGCGTCGCGCGCGGGCGTCTTGAGCCAGCGTGTGATGGCCAACACCCCGTCGTCGGTCAAATGTTTCATGTAGAACTCTATCGCCTCGCGCGTATAGAGATAACTCTCGCTCAACGCATACACGCCGGAAGCCGCGGCGTTGAACGCATCCAACAACGCAATATGAATCACGCCATAAGAGCCCCCGCGCGATTGCAGATATCCGCGCCCTTCAGCGGTAACCGGCGTCACATCGTCGCGGCGATACAGTCCGCCGGAGAAATCCGCCAATTCCTGTTCGATCAAGCGGAACACGGACGGGTCCACTTCCACCGCCGTGACGTGTTTCGCGCCGTGATAGAGCGCCATCCACACGTCGCTCCCCCCGCCGGCGCCGATGACCAGCACCTCGGGTTCCCGGACCATGCGATACGCCAAGGCGGGCGTGACATAGTCCATGTACGAAAAGCGTTCGGTGTCCCCGTCGTAGCGGTTGACGACGGAAACGGAACCCGCATCAAAGAAGAGGCCGGCCTGTTCCGGCAACGGGCCCATGCGCGCAAACGGGTAGTTCCCCAGTTGACCGGGCGTTTCCCGAATTTGACGGGAACGGACAACGTGTATCTGCGACAACGGGCTTTGAGCGGACGCGACAATTTCGGCGTCCGGGAATTGCAGCGTATAGGAAAGGGTCTTGTAATCGGACACCCGAATCGGCGCAAAGCCCTGAGCGCCCACCCACATAATGCCGATGCCGACGCTCAATCCGAAAAGCGTCTTCCAAGGGCGCGCCATACCGAACACCATCCATCCCGCCAACAGGATCAACGGAAGCGACAGAAGATAGGGCAATTGTTCGGGCGGCACCAGAAACAGCAGGCCGACCACGGCCGCGGCGCCGAGACCGGACCCGACGAGGTCCGTAAAATACACCCGGCCCACCCGGCGCGGAGCCATGAAGAAAGCCAGCGTGATACAGGTCGAGACCAGAAAAAACGGGACGGCCAGAATCGTGTACAGGGCGAGGAGCCAGCCGAATTGATCGCCTTGGGTGACCAGATGAAAAGTCTCAAACGGGATCCGCTGCGACCACACATAGCAGAGCGGCAAACTGAATGTCAGCAACAAGAGCGACACAAAGAAACTCTGCTTCTCTTTACCGCTCAACCGGGAGCGGATCAAGGTCAGCAGGGTCCCACTGGCGCCAAACCCCAGCATCGCAATGCTGATGATCATGTAGGCGAAATGATGCCACTGCGCGATGGACAAGACGCGCATGAGCACGACCTGATAGGCAATGCCCACGGCGCTGATCAGGAAAACGGCGGGATACAGGAACGGCGCGGGAGGGTGAGAGGTGGAGTTCTGTTGATTAACATGCATCTATATGGATAGAGAGTTCGGGGTTGACCAGGCTAACCAATTAGATTTCCGGTATACCTCTGGCTGCATGCCACACGCGTGCAATTTCAATCAGCCCCTGGTCGTTCTTCACTCGGTATACAATGCGGCATGGTTTTCGGATGATCTCTCGGATGGTCGGGTCTTTAAATTCCGGCACCATCCTGCCCGATTGCGGAAACTCAACGAGACGGTCAACGGCGTCAAAGATACCCTGGCCAAAAAGGGCTGCAGCTTGCGTGTCAAATTCAGAAATGTAGGACAGGATATCCCAGAGATCAAAACGGGCCGCCGGCGACCAGATCAGCGCGTGAGCCATTCGGCAAAATCCTCTTTGACCCGGTCATGGGGAATTCCTTTGCCTTCGTCGTGTTCACGAAGACCCTTCCGCACTCCCGCCACAAAGTTGATTCGCTCCTGAATGAGATCCCACGTGGCATCATCAGGCAACCCCTTGATCGTGTCTATGGCGAGTTCTTTCGTTGTCATATCTGCATTGTACCATGCGCACTTACGGCGGCAAGTCACATTTCCCCCTGCTTGCAGAGCAAAGCACAAACCCCACTACCCCTCCCGGAAGCGGTCGCCACGCGACACCCGCCACGCGACACCCGACACCCTCCCTCCTACCGCTCACCCGTCAACGGCACGAACCGCACCGGCATGACACTGCGCTGCACCACGGTGCCGTCTTCTTGTTTCTCGACGATCATCAGGTTCTGAACCTGCATCGGCGGGCCGACGGGAATCACCATGCGCGCGCCGGGCTTCAATTGTTCCACCAACGGCGGAGGAATATGCGTGGCGGCGGCCGTCACGATAATCCCGTCAAACGGCGCGTGTTCTTCCCAACCGAAATACCCGTCGCCCGCTTTCACGGTCACGTTATCGTATCCCAGTTCCGCCAGGCGGTCGCCGGCGATCTTCGCCAGTTCGGGCACGATTTCAATCGTATAGACATGCCCGACAAACTCGGCCAGAACCGCAGCCTGATAACCGGATCCGGCGCCGAGTTCCAGCACCACATCCCCTTCCTTCACCTGTAACATCTCCGTCATGGCGGCGACGATGTAGGGTTGGGAGATGGTCTGGCCGTACCCGATCGGCAACGGCCGGTCGGCGTAGGCCATCCGTTCCATGTTGGTCTCCACGAATTTGTGGCGCTCCACGCTGCGCATAGCCTGCAACGTGAGCGGATCCGTGATATCCCGCATTTCAATCGTATTTTTCACCATAAGCTCCCGTTGTCTTGCAAATGCATCGGTGTCTTCATCGGCGAACCCGGAAGGAACCAGCCCGCATGCCAGCACGGCGGCGAGTCCCGCCGACCACCAGAATCTATTCATCATTTTCTCCTCGCAGTTCAGGATCAGCTTCTATGGATACTCTGAACCCGCGGCCAAGGATTTCAAGTCTTTCCCTAAAAAGACTAGAGCATTGCATTTCGCGTCCGACTTGCCTATCGTACCGGCTTCACCGTGTTAATGAAGGAGATGAACGATGATCGAAAAGGACAAAACCTATGTCGTCATGGGCTTACTGGACTCGGATTCCATTGCGTACGCGATCGGGAAGGTCGTCGAACAGTGGGGCGGCAACGTGATCTTTACGGTTCAGAATGAGCGCATGAAGAAGATCTTCTTCGACCGCAACAAGAAATGGGCGCAGGAAGACAAGGACCGCCTGAACATCCGCTACTGCGATGTCACGGTGGAGGACGAGGTCAAACAGTTGTTCGAGGAGATCGGCCCGGTGGCCGGGGTGACCCATTCCATTGCCTACGCCAACCCGAAGACCTGCCTCGGACCCGAGTTTCATACGGACGCCTACGATGATCTCAAGCTGGGATTCCATATCAGCGCCGTGTCGCTGGCAACGGTCACCAAGTATGCACAACCGTGCATGCCGGAAGGCGGCGCGGTGGTCACGCTGAGTTTTGCCTCCCAAGTGGCGTTTGCCTACTACAACTGGATGGGCGTGAACAAAGCCGCGCTGGAAGCCACCGTCCGGGCGCTCGCGCGCCGGCACGGAAAGGATCTGGTACGCGTCAACGCCGTATCCGCCGGCCCGGTCAGCACCAAGGCCGCCGGGGCCATTCACGGCTTCGAAGAGCTCGGCAAGACATGGGAACGTATCAGTCCCCTGCCCTGGGATCCAGACGGCGACAAGCTGGAAGTCGCCAATGCCGCCGCCTTCCTGATGGGACCGCATTCCAAGAAGATCAGTGGACAGGTCCTGTACGTCGATGGCGGCGCCTCCATCATCGGCGGCGAACTCATGGCGCACGAACGTCCGTAAGCGTCTTTCCAATCGTTGGAACCCCAAACACCGCAGTTTTCCAATCGTTGGAAGAAAATGCGCGGTATTTTCCAACGATTGGAAACTTCGCGCGTGGCCCGATCAGCTCAGCTTTTGCGCGATGACCCAGCCGAAGGCGGCGAAGGTGGCCAGCAGACAGATGCCGGCGGCGTAACCCCAGATGGGCGTGAACCGGTCGCGGTTCAGCCGTTCCCGTTCCACCAGGTAGCCCAGCGCTGCGCCGACCACAAAGCCGCCGAAATGCGCCACGTTGTCCGCGCCGACGAAGTGGCCGAATAGGAATCCGTAGATCGCCCAGCGCAGAAAGAAATTGCGGAGTTCATGGGCGGAGTGGCCTCCGACGAAGTGGGCGTAGGAAATCCCAAACCCGATCAGGCCGAACAGGGCGCCGGACGCCCCCACCACAATGGTATTCACCGGTCCGCTGACAAAATATCGGGCCAGCCCACCGCCGATCAGTGCAAGCGTGTACAGGGTGAAGAAACGCGCCTTCCCGATTTCCTGCTCCAACATGGGGCCCACCTGCGAGAGCACCAGCATGTTGAACCCAAAATGGATGAGGCCAAAGTGCAGATACCCGTACGTGATCAGCAGGCCGTAGGCGCCGTCGGGCAAGCGCCCCAACACCAGACCGCCCAGTTCGGCAAGCACATTCACCGGCGGTGCAATCAGGGCCTGTCCCCCGGCGATGGCTACGACCAACAAGTACATTGCGGTGTTGGCAATCAACAAGGTACTGGACACGGCCAAGGCCGACGGAATGACCAGGCCCACGGCCCGCTGAACCACCTGCGCCCGCCAGGAAGGCGCCCGTTTCCCGCAATGGGGACAGGACCGCTCCTCCCGGTCCAGCAACGCGCCGCAGGAACAGAATTTGTGCCGATACGCTACCTGTCCCCGCTTCTGCTTCGCCGTGGATTTCCGGTCTTTCCAGGCATTCTCCCAGCGCATGATCCGCCACTGCCATTTCGTACCGTTCATGCCCAGGGAATCAAAAAAGTCCTTCCAGTTCATGGATCAGACTATGCAATCAAGGGGAAGGCGGATCAACCACGGAGTATGCATGATCCAGATTTCGTATCGGTGTTCCCATCACGGGAGCCATTCTGCTTGCACCGTATGCGGGCGTGCACTATCGTACGCAAACCTGTGGGGAGAGATGGCTGAGTGGTTTAAAGCGGCGGATTGCTAATCCGTTGTACGTCTTTTGGGCGTACCGGGGGTTCGAATCCCCCTCTCTCCGCCATGCGGATTAGCCGCCGAATGCGCGTTGGCCATGCGCTTTGTAGGGTTGTGGCACCGGATCGGCCCCTTCCCACACCACGCGACGGAATTCGTCGGGATCCGTGTTTCCTTCCGTATTGATCAGGAGCACTTGCGAGTCCGGTCCCAAACCAAGCGTTTCGCGCAATGCATGGGCGCCATCCCATTGCATCAGGTACATCAACGCGCCCAGCGTCACGGCGCCTGATTCGCCCGACACGAGGAAAGGATCTCCCGCCAGCGGCGCGGCATAGACGCGCATGCCTTTGGCGGCGACGTAATCAGGACACACCGCAAACACGTCCGCACAGTCCCGCAAGATATTCCAAGCCAGCGGGCTGGGATCGCCGCAGGCAAGACCCGCCATGATCGTCTCCAACCCCCCTTCGAAATGATGCGGGTTCCCGTCCTTCTGCTGGGCGGACAACGAGAGACACGCCGCGGCGACCGGTTCCACCACCACCATCTTGGGACGGTCCACGCCCATCAATTGATGATAAGCCCCCATGACCGACGCTGCGAGCGCTCCCACACCCGCCTGCACGAACACATGGCTTGGACGCGCCAAGCCTTGTCCGGCCAGTTGTTCCTGCGTCTCCGCAACAAGCGTCGTATACCCCTGCATCACCCATTTCGGGATGTCTTCGTATCCGGCCCAGGACGTATCGGAGATGACCTGCCACCCGTTCCGCGCGGCATCGGAGCATACCCGCCGGACGGCATCGTCATACGTCCCGTCCACGACCACGATCTCCGCGCCGTTGCGGCGTATAGCGTCAATGCGCGCCTCGGACGTGTGTTTGTGTACATAGACCACCGACCTGAAGCCGAGTCGCGTGGCGGACCAGGCAATGCCGCGTCCGTGATTCCCGTCCGTGGCGGTGGCGAAAACCAGATTGCCGAGTTTCCGACGCGTTTCTTCCGTCAGCAGTTCCGTAACGGGCACATCCGAGCCGAGTTGCTGCGCCACATACCGGTAGATGGCAAACGAGCCGCCCAAGACCTTGAACGAATTCAGACTCAGCCGAACCGACTCATCCTTCACCCAGATGCCGCCGAGATTCAGCATCTGGGCGAGGTGCCCGAGACTTTTCAAGGGACTCATCCGGTAGCCCTCAATCTGACGATGAAATTTGCGCGCCTGGAGGGCCACGCCGGCAGGCAGGGCATCCTCCATGAACGCATCATCGGCTTTTGGTTTGACGCGTTCGTTTAAAGTCCATTGGACGGGGGGAAGGACGCGTTCTGTTTCCATATTCTTCTCCTATGCGTCAGGTCATGCAAATACACACTCCCTGATGGGACGGGCCACGACTACGGAAGCCCAGTGGGAATTCTAGGCGCAAGGGCGAGACCCGTCAAGATTCGGCAGGCACTATTCTACACCCGCGCAGCGCAGCGCGCCAAGCTCTGCAAATAAGAGTTCACGAATCCAGGGGATTGTACTATAGTCACTAGTTGATTTCAGCGTTTTCACCAGGTCCATCATGGGCGACTGAATCAGGCGCCACCGGCGCATAACGTAGAAAGGAGACCGTAATCATGTCTGAACTGAAGAATCTCTTGAAGGAATTGGAAGGGCTGAATGCCGATTTGCACGGGAAGGATTTTCTCCTTACCTGGGATAAGTCCGAAGCGGAATTGAAAGCCGTATTGTTGGTCGCGGAAGCGTTGCGTGATTTGTACCGCAATAACATTTCGGCCCGGTGCTTTGAATCCGGCTTGGCCATCTCCAATTTCCGGGACCAATCCACCCGCACGCGTTTTTCGTTCGCCTCCGCTTCGAACCTGCTGGGGTTGGCCGTGCAGGACCTGGACGAAAGCAAATCCCAGATCGCCCATGGCGAGACGGTGCGCGAAACGGCGAACATGATTTCGTTTCTGACCGAAGTCATCGGAATCCGTGACGATATGTATCTCGGCGCCGGACACACCTACATGGTGGAAGTGGCGGAAGCCTTGGATGACGGGTTCAATAACGGCGTCCTCCCCCAACGCCCGGCCATTGTGAATCTCCAGTGCGACATCGATCACCCCACCCAGTCCATGGCGGACCTGATGTGGTTGAAGGAACATTTCGGCGGACTGGACCAGTTGAAGGGCAAGAAGATCGCGATGACCTGGGCCTATTCGCCCAGCTACGGCAAACCCTTGTCCGTTCCCCAGGGTATCATCGGTTTGATGACCCGTTTCGGGATGCAGGTGAGTCTGGCACATCCGCCGAGCTATGATCTGATTCCGGACGTCGTCGAGGTGGCCAAGAAGAATGCCGCGGAATCCGGCGGCACGTTCGAACATGTGAATTCCATGGAAGATGCGTTCAAGGATGCGGACATCGTCTATCCTAAATCCTGGGCGCCCTACCATGTCATGGGCAAACGCACGGACTTGTTGCGGGCGAAAGATCAGGCCGGACTGAAACAACTCGA